>DAVB01000002.1:62885-63171 GCA_002505455.1 Euryarchaeota archaeon UBA52 | reverse complement strand
GAGGCTATGGTCGCCCGCGGCCAGATGGATCCTTCCATTGAAAAACTCCTCCTAAGTCTTGATGAAGCAGACTTTGCGAAGGAACTTCAGAAGTATTACGTGAATTTCTACGAGCCATCAACTGTAAATCCGTACGTGCCCCTTGCAGCTAAGGGCCCTTGGATCGTAACAACTCATGGCGCTGTAATACATGATAATGGGGGATATGGCATGCTCGGAATGGGACACTCCCCATCCCAGGTAATGTCGGCAATGTCTGAGCCACATGTGATGGCTAACGTCATGA
>DAVB01000002.1:0-62588 GCA_002505455.1 Euryarchaeota archaeon UBA52 | reverse complement strand
CACATGTGATGGCTAACGTCATGACTCCCTCCCTGACTCATATGAGATTCGCTGAGGCCATTAGGACCGAGGTGGGGCACAGTCGAGGAAACTGTCCATTTGATAGATTCATATGCATGAACAGTGGTTCAGAATCTGTTACTGTAGCGATGCGAATTGCAGATGTTAATGCTAGATTGATGACTGATGAAGGCGGGCCACACGAAGGAAAGGAAATCTGGACTGTTGCATTAGATCATGGCTTCCACGGACGAACCGATAGACCTGCCTCGATTTCAGACTCCTGTCTCCCAAAGTATCGTGATAAACTTGCATCATTTAGGAATCGAGAGGGAGTCAAGCTGGTCCCTCCAAATGATATTGGTAAACTACAATCTATTTTCAAGGAAGCAGAGAAAAATAATGCTTTCATTGAACTCCTTGCGATGGAACCAGTGATGGGCGAAGGAAACCCAGGCCTCTCCATTACGAGAGATTTCTATGATATGGCTAGGAATCTATCTGATGCCCATGGCTCTTTCCTCCTCATTGACTCGATACAGGCAGGTTTGAGGGGCCAAGGCTGTCTGAGCATCGTAGACTATCCCGGTTTCGAAGATTGTGAGGTGCCTGACTTTGAGACATGGTCCAAGGCGCTCAACGCGGGACAATACCCACTTTCAGTATTGGGCATGAGTGAAAGAGCATCAAAAACGTATGTTGTAGGCGTCTATGGGAATACTATGACTACAAATCCGAGATCCCTGGAAACGGCTATTTCCGTTCTTGAGCATATAACCCCTGAATTACGTCAAAATATCAGGGAAAGGGGTAAAGAATTCGTAAGCAAATTAGAGAAACTATCTGCAGCAATGCCCGGATGTATAACAAAGGTTCAGGGAACTGGACTTTTGCTTTCAGCAGAATTAGACCCTGCGCGATTTGCAGTGGTGGGGGTGGACGGAGTCGAGCAATGGTGTCGGAGAAATGGGCTAGGAGTGATACATGGAGGGATAAATGCGTTAAGATTCACACCGCATTTCCTAATCACATCGGAAGAAATTGACATGATTGTATCACTCGTAGAATCTTGTTTGAAATCATTCATGGAGGATGATCAGATGCAGGCTGAAGCAATTCTTGCAAATTGAGAGATGACTATGCCGAGAGTGGCTGAGGTCTTGGGCCCAAAAGGACCTCTTAGGGATGCTATAGCATCCCGGCTCGAGACAATACCGCTTCAACAGCAGAATGATGATTTGCAGAAGCTCGAGATTGGAGTTGGTATCGAGGCATCCGGTCTTTCCATCCTTCCGTGGAACGAAGAAAAAATCTCTACCAATTTGCAACTTATACTCGTGAGGGACGTTGTAACGGACACCTGCGACCCTATGTGGGAGGATGGCACTTTCCACTCAATAATCGCCGACGCGATATCCGGTTCCGACATGGATCCTAGAATTCAAAAACCAAGATTCTGGTTGCCTGTGACCGATGTCGCTGAAGCAATACGGATAATGATCATAGAAAACAAATTACCTCTATCCGGTCAACCATTGGTAATGGCTGGGAGGAGACCCTGGTGGCCCGAAGCAGTTTATGCTGAGGCAGCACATCTCTGGAATCGTTATTCAGCTTCAGTAGATGGAACGCACAGACCGAGTACCCTCGAAGAGCCTCCCATAACGCCATTACCATTAGGACACGGCAACATCCCTAGGCCAAATCTTGATGCTATCGACAGACACATGAGAAACTGTGGCGAGCCTCACGGCTGGAGGCCCTCTGGGTCCCTAAGACTCGCTATAATGCGAGTATTCGCCAATCTACATGAATGAGGACGTAGATCATCCGTTTCGGATGCTGCTGATCTTCATACGAACATCCTGTGCAGCGCCCTTTGCGGACTGCATTGCCTTGCGAACACGAGTCATGGCCGCATTGTTCCCATTGTCGGACTTGACCGCGTCCGCCATGGCCTCGTTCAATTCATCAATCATGTTCTGTACCATATCTGCAATAGACATAGGCCGGCCGAGTGAAGAGTACTCTTTGAACATTCGCTAGACTCATTGGCGAAGTAATGCTGCTCCAAGTATTGGAAGAATCACGCTAGCCTCTCCTTCAATCAGGATGTGAGGGGCATCCGGTCTTATTTTACCCCAAGATATCGCTTCACGGAGCCTTGCTCCGGATAATGATCCATCGTATTCTGGAGCAGTTGAAATACCAATCGCCGAGTCAAGTCCGCCTCTGTATTGATTCCACCAAATCACATGATGCTTGCTGATTCCGCCCCCCACCATGAGCGCGTTCGCCTTTCGAGACGTCCATGAGAGTTCAGAGCATATTTCCTCATCTGCAAGAACGTCAATCATGAATGAAGGACTCTTTTGTCTATACATGAATAATTGTGCCCCGATCGATCCATCCGTTATACCTGGAATTACGATTGGAATCCTGTGTTTAGCAGCCCAGTAAAGGAGGCTTCCTTCATCTTCTATTCGATCCCCTAATGCCCAACACAGCTCAACAGTACCGAAACCATTCCATGTAGAATCGCCCGATATACGCCTCTCTTCCTCTATCTCGCCTAACCAGGGTAGAACCCTTGCTTCGAGAATTTCTCCATAGCATTCATTGGGAATGATAACATTACCAAGACGATTTAGTCCCTGTTGGCCAAGTGCAATATCATCCAATTCGAAATCTCCATGGAAATATTGTCTGTATGTTCTTGCAAGATCATGGTCCAGTGTGCCACAGGTTGTAACTATGACATCAACCAGACGTCTTTTTACCAATTCGAGGAAGAAGCCACGAGTACCTGTCGCACACAGAGCAGCAGGGAAAGAAACCCAATTGACAACGCCTTCATTTCCTGCTTCTTCGAACATCTTGTATAGCATGTCCCTTGCCTTGGCTAATTTTGTAGCGGTGAAACCTCCGGCCACAGACATCTGATCAATTAGGTCGGAAGTATTCTGAATTTTATTGAAATTATAATCCAAAACAGGATCTTCGAAGTCACTCGGATCGTACCCGACCATGCTTTTGGCTCCCGCATCAAGATTTCAATTGGTCGTATACTGAAGTTCAGAAATTCTGTCTCTAATAACGGCCGCTCTTTCAAAGTCAAGCCTAGCCGCCGCCGCCTTCATCTCTTTTTCCAATTTTTCAAGAAGCCTCCCCATCTCCGAATCCTCAATCTTTCCAACCAACGCCTTTTCGGCCACGTCAACCCACTCCGGTTGAGAAATCGATTCAAGAACTGAATCCGAAGAGGCCCAGGCCCCTGCGCCCAGATCAAACTTCTTTGCGAAAGTGGATACGTCTCTAGTACGTCTTTTCTTTGCTATCAAACGCTTGCCACCTTTGGTTCCGCGCCCTGCGACTCCTGCAAGCAAGTCCTCTGCCTCATCCCCCATCGTCGGTAGTGCTTTTTTGATAGTCCTTGGAACCACACCGTGATCTTGATTGTATGCCTCCTGTCGTTTTCTGCGTTCAGAGGTTTGCCTAATTGCGCCCTCCATCGCAGGCGATATGCTATCTGCGTAGAGTATGACCGATCCTTTCTCATTACGAGCCGCGCGACCGATGGTTTGTAGGAGACTGCGTTCATTTCTGAGAAAACCCTGAGTAGCCGCATCAAAAATCGCAACGAGAGAAACTTCAGGAATATCCAAACCCTCTCTTAGGAGATTTATTCCCACAATGACGTCAATATGGCCAATTCTCAGCGCCTTGATGATTTCAGAACGCTCAATGGTGTCTATTTCTGAATGGAGATAATGCGCCTTTATCCCCATTCCTTGCAAATATTCAGACACCTCCTCTGCGAATTTGATGGTAAGGACCGTGACCAACACTCTCTCGTTCTTTTCGACTCTGTTATTTATCTCGCTTAGAAGGTCTTGGACTTGGCCACTTGTCGACCGCACCTCAATTTTCGGATCAAGAAGTCCTGTAGGTCGAATCTCCATGCTGACAACGCCCTCTATCGAATTGACAATATTCTCCATAGAACCATCGCCCTCTCTTTTTGCAATGTCGGCTTTGCCTGCCCCTCCTCCAGAGGGTGCATGGAGCAACCCTCTCGGGACTTCTTGTCCAGTTACTTCTGCGAGATGTCTGAATTCACGCTCCCCCGGGGTCGCGCTGACATAGAGCATCTTTGGAATCAATTTCTGAAACTCATCAATTCTAAGCGGTCTGTTGTCATATGCACACGGCAGACGGAACCCATGATCCACCAGGTTTTTCTTACGAGCAAAATCTCCTGCGTACATGCCTCCTACCTGTGGCAGAGTAACGTGACTTTCATCCATGATTACCAGATATCGATCGGGAGCACCATGGAAACTTTCAGCATTGGTAGCAAAGAAATCAAGTAGACAGTATGGGCGTTCTCCTATTTCCCTGCCATCGAAGTGCCGGGAATAGTTCTCCACTCCTTTGCATGAACCTAGCTCTTGCAGCATCTCTAGATCGAATTTGGTTCGTTGTTCGATTCTATGTGCTTCCAAATCCTTTCCTTTAGATTCAAACCAAGCAGATCTTTCATCAAGCTCCAACTCTATGTTTTCAAGTGCAGTTGAGAATCTTTCTTCATCTGTCATGTAGAACTCTCTCGGATGAATCCAGGCTTCTTCTATTTCGTCAAGAGGCTCCCAACTAACTGCCTCACACACCTGAATTCTTTCGATACCTTCCCATCCGAATCTTACACGGATCGGGTCATCTCTGCTCGGCATCCAGATATCAAGCACTTCGCCCCTAAGTCTTATATCTCCACGAACAAGATCGCTCGTTGTTCTCCGATATTGAAGTGCTATGAGTTCCCTGACAGCTTCCTGCGGTTCGATTTTCTGCCCCACGTGAAGTTGTAGGTGACTCTGTTGGAAAACTTCTGGGGGATTCAAACCATAGATGGCAGATACGGTTCCGATAGCTATGACGTCGGGCCGTGAGACCAGTGATGCCACGGTTGAGAATCGCTCTTGCTCAATCCTCTCATTCATTTGCAATTCTTTGTCTATGTACAGGTCACGATTGGGCAGATATGCTTCGGGTTGGTAGTAATCATAGTAGCTAACGAAGTACTCCACAGCATTGCTCTGGAAAAGCTCGCTCATTTCTTGCCAGAGTTGACGCGCGAGAGTTTTGTTGTGTGATAGTATCAGAGTTGGTATCTGCAGTCTTTGAATTATGTTCGCCATGGCGAAGGTCTTCCCTGAGCCAGTGACTCCTAGCAGAACACAACGTTCCTGCCCTCCTTCGAGCTGATTAACCAATTTATCAATAGCCTGTTGCTGGTCTCCAGCAGTGCTGTAATCTGCGTGTATATTGAACAACATGTCACCTCATTCATTGGCCCTGCATGATCAACAGACTCCCAAGTAGTGCCCAACCTGTAAGCATTGAACACCTGAACAAAATTTGTTGGAACCTCTCCATTGCAACTTCTGTTTGACCAGAATTTTTCGACTCTTTAGCCATCACGTAGATATTCAAAGCCCCCATTACGATGACCGCAGGAATCCAAAGAAAGTAGCGGTATTCCCGAGAATCACCAAATCCTTGCAGCCCCGTGAGGCAGAAACAGACACACCACCCCAATGTGAGTAGTACACTCAGATTGCTTGTTGCTTTAGCTCCAAAACGAGCAGGGAACGATTTTATCCCCTGCTTACGGTCAACTTCTACATCCATGAGTGCATAGTTGATATCGAACGCTGTAATCCATAATGCCACTCCGAATGATATGTAGAATATTTCAGGATACCAGAGAAGTACGCGCTCTCCACCTGTGTGTTGAATAACCCCTGTTATCGCCTCCCACCCGTGGGTATCTGCTGATATCGCAACCCATGCGCCTGCCGGAGCAAGGGCAAGACAGAGCCCAATCCAGAAATGGCATAACCATGAGAACCTCTTGGTGTAGGGATATACCACGAACGCTAGGACTGGCAACCACGCCATCTTCAAGGCGACCTCATTAAGCATCCATGCAGAAACGAGCAGCATAACCAAGAATAACCCTGAGAGTGCCCATGCTTCCAAGGCAGTCATTTTACCAGAAGGCAGGTGTCTTGAAGCAGTACGGGGGTTATTCGCGTCTATTTCCCTGTCCACTACCCTGTTGAGAGCCATTGCAAGACCTCTGGCCCCTATCGCTGCTACTATTATCCATAGCAAATCTGTTCTTTCCGTACCAAATTGGCGATCTGCAAGTACGAATCCCATCAGAACAAATGGCAGGGAGAAAAGAGTGTGTTCTATTTTGACAAAATCTAGGATATCTTTCATTTCCATGAGAGGTCACCATCTACATCAGTACGTTCGAGGGCCATTTCCATTTGAGAAGACCATCTTCTTCTGCATGTTTGTTCACTCGCTCAAGAATTTCAGGATCGTGAAGCGTTACAGCAGGCCACCGACGAGCGGGAATTGGACCACCCGTAGACGGGATAGGTGCAGTTGCATCCCATGCGATTCTCCCTCTATCCTTGTCCCAAAGCAGGCCCCTATCAACGTCAAAACGTGCGAATAACTGCCAAAGAAGCCTACGTTTGGCACCACTATCATGCAGGTCCAGGTCATCGTCGGTGATGAAGAGCCAACGAAGATCCTCAGCACCTTGCATGCCCCATATCTCTTCTGCAACTTTTCGTACTTTCTCTCTCTGAAGTAGTGCAAGCCCTTCATCAGGGTCTTCCATACCTTCTCTAGGTCCGGGCCCTCCTTCTATTTCTACGGTAACGACAAGCATAGAGTTCCGAAGTAGGCGGGCCTGAACCGCAATGCCCTCTTTCACTACCAATCGATCAAAACCATCGGGAACGCCTGGAGCGTCAATACCCGTCACTCTCCATTCAGGGGACCGCATCACAGGAGAGCCGAGAGGCGTTTTTTCACCATTTCTTGGATCGTTGGAAGGAATCGACGTCGCATCTACCAGAATCTTTGATTGTATATTCTCGAAAGGATTCGCAGGATCAAGCGAGTCTCCTGGTAGGCCCTCAATCACGATGACATCTTCAGAGGGGTTCACCCTGTTATTCAATGCGTCAAGGAATACCTCCAGATCATGAGGGTCTTCATGTTCGTCAATGACCATTACGGTCTTCATCAGCATCATTTGACCTGCTCCAAGGAGGCCTAGTGCAGTCTTTCGACCCTGTCTTGGGTATCGCTGTTTGGATGAAACGATAGCAAGATTGTGGAAACCAGTCTCTAGAGGCAGATATAGCGAACGGAGATCTCTGTGTTGAAATCTCAGTACCGGTGTCAGCTGAGCACCAACGGCCTCGCCGAGGTAACCATCTTCCATGGGCGGCTGACCGACTATTGTGGCAGGAAGAACTGCATTCCTCCTATGAGTAATTGCTGTTACATGGAGGACAGGGTAATTGCCCGGCAGCGAGTAGAAACCATAGTGATCGCCGAAGGGGCCCTCAATCTTTGTCTCATTAGGATCCGTCCAACCTTCTATGACGATGTCTGCCTCTGCTGGAATTAGTAAATTCTGAGTTTTGGCCTTTGTTATTCGCAGACGTCTACGACCGAGGAAACCCGCAAACATATACTCATCAAGATTGTCGGGAAGGGGGGCTATAGCAGAGAAAATCAACTCAGGCGGACCTCCAATACATATCGCGACGGGCATCTTCCCATCAGGATGCCCAGCTGCGTGATCAGCGCCATGCTTGTGAACTTGCCAATGAAGCCCAATTTCTCTTGGCCCATGCACCTGGCCCCTGTACATCCCCATATTATGCTCCTGAGTTTGAGGATCTCGAGTTATCACAAGAGGCAGAGTGATGTAACGCCCCCCGTCCATGGGCCAGCATTTGGGTATTGGGAGACGCGTAACATCTGGGTTAAGATCGACGATTTGTTGAGATGCCGCTCTTCTTACAACCATCGGGGGTAATGCGAGTGCATCCCTCAGCAGAGGTATGCCTTTCCATGGAGCTTTCAGATAAGCACCTATGTCGGGTTTCATTAGGGAAACCAGCCGATTCCCAATCTCATCCTTGCCCTTTGCCCCGAGTGCTTTCATGGTTCTAGAGTGACTCCCAAATATGTTCATAGCAAGTGGAATATCTGAGATTGTTCCATCAGGGAGCCTCGGTTTCTCGAATATCACCGCAGGCCCCCCGGTCTTTACGAGTAGATCTGCAATGGTACCTGCTTCAAGCTCAACATCCACTTCCCTGGTGATCCGAAGCAGCTCGCCATCACGCTCTAGCGAGTCGATGTATCGACCCAGACTCGTCCATGCCACGACCCACACTCGCGACTCCCCGTTGAGAAGGTTCGCTTTTCTCCCACATAACCGTTGGATTCTTTTCACATCGTCTACTCCAAGACATGTGTCGGACGGCATCGACGTTGACGTATTGGTCGTGGGCGCAGGCCCTGGAGGCGGAAATGCAGCACTTCAATGTGCGAGGAAAGGCCTCAGTACCCTCATTATCGAAGATCACTCCGAGATAGGAACTCCGGTTCACTGTGGAGAGTGCATTTCCGATGAAGCCGTGGCTAATCTGAATCTTCAATTGCCCGAAGAAGTGATCAGCAAGAGGGTCAATGGGATAAGAGTGATTTTTCCCGACGGAACTGAGAAACAACTCACTGAGACCGGCTATGTATTGGAGAAGCATCTCTTCGAGCGATGGATCGCAGAATCTGCTGTTAAAGAAGGCGCAGAACTCGTCTTAAAGCACAAACTCACGTCCATGGAGAGAATCGAGCAAGATGGCGAATTCAAGGGATGGAGATGCGATGGCAAGGGGGACAGATTCCCGATATCGGCCAAGATAGTAATTGACGCGTCAGGGGTGTCTGCTGTATGTTCAAGATTCATCAAACCCGATGGGAGTAATCCTTTGAACGATAAAGGAAAAGTCGTTGCCGGCATGCAGTACGAGCTAACAAACGTCCCTACAGATGGGTATCTGGATTTCTATATATGGCCGAAATACGCTGAGAAAGGATACCTTTGGATGATTCCAAAATGTGATGGAAGAGCTAATGTCGGCCTCGTAACCGAAGACAGGCCGAGAGCGAAGAAGGCTTTGGACGAATTCATCGAAGATACACATTTCAGGGGCCTTGAACAAAAACTACCTTCTTGGAAAGAGAAAGGAAATCCTGCCTTTGGCGGTACCATACCTATCTCAGGCCCATTCGAAAACACACATTATGATGGTCTGATGCTTGTCGGTGATGCTGCTGGATTCACTTCACCTCTATTCGAAGGCGGCTCGCATCTTGCTCTGAAATCTGCTGTTTTTGCAGCTCAAACCGCTGCGATGGCGATATCTCAGTCGGATCTGAGCTCCGAAATGATGTCTGCCTATACCCGCTCTTGGAAGGCAGAGTTCCCTCCATACCATAAAATTCTGAGAGGTAAAAATGCACTTTTCCAATTGACCGATGAGGAGATGTCTGTGATGGCCACTTGTTTCCCCGATGAGATGTCCGACATGGGCGCTTCGGGAAAGGCGATGGTCGGACTACGCGTACTATTTAGGAGGCCATCTCTGTATTCCAAGAGAATAGTATCTGCGATGCTCGCTTTCGGATATAGCAGGGCTAAGTACTACGGATGGTAAGCACGTGCTTCCTCTATCCGGGCGTTTGATACTTCTGACAGCGTCAATAATATCGCTGATGTGGGCATCATCATCGAAGATATCCAGACGTCTGCCTTTGTCGATTCTGGCCGCCATCCAGTCAATGCCATTCACTCTGATAATAATTGCATTCATAGCGAATTGGGACTCTCTCGATCTAGTATCGAGACTGGGCGGTGACGATCTCCCCCTCCTCTACAGAATATCTGCAGTATGGGGCGGACGTTCCGGCCCGCTTTTGATGTGGTGCACATGGTTGGCCATAGGCTCAGTGGCTCTTTCCAAAACAAGTCCAAACGGACAAAATTCCTTGAGAATGGTCGTCGGTCTAAACGGCATCCTACTTTCAATTTCCGTCCTCCTGGACCCATTTGCCCCCTCCTCAGGTTTCAACAACTATCTCAATCCACTACTTCAGACTGATTTGATGGTAATACACCCTCCAGTCATCTTTGCATTCTACACCTTGTGCTTGATCCCTGCAATCATATCTGTTTCAGGATTATTGGAAGATCGTGATGAGATCTCCCTGCATGACGAAATCCTGCCTTGGGCTAGGGCCGCATTCGTGGTTGGAACTGCCGGCATCGGTCTTGGAGGGTTGTGGGCATATACTGTACTCGATTGGGGAGGCTATTGGGCATGGGACCCTGTTGAAACAGCATCTTTCCTGCCTTGGGTATGCCTGATTGCTGTTCTTCATGCTCGAAGTCAGGCTTCTGTGAAGGCACGTAAAGCCAGTCCTGCGGTTATGATTGGCGTCGGTGCGCTTGCAATGCACTCTACGCTTGTCACACGCGCGAACGGCGTTTGGTCCTCGGTGCATTCTTTCGCAGCAGACGGTGCAGGGTCAGAATCTTCAGACCCATATCTGAGGATAATTTCCTTGGCAAGCGAGGGTGCTGCTGGCGTGGAGGTCATAACATACCTGATCATAATCATAGTTCTTGGATTAGCTTTGATGAATCATCTCCTCAAAGTGCAATCGAAGATGCTTCAGAAGATGGGTAGGGCTTCAATGAGAGACGCCTCTCCTTTATTGGCGGCCAGTCTGATTCTTGCCACGTTGATTGTCGGAATATTGACCGGATCAACACTTGTTTTGGTAGTCGGTCTTGCTTTGATGACTCTAATTGTGGAGGGTGACTCAGAAGAAATTTCAACGGTATGGATTTTTTCTGGTGTCGCATTGTACCTGTTTGCAAGTTGGTCATGGGCAGCGTCCCTCCCGCTGGCAGTCTCCGGGATGGCTATTTTTCTAGTTCCGTGGGTTTTGACGCCTCCTGACGATGAATCTGAATCTCTGCTAGAACCAATTTTCGACCCTAGGAATCAAAATCGGGTTTCCAGAGCATCTCCCTGGTTTGGTGCAATAGCATATCTTGGTTTAACTTGGATGCTGCTCACAGCAGAAATAGATGGGACAAGTCTCGAGGCACATGAGATATTTGGAGCCCCAATTCTAATCATTCTTGCACTTTCACTCACAGTATATTCCTGGGGTAAGGGCAATGACGGCAGAGTGGGCATATTCGCGGTAATTGGCACTCTAGCAATCTCGCTGGCGATAGGCGCTATGTCAAACGGCCTCAATCTTCCGGGAGACCCTGATCGGAATTTCACTGAGAGCCTTACAAGGGGACAAGTTGCTGGCACTATTCTAGCCTGCTTGGTTGTCGCATTGCCTCCTACTTTGATTGAGATGTGGAAGTCAGTACGTACATCTATTTCTTCCAGTGAGCGTTTGTATCCTGCCAGGTGGAGTCTCCTGGATCGGCGTAAAGTAGGCTCTAGCATCGCGCACGTAGGCATACTGTTTTTGCTTCTTGGACATGTCCTTACGACCACCCTTGTCGATAGAACAGACCCTTCTCATCTGGTAACTCTAGTTAGGGACCAACCTGTCGAGCATGCAGGTTACACTCTTACATTCACAGAGGTAAACGCGATAGATTCTGAGGATTCAGCATACGAATACTCAATTGCCAATGGATTCGTGGAGTTCCAGATCGAGATTCATGATATGGATGGCAATTATGTCGAGACAGCAAGGCCCGGAATATTACGATTCGACACTCCATCCGGCGAGATCCTCACAAGATCTGAAGTTGATCGGATCTTCCAGATTCATGGAGATTTGATGTTCATACTTGATGTTGCCCAGGCTAGTCGAGCATTAAATGAGTTAATGTTCGGGGAGATTGAAGATATTGATCGAGTGGGCGTCACTGTATACGACCTACACGGCAGCCATATGGTCTGGGTTGGTTGGATTTTACTGCTTGTCGGAGGCTCTCTAGCCCTATCAAGCCACGATTCTAGGCGGACCCCATCAACCGACTGAATGAAAAGGGGCCAGCAGGTCGCCGGGCCCACTGGAGGACCTAGGATGAAGAAGGGGACCATCGTTCACATCGATTACGATCTATACAATGCAGATACTGAATCGCTACTAGAGACCACAAGAGAAGATGTTGCCAAGGAGCATGAAATACACGATGAGCGCCGAACGTACAAACCAATGATCACTGTCATTGGAGATGGCAGACTCATCAAAGGCTTTGAAGAGCATCTCGAGAGTGCGAAGGAGAAGGAAGAGTACACCTTCGATATTGAACCAGAGGATGCTTATGGCGACCGTGATGGTAACCTTGTTGAGACGGTTGGAATGAATGTCTTGATGCGAAGCGTCCGAGACCCAGATACTCTGGCCATAGGTTCACAGGTCGAAATCAACGGAAGATCCGGGGTTCTACAGATGGCTCGTGCCGGCCGCGCACGAATTGACTACAACCATCCTCTCGCGGGAGTCAAGTTGCGATACACGTATTCAATCGTAAAAGTCGTGAAGCAGAAGAAGGCAAGAGTTCAGACTTTACTTGAGATGAATACTGGTAGAGACGACTTCGAGGTCAAATTCGAGAAAGATGATGTAACAATTACTCTGCCCGAGTCAATTGCATATGACCAGAACTGGCCATATGCCAAGTTTAGCTTGGTCAGGACCCTTAGAGAGCATCTCGGCGTCGGAGTAGTGGTATTCCGTGAAGTACACGAACCAAGAAAGGTCGATGAAGAAGAATAACATCAAATTAAGTGATAGTGCCACTGCTTGAAGTCGTGAGATACTACCATCTAATCCCGATAGCCGCGCTCGGAGTACTGCTAGCCAGTACACCTGTAATCGCTCAAGAGGACGATGTAATAATCACGGTCGATAGCACAAATTTGCAGTTTAGCCCTTCAGAAGTCACAATCACGGAAGGCCAAGCGGTCCGATTCTTCTGGTCAGGAGAATTATTGCCTCACAATGCAGTATCCACAGAAGGCACATTTGATAGCGGCGATCCATCCAGAAACGTAGACTACAGATTCGTGTTCGAGATAGGCATGAATGGCACTTATGAATTCGTTTGCGAACCACATGAGCAGCTTGGAATGATTGGAGAAATAACCGTCCAACCAATGAACGAAACGCAAGATGAAAATGGAGAAATAGAACTGGAAAACTCAGAATCAAGTAAAGAACGATTTCACATCACATCATATGGGTTGGTGCTGTTCGTTTTGTTGATCAGTGTCCTTGTTTTCTACAGTAACGCAACTCTAAAGTCAACCAGATCTCGAAAAAAGTAGTCATTCGCCTCTCGGTACTCACAGGGCACGTCAAAGCCGGAGCTCAGTTGACCCTCTTGTCGTCATCGAGGCGCCCCTTCCTATCGGCTGACACAATTCAATGCTTGGAATGGAAGCAAAACTTCCAAATGACCGCTCCGTTGAAATCAAATCGAGTACTCTCAATCTTCGATGCGCGCCTCCGCAATGGCGATGACGACCCTCATCCTAGCAGCAGGAGTATTCTCCGGATGTCTTGGATTAGTGCTTCAACGTGAAATCATGGAAGACATGCGAGAACCGCCTGAGACAATACTTCGAGAAGAATCAATCGGTTTCGACCACACATTCACATCAACAGGGTTCGACTCAACCGACTATTACAATGAAAGCACCATGGAGATAGATCCTAGTGTGCAGAGTATGTCCATATCTTTCCGTGCCCAGATGCCTCTTTCCGAGACATTCGAGAGTCTTATCGGGAATGAGACAAACCTAATTCGATATGTCGATGCAAAACTATGGGCCCCAGGATCAAAATCAGCAGGCGGTGACCCCTTCTGGAAGATACGTGTAACTCAGGACCATCCACTTGAGAGGTGGGACTATTCTGGCATGGAATTCAGCGAGGGGATATGGACCTTAGAAGTGGATGCAAGAGGATATGGATGGGAGCCTGGCATAGAACAACTCACTGCCAAGGACCATTTTGACGTATTCGTAACCATCACAAAGCCATGTATCAGGTTCGCTGAAATTCATGAGTCTGACGATTGCACTTTCCAGTCAGAATTGGATTAATCGTACAACTCTTCCCTCATACGTCTACGGAGCGCTTATGAACGCCCGTTAGGTGGCCGCGTTGCCGAGGCATCATGATGACGGAACAAGTAGCCCCGCTCGTACCCTTCGACATGTACAGAACTCATGCAGTCCACATAGGTACAAATCAGAAGTCTGCTGATATGAATCGCTTCCTAGATTCAGACAGACAAGACGGCACAGGCCTCCATTTGATCGACATAGAGAAGACCGATGAACGCATACGCGTAGTAGCGTCATTCCTCAATAGGTATGATCCTTCTAGAGTACTCGTGGTCAGTGCACGTCAGTACGGACAGCGCCCTGCTCGAAAATTTGCCCAAGCCATAGGGGCCAAGAGGATAGTCGGTAGGTTCATTCCTGGAACACTTACTAATCCAAGGCTTAGCTCATATATCGAGCCTGAGGTTCTGATGGTCACCGATCCATCTGCCGATTCACAGGCACTCAATGAGGCAATCAGCTCCGGAATACCTGTGATTGGAATATGTGACGCAAACAACACACTCAGAAATGTCGATCTCGCTCTACCAGCAAATAACAAGGGTCGAAGGTCACTCTCATTGGTATACTGGCTCCTTGCTAGAGAAACGCTCGTTCAACGTGGTGAAGCCACTTATGCGGATTGGGAGCGCTCACAAGACGTTGATGACTGGGAATCGACATTCTAGATATGGCTGTTTACACCCATCAATAAGGCACATCTGCAACAGAACTTCATGTCTGTAGAATCAATATGGGGCGTTTATCATGCCGATGGCGGTTTAATTGGAGAGATAAGATACGTTGCAGGAGCCCTATTTAGAGGCGAACATTGCTCACTGTGTGACATAACTCACAAAATTGCATGGGAAAAATCTGATATGAAAAAACTCAGGAATAACTTCGATGTACCTTTCCATCTCGTCCATCTAAATGAGCGTCCAGAAGATCTGATCACATATTCTGACGGGATTACTCCTATCTTAGTTGCAAAGACCGAATCCGGATTCCTAACCATTGCTTCAGATGATGAATTGAAAGAATGTCAGGGTTCCGTGGAAATGCTCTCAGAGCTAATATCCGAGAAACTAGCTCATATCGTCGAGTCATCGTGAAATATGCCGCTTCCGGCCAGTGGGGTATGCCAACAGGCCCAGTGCCGCTCTTCCTCGCACCTATGGCAGGAGTCACCGATCTGGCATACAGGCTCCTTGCAAGCGAATGTGGTGCTGATTTCACTATGACGGAGTTCACTGCGGCTTCAGGCCTGTCGAGAAAAGAAGCAAAATCATGGTTGAAGATGGAGAGCCATCCAAGGGAGCAGCCATTCATACCTCAGATATTCGGGGGCGATGAAAATGAGATGGTTTCCACAGTTAGGATGCTTCAAGACCGTGCGGATGTTATTGACATTAACTTTGGATGCCCTGCGCCCAAGGTATGCAGGAACAATGCAGGAGCTGCCCTGTTGAGGGATCCCGATCGAGTAGTACGCCTAGTCCGCTCTTGCATAGAAGCATCCAACATTCCCATTTCTGTAAAGATGAGGCTTGGAACGGGTTCGGGGCCAGACACTGCTCTGGAGATATCGAGGAGATTGGAAAGCGAGGGAGTGATTCGTGTTTGCGTTCATGGCAGAACTTTGAGACAGAGATATTCTGGAACAGCTGATTGGTCCTCAATTCGCCAGATCGTTGATTCGGTTTCAATCCCGGTTATTGCGAATGGGGATGTAATAGACTCAACGACCGCAGTCGACTGCTTGCAGTCCACCGGAGCAGCGGGACTCATGATAGGGAGAGCCGCCATAGGGCGTCCGATGATATTTCATGAGATAAAGCGAGACCTTGGGTGGACCGGTGAAAATCCTCCATGGCATAGTGATGATGCAGTGGTTTCAAGACGTTGGTGCTGGGAACGATATCTGCAAATTTGCTCCGAAGTTTACGGCGTTAAGGGAAGCAAGAATTCCAAGAGGCATGCCGTCTCATTCACTAAGGGTTTACCAGGAGCCTCTTCAATGAGAGTCGCTCTACACAAGACCCAGAACCATGATGATCTCGGAGAAATGGTTTCTGAATATTTACGGGAACTAGAAGAAGATGCAATGCTGGCTTAAGGGACTCATTCGATTAAGGAATCCAAACGTCCCGCCACAGAAGATATTCTGGACAATGTACGTTCAAGTCCACGAAGTACTGATGCCACCACTTCCCCTCCCGTTGCGCCTTTCAATCGATATCCAAGAGGTGCGCGTCCACCAATCGTGTTCAGCAGCACTCTCTGATCAAGAAGTGGTATTTCTTCTAGAGAACTGGATACTTTTTCAATGGTCAAGACCTCCTGTTCAAGACTATCTATCAGCGATTTGCATATGTCATTCGGAAGACGGCCTAACCCCCCCCTTCCAATCAACCAGTCACTTCCTCTGGCACGATATTGACGACTCAAACTCCCGAAAACGTCTATGGGTATCCGTGATTCCACAACCGCTCGCTCAACCATCCCCGCTGCCCGCATTCTATCTAGGATCCGACCAACTCTTGCACGACTCCCTCCGGTCTGTTCCATCATAAGAGAAAGCTCAAGCGGACGATCGGAAGAAACCAGTATGCCCATTACATCTGAATGAAGGGAGTCGTTTGCTCTAGGTCTATCTCCTCCAAAACCGAGATCAGTCACCAATTCCTCTAAAGCATCTTTTTCAGAGGATGGGCCAAGTTCTACGATGTCTATCTTGAATGGCACCGACTCCTCTTCTGCTGGAACTTCCATCCTCGATTGACTATTCATGACTCCATCATGTAGGAGGGAAAGCCGTTGTTTTGCTATTGTAATTGCATTGGCTGAAATCAACTCAAATGCCGTATTGAAGCTACCTCCTCTGAGCATGTACTTCTTGCCTTCGCTACTCCTGACGTCAGAGACAAGTCCAGATTCCCTTATTTTCACTAATTGATGGTGGATTCCAGTTGACGAGATTCCCGTGACGTCTGCAATCTCTGCACTTGTCCATCCCTTCCTCGGTTCCGACATGAAGCATTTACTCACAATCGAATGCATTCCGCCCTGTTCATCAGCTATGCTATTCCCCTCGCCTCTGGACCTAATTAGGGCCATGCTGTCCAGTATCCATGCTAGGAGGATGCTCTTGTCCCGGCTTCCTGCGGGAAGCCCGCTCTCGACAAACCGAACTCTAAGCACATGGGGAACTCAAACTACCGGCCCATCAGTGTTGCCAATCAAAGAGGACCATTCACCCTCGAACACCGACTCTGCCTTGCATATCAATCCAACCATAGTCGACTGTTGGATTCGAAAGGCACGATAGATGACTCTCTAGTTTGATCGCGTCTTCTTGGATTATGCCTCTATTCCTGAGGACTATCACTGCACTGTTCACGGCAGAACGAGATCTACCGAGGGATCTGGCTAGATCGGCCTGACTCCTGAATGAATCATTCTCCACCAAACGACCCACAATCTTTCTCTGGAGATCGGAGAGACCAACGGGCAATATGGACGAAGCTCGAGCGTCACTAGATATCCTGATACCATCCAGAATTTCCAATTGAGCAGGCGGGCCTGCATAATAACAGACCCGACCATTAGTCCTCTGAACAAATACCTCCCCCTCACTCTCCATTCTGTACAGCCGATGACGCAACGTCCCGTTTGCAACTCCAAGCCTTCTTTGAAGCTCTCTGAAATGTATCCCGGGGCTTCGATCTAGTGTAATCATGATCTTATCTCTTAACGGGTGCCCCCAACTGTGTCCAGGAGATCCTTTGAGTATCCCTTGGATACTCAAAATGGGAATTCCGATGACGCCCATTGACACAGAAAAAGCTCTGTTGAACCAACCCGGCTGGAGCACCCTATGAATCAGCGCCATCAACCTTCTCAAATACAAACAACCTATGAAAAGAACGGTCTCTAGCATCAGGTTAGAATACACTTTTTATCCATTCCAATCGCTTCAAGAACGACTCGCTATCAACGCAAGATATCATCTACAGAAGCCCTATGATCGACCCATCTAACAATTCGGTCATAACCTAGAACCGGGCTCATCCCCTCGACTCGATGCCCATCAACCAATCGAACCAGCAAACTCTTCACAAATACCTCACCATCAGTGTACAGCTCACCATCAATCGCTTGAATCTTTGATCCTTGATCTATCCTGAAGTTAGCTGCATGCATATCGTCGATAAAGAGACCAACTCGAGAGAGGTCTTCTTGGAGGTCACTCATTTGAGAATGTACGTCTTGAGGCATATTTTCGGAAACAAATTCGTTTTCTACCCACTGTTGACTGTACCTGTAAGGAGCCCGGACCTCCAATTTTGTTTTAGGCAAGGCTCGAATAAAATCCTGATAGACAATCCTTCTTTTCACACCGATCATCTGGTAAATTAGCATTGCAGAATGAATGATTACCAATACCAATGGGTTCCACTTACCACAAATCTTCGATCCAATTACTGGAACTCTATGTTCGGTGTAATCATTGTGCCCCCACCCGCATCGGAAGAATTGTTTTGTTACCCATCCATCTTTTTCATGAAATATCTCTGTCCACATTCCCTCAGCAATTTTAGTCTGATGACGAAGGTCATCTGCAGGATCATTTGGGTATCTCGGAATCCGTACATTCAAGATACACATGTTGGCTATGAACCAAACCGCAAGCGATCCAACGCTCTGTGTGACGCCATTAGCCGGCATTGCCTGATTGATTAGAATAAACAGGCAACATTCAATCACCGCGATAACAATGATGAGGAACAAAAATATCCAAAGAGTTCCTGCCCAGGTAGCTCTTTGAAAATGAGGCAATACTCCAAATTTGTCAATTAATTTCCTTCTGATTAAATCCGGATTCTTCAAACCTGAAAGTCTAATTTTGGAATTGTCATTTCGAAGAATCAAATCACCAGTCTTCATGATTATACTGATTCCGGGTTCTCGAATCTCTACAGTCGTATTTTCCGGATTGAATTTCTTGGCTCTAAACAAACTACGAGAATGAATTGACCCATCTATTATACGCAATTTCAGTACAAGGATATGGAATACCCCACAAACCAATATTGCAGTACAGAGAGACAATTGAATCAATGTCCGGTCTATCATCAACTCTGAGGATAAAATTCCCAACTCGAAAATTGCAGCCATACAAATAACGTAGGTTTGTAATTTAGTCTGAGAAGAGAAATCAAACCATGAGTAAATCGTTGCGAATACAAACAAAACAAAGGAACCTACGATGCTACAAGTCTCGATGAAGAACCATTTTGATAATATGAAATCTATGAATAGAATTTCCGTAGATAGGAAAATTGGGTTCAATATCCACCCCCATGCCCCTCGCGCGACTAATTGAGAGCCACCCATATATCTCAAACGCCCTACGATTAATGCCACCAGTAACTAATTTTCAAACAACGAAAGAATACAGTAGATCAGAGAATATTCTAAGCACTCTCTACAAGCCCTTTCTCAATTTTCATGTAAGCTATCAGTACGCCCAGTAATCTGCCACATGTTCTACCATGTTCTGTAAGCCGATAAGTCACTCTTATCGGCGGGCCTTCTTCTACTACCCGATCAACAAGCCCGTTCTTCTGACACGCACTCAATTTGTCAGATAGAGTCCTACTACTGATGCCTCTCAACAGAGTACGCATCTCATTAAATCGACGATCACCTGCAATATACAACGCTGCAAGAATCTCAATCGTCCACCTAGAACTAAATATTTCGAAGCATTCAACGGCTGCATCTACTTCCCATTCAATAGCCGTCAAGGGGTCTGAATATTCTTCAAACGTACTTCGAATCATCCCACCTGTCGTTTTCACATCTTCAATGAATTCTAAAATTTTGACAATATCCTGTTGATCCATCTTCTTAGGCCTAAAGTTGCGGTTCATGGTGCGTTCAAAATTATCTAGTGTATAAACAAAACCTCGGTGTTGACATGCAACCTTAATCATTCAAATAGGTATTATCTGAGACGGTGTTGAAATAACACCAAGTTGTATGGAGGAAGTTAGTATGGATGAATGGCTAGAGAGTTGGGCAGAAGAAGCAATTGAGATTGAGAATTTGAGCGAGAACAAGCCTTCTCTATTGGTGATGGCAATTTCTCTATTCAGCAGGAGATGATGATATGAGCCGAAAGGAAATAGTCGATCTTGTTGTTCGCGCCATTGCAGAATACAGAGCACCTGCTTGGATTCAAAGTCCAAGAAGAAAGTACTAGGCACCATCGAAAGAAACTCTTGAGCCCTCGAGGACAGATTTCAAGCCTTTGAGCGCATCATTGGTCGAGAAGATTGCATCTAAACCGTCCAATTCTGCTTGCAGGCCAATTCGGCGATCGTCTCGCGACTTGTCTGCGATTTCAATGAGCTCTGCAGCCATCTTGATAGCTATAGGAGCATTTCTCGAAATCAGTTTAGCCTGTCTGCTCAAGAATTGATTATCTGTGTCAAATGAACCTGATATCATCGATTCCATGCCCATTTGAGTGTACGATGAAAGAATATTTTCTATCCTCTCAGAATTATCCAATCTTGGCGAGTAGGGCTGGCCATATGGTTCAGTAAGCCCATCAGAGGCACGTAATACTGCTTTTTCTATATCAGAAAATGCAACAATTTCCGTAAGATATCCCATGGACATTGAATCTTCTGAACTCATCCAGTTACCTGCTATTATTGCATATCTAGCACATTCTACACCAGCGATTTGCACTGCACGTTGCGTCCCTCCGAGTCCTGGATAGATTCCTATTCCAGTTTCAGGGAATCGGAGCATCGTCTTCGGGGTCCCAATCCTGTGATCACAGCAAAGAGCAAGTTCCAATCCCCCTCCTAGAGCCAAACCAGAAATCACCGCTATGGTAGTCAGCCTAGATGATTGAATGGCATTCAAGATGCGATGTCCTTCTTCTGTGAATTCCTGTATCTCGTTAATTCGATTAGATTCAATCCTGTCAACAAAGAACCTGATGTCTGCACCTGCTACGAATGCCTTTCCTGAACCTCTGAAAACTGCCGTTTTGATTGAATCATTAGATTCTATATCCTTCCATATCTCTCCGAGTTGAGCCATCACTTCTACGTTGAGTGCATTCATCGCTTCCGGGCGATTGAATGTTATTGTTGCAACTTCACCATCCAGATTCAAGTCAAAGAAATCAAATTTGAATGGTTCAGAGCCCTGTTTGGCGAGCAATGATGGGTTTTCTATCGAAGCTAATGATGCGTATTCAGATGCCAGTTTGGAGGCCAAATCAACTCCTATCGAGTTTGCCATTTCAAAAGGGCCATTGGCCCATCTTAACCCTACTTTAGCACCTCTATCGACATCTTCCATTGAGCATATCCCTTCTTCGACAATCTGGGAAGATACGCAGAATATAGTTCCCAATAAGCGCCTCCTAATTTCTTCTGAGACGCTTCGTTCGCAATCCTCGGATCCTGAAAGGTCCCATTCTCTGCCTTCTTTCACTAGTTTACGAAGACAATCCGCACCTGAGAAGCGATCAGTATCCAGTTGGGTAGCCAGGTAATCCGTTGAATGAAGTGCTATTGACGGGCCTGTGAGATTCATAAGAGCAAATGGCCCCATGCCTATCCCGAAAGAGTCTCTAGCAATTGCATCTATCTGAGCAGGGGTCCCGATGCCATCATCATACAGGATGCATGCCTCGTTCAACCATGGCACGAAGAACCGATTAACAACGAATCCAGGCCTGTCTTTGCAAACTATCACAACTTTCCCCATCGCTCTGCAATATTGTACTACGGCTTTAATCGAAGTATCAGAAGTAGATGAAGAGGGTATGACTTCAACCAGTCTGTTCTTTGCGGGGTGGTAGAAGAAGTGCAACCCTATGAAGCGATCAGGACGGTCTGACATCAAGGAAAGTTGCTCTACTGATAATGACGAGGTATTTGTTGCTATGATTGTCTTTTCATTGCACGATGAGGAAAGACCTTCCAATACCGATTTTTTAACATCCAAATCTTCGAAAACCGCCTCTATGACCAAATCTGTCTGTTCCTCTATCGAACCTACGCCTACAGCGCCAGAAACCCTCGAAAGCGTACTTTTCGCAGCCGAATCACTGAGAATCCTCCTCTCGACCGCTTCATCGAGGAAACCCTCGATTGTCTTGATCCCCCTGTCAACAAACTCCCTTTCTCTATCGATCATCTGAACCATGAATCCCTCCTGAGCGGATTTCTGGGCTATACCCGAACCCATGTTGCCCGCTCCTACTACAGCGATACGCTCGATTGGATGCATGACCGGCCGTCCCATGGGTATCTCATGAACCAGTCGCTACAATTTTTTCACAGTAATTGGCAATGCTTAGTAGAAATCATTCATCGCGGATTACATGAGCGTGGACTTGGTCGATGCGCTGGTCATCCTAGCGCATCCCATGGCTGGAATAGCTGCGGCCTATTTCCTGTACAAGCAGTGGAGCTCGATAAAGTCCATTCGCAGAAAATCGAATACTGCCAAGATGTCGAATGAACAGAAAGACGAGATAATGAGCAAACATCAGAACATGGGTAAGAAAGCCCCAGCAATCATCGCATCCGTAATCGCCCTTGCCATTGCAGCTGATATCTATCGCGGCGTTATGATGGATGTACCATTTTCCGAATTAATAAGTTTACACGGCTGGCTCGGAGTCATACTCCTGATTGCGACGATATCGATGAGTAAGTCTGGGAAGTCGATGACAGACTCAAGTTCAGAAGACTACCACAAGAGTCCGCACAGGAATATGCATTCGAAAATCGGGGATGCCATGATGTGGCTCTTAGCATCAATTGTCTTCCTAGGTTTCCTCAGACTTCTGAAGGTATTAGGATAGGACATTTAACGCACATCATTCCTCTTCAAGATGAAGGGGGGATCGATTCGGAAATAGTGCATGGCCGATGAATTCGGCCTGAGATTGAGGATCCAGCTCTAACTCTGAAATCCGTGCTCTTCCAGCCACCTTCCATCGCTCGGCTACCTCAGGATCGCCCGCCTCTTCAATCGCTAAATGCCACGCTATTGGATCATCCCGGGGCAAGAGCCTCCCACAAACTCCATCCACAATCGAGTCTCTAAAACCGCCTTCATCCACAAACAATGCAGGAACTCCGATCGATAGTGCCTCGATGGCTGTGAGGCCAAAAGGCTCGCCATGAGCCATTGAAATAACGGCGCGAGACCTCCTCATAGTAGCGATTAGCTGACTTAAATCAAGATCGCTATAGGCCCATAGTTCCACTTCACAACGCTTGGCATGTTCTTTCAAAGCGTAGAGGTCTTCGTCCGAACCTCTACCTATAACGGCCAGTCCAACTTCTGAATCTTTCAACATGGAGATACATTCCCAAATGCCCTTTACCCAATTGAAACCGCCTATGGTCACCACCCATGGGGGTTCGGGAAGGTCCTCTACCTCTTTCCATGCCCCTTCCTCTCTGTCAGTCTCCTTCTTGGCAAATTCTTTGGAAGATACATTAGGCCGGATGACTCCCGCTTCAGATCCATAGATAGAAAGAAACCTCTCAGCGCTGTATCTCGAGTTAGCAGAAATAACAACATTAGGCGATGCAACCATTTTCTTCACCATTCTCCTGTCAGAGAACTTAGCAAAAGAAAGTGCGATACGAGTAAGAAAAAGCGGTCTTTTGGGCCGACCTCCGACATCAAGATGAAGCACATCCTCATACAAACCTCGATCCGGTTCCAGATAGTGAACATGTACTGATTTAGACGAATCGACTAGGCGTAGTATGCCCATTGAGCCATCTCCGCTGACAAGATGAATCCCATCTACATCGGATATTCTCTCCTTTATTCCGGGGATTGAAGCCCACTGCTGAAATGATCCCCTTTGCTTCCTATGCAAGATTTCGTTAAGCCATCCCCTGGGCACTATCCATGGCTTCTCTGGCTGAAGGAGATCAATGCTAAGATTAGAGCATATCTCTTCAAGCTCATCAGAAGGCCTCAATGTGGCGACTGTAACAATAAAACGTTCACATAAGTCTGGAATTACTCTGATGAGGTCTCGCTCAGCACCACCCATCGGTTCGAAACATCCCTTAGCCACCAGCAGGCTTGGTTTGCTTTCCGCCCCGACCGCCAGTCGAGTCTGCATATGGCTCCCTCTGGTGGATACTTATTGTCGCTTCCGGAGCGTATCCAATCACGTTCCGATCGAAAATCACTTGTTTACGGCATCATTGTACGCCGCTTCAATCTCGTTAGCCACCTTGGGCCAGAGGTACATTTCTGCGAAATTTTGACCATTCTTCGACCATGAATTCCGCTGCTCATCTTCAGCCAGAGACAGGCGCAACATTCCAAGTTTACATTGCATTACACTATCCGGCTGAAATGTGATCCCGAAACCCCCCCCTTCGACAAAATTCCCCAATCCGTTAACATCCGCCATAGCAACTGGAAGCCCAGTCCATGCCCCCTCTAGCAATATTGCAGGCAACCCTTCAAATCGTGAGGGAAGCACAAGGCCCGATGCATTTTTCAGCAGCCATGATTTCTCCTCCTCGTCAACGAGACCTAGGTGATAAAGATCAGATTCAGAAGGTGAATTAGAAGCATCAATCACATCCTGCTCCATGGGTCCAGTTCCTGCAACCACCATCGTATGCCCGTTCCGTTCTGTATCATCCATAGAACTCCATGCATCGAGCAAGATGTCAACGCCCTTCTGTTTAGTCAGGCGTGAAAGATAAAGCAAGAACGGTCCTTCAGGAACCCCTTCTGGACGTTTACGGGAATCCTGAGGAGGCTCAAATCCAGTTGGAATTATCCTAATCTCTCCCCTTGCACCCTTCGATCTAAGCAGGCCTTCGAAGTAGGGTCTCAATGCGATAATAATTTCAGAAGAAGAGAGCGTTCTATTGCCTTGAAAAGACCATCTCATTCGCTTGATCAATCTGCCAATAAACGTCGATTTCACGTAGTCGTTATGGTATGTCGTGACAATAGGAATCCCCAACTTAGAAGCCTTCAGAGCCGTCTTCCTAATTAGTATAGGTAACGTATCGTGAAGGTGTACGACATCAAAATCAGACATGTCGAGATTCTTTATCGAAACAACCGGATCAACCCCTCCAAGTACCGAGGTCGCAGGGATACGCACTACAGAAATTCCGTGCCTAGAGAACTCTTTCTCACTATGTTCAGGAACATCTGCACACCAAACCGTAACCTTGTGGCCCTTTGCGACAAGTTCTCTGCCGAGCAACTCGACGTGTCTGTCCCCTCCTCCGACATGCGGCCAGAACCAGACATGGACCAGGAGTATGTTGAGACGACGGGTCACATCCTTAGGACGCCGTCCTAAGTCTTCAATCGTATCCATGATAGTCCAAGGAACGTATGCATAATGAAGCAGCATTACATCAGACGAAGAATCATAATGGTTCAGTGCT
This sequence comes from Euryarchaeota archaeon UBA52, assembly GCA_002505455.1. Classification (GTDB taxonomy): domain Archaea; phylum Thermoplasmatota; class Poseidoniia; order Poseidoniales; family Thalassarchaeaceae; genus MGIIb-N1. The sequence continues at coordinate 37,054 of DAVB01000002.1, read as the reverse complement.
CGTCACGTTAGTATGCTCCTAGAGGTGTCGGGTCTGAAGAAGGGATTCGGCACGGGCTCAAGTAGGCTTGAGGTGTTGAAAGGCGTCGATCTCTCTATGAAAAAAGGGGAATTAGTTGCCTTGATGGGCCCCTCTGGTTGTGGCAAGTCAACGCTTCTGAACATCATCGGCGGCCTCCTGAAGGGTGACTCAGGCAGTATCAAAATCAATGCCGATCCTCCGATGAAGTATGGTACGAAATCCCCGAATCAAGTCATCGAAGTTAGGAGAAAGGGCGTGGGCTGGATTTTCCAGGATTTCCATCTTCTTGACCACATTACGTCCTTGGAGAACGTCATACTATCGCTCGAACTAGCAGGCATGAGTTCTGAAGTTGCAGAGCAGAGAGCCATATCAGCCATGGAAAGAGTGGACCTCTCTGAGAGAATGAGATTCATGCCAAATGAATTATCTGGAGGACAGCAGCAGCGTGTTGCCGTCGCGCGGGCCATCGCAGGATCCAGGCCGCTTCTGCTGGCCGATGAACCAACGGGCAATCTCGATGTGAAAGCGGGAGAATCAGTAATCGAATTATTCAAGGAGCTCTGCTCCGATCCCGATGATCCAATTTCTGTGTTGATGGTAACCCATGACCCGCTCTTGGCATCAAAGGCAGATCGGATGCTTCTGATGAGGGATGGCGTCACTGCAAGTTCCGACATAAGGTCTGCATGGGGCGAAGATGCGGGGGTCGAATCATGAGTATGAAGAAACTCGAGGATCAATCCATGGCGGATAAATTATCCGATATCTCATCTGATCTTTCCACGGCAATCCGCAGTGCATGGAGGGGTAGAGAAAGAGGACTTGCAGTATTCGCAGGCGTATTCTTGGCATCCCTCGTGATAACCACTGTTTTTGCTTACGGAGTCGGCCTATCCCAGAGCGCTCTACAGAGAGGGCTTTCTGACGAAGTCTACGATGCGAAAGTCGACTTCAATAGCGAATCTGATTGGACGACCAGAACGAATGATTCGGCTGAATGGTCTGCAGTGTGCGATGAACTTTTGGATAGGGAGGAGATAATTGATTGTGGCTTGGTTTTCGGACGACAGGGAATACGCCTAAGCGGATTCTTCGACAGCGCCTTCGCCATACCGCAGCCCTTGAACGCCGTCGATGCTGCTGGCCCAACCGGAAACTGGGACGGCGTCTCATGGGATTACCCGGAGGCGCTAGAGAACGGCCCGTCCATAAACGGGGGCCGTATTCTGAGAATCGTTGACTCATCACATTTCGATGGGGAGCTTGCTAACAGATACTCCGATCGGATACTTTACGGCTCATGGCCTGAATCAGTCCAACCAGGAATAAACCCGGTCATACTCCCCAGTAAGATAGCTAGCCAAGCGGAGGTGATGGTCAATGACACAATCACATATCTCAATCTCACATATGTGACAGACTCGCAACCGAGTGGAAGCGAACTCACGGATTGCGAGGGGGAGGTGGTCACCAGAGTCATAGATTCGGGCGGCTATCAGTTCTGCAGCGTGACAATGTCGCTCACAAATCTGACAATAGTCGGCGTCTATGAGGAATGGCCATTTACCAATCCTACGCTACTCTTCAACCCAGTAATCGTAGGCGATATGGCACTTTCAGAATCGGACAAGACTGTATTGATGGCCAACGATCATGGCTATCTTGGAGTCGCCATAGATAGAAGCCTCCTCCCGACGTCTTCCACTGATGATGCAGCCGATTGGCTTGAAGATGTCAAGAAAGAATTGGAGGGAGAAGGATACGGGCCGGACGAGGAAATCGAGATCAGATACAATGATCTAATTGCCGGCTCACTATTCTTCTTCAGAATATTCCTTGGACTTGTCCAAGTTTTCGACTACATCTTGATGATTCCCATAGTCATACTCTCCTTCGCAGTACTCGTCTATGGGCTGGTACTATCCTTGGAGCAGCGCAAGAGAGAGATATCCATTCACAGAGTGATTGGGGGAACCGAGCGCGGTTTGAGGGGAATGGTCCTGAGAGAGATGACCGCTATCTCAATCGTAGGTTGGCTTCTTGGATACATCGTTGCATTACTTTCAGTCCCCCTCATTCTAGATGCAGTCGGTTTCATGTCCTTCGAGAAGGGAGACATAGACCTCAACCCCACTCTAGGAGTTGGCTACACTATCGCAGTTTTCCTTCTCACAGTGGGGATAGCGTATCTAGTTGCAAGGGCTCGAACCAAGGACTTCCTCGAGATGGAAATCGATGAAGGGGTCCGCAAGGTAAAGGGCGTAAAGAAACCAAGGACTTGGTTGCACATACTGGCTTTCTTTATGGGTATAATTGCCACAGTAGAGAGCTACATAGAGACCTCAGGGGGCTGGGGCCCGTTCGGCGAACGTGGAATCATAACCGGCTTTTTCGTTGACTCCTTAATCGCCCTACTCGGCCCATTCGCCCTATGGATAGGCGGAGCTCTTGTTCTCGGACGAATCGGCGGTGCAGCACCGCGCATAGTGCTCAAAATCGTGGGATGGTCGAAGGCTGTAGCAGATATTCGGAGAGGACTCAGATCATCAGGGTCGAATGAATCTGTTAATCGCCTTGCTGTGATCCTACTTTTGACCCTATCAATCGTTACATTAGCCGCGGTTCAGGGGTACACTGGCACCCTTGTGGATGAGAGAACGGCCTCTGCTCAGGTGGGAGCAGACATCCAGGTCCAATTCGAGGGCCCAGTCTCAGAGGACGTCGCTCGCCAGCGAGTAGAATCTGCGATTGAGAACTTAGGGGCTGATGCGATCGACAATGTAGACTCAATGATTTCCGTGGGGTCTACTTTCGTCGCTGCAAAGGAGGGAGGGGGGCTAGTACCCGCACTCGTGCTGTTCGATGGCCATGAAGATACTCTGATTTGGGATGAACAAGCTGCTCCTTGGGACAGTTATGGCGGCAACACGGTCACCATAGGGGAAAGTGCCCTAGACTTCTTCGAGACTGATAGTGGGTCTGTAGAAATATTCTTTCCAACATTCACACCCATATTTACAGACAGTGGGGTCGATATATCAATCACGTACACCTCAGCAAACCTCCAGTATATCGGAACGCATGAGTGGGTGCCTGGTATGACCGGAGCAGAGTCCACACAGGCCGTTTTAATGGGCGAATCGACATACAGAACACTTGCGGGGAATGCAACCGTCGATAGTCACACCTCCCCTCGTTGGTTCTTCGAAGTCTGCGACCAGTCGAATGCTGATTGTAAAGACGCACTTGAGCGGCTCAGCGCGGAGCTGGTCAATATTCAAGGTGTCTCGGTTGCATCCGATTGGAACAGTGCGCATTCCGAAGTCGAGAGAAATGGGGGTCTTATTTTCGGTACACAGGGACTCCTCAGTCTTCAATTCGTAGTCGCATCTATGGCTTCAGTGGCTTCAGCCTTCGTATTCCTGTCATTGGTTCTGACACAGAGAAAGAAGGAGCTAGCCATCCTCCAAGCAATTGGAGCAAGCCCTTCGCAGATCATCAAACTCGTCCTCTTCGAGATACTGGCCATAGTGGGAATGAGCATGGGCCTGGGTATCCTCCTCGGTCTCGGCATTGCACAATCATTCAACGGATTCTTCGATATTTTTGGATTCATATTCCAGATCTTCCTCGGATCGCAAGCAACGGTAGATAGGACGCTCGTCTGGCCTTGGATGGAACTTGCAATCGTCAACGCCTTCGTATTGGTCAGCGTCGTCGCAGCTCTCCTGATGGTCACCAGACGTGCACTGAATTCAGATCTAGCAGTTGTTCTAAAGGGGGAGTGATATCGTGAGGGGATTCCATGTTAGTAACCAAGAGCCGCATTACATCCTTCAGGCCGAAGGCCTTTACCACGTGTACGAATCAAGTGCTTTGGATGGCAATGTCGTCGCACTCCGGGGGCTTCATGTCAAAGTATGCCCCGGCGAGGCAGTAGCTGTAGTGGGTCCTTCCGGATCAGGAAAATCAACGCTTCTCAAATGCCTTGGTGGCCTAATGAAACCCAGCGCTGGAGATGTATCATTCCAAGGCCTTCAGATCAATCGACTGACGGGGCAAGACCTAGTCCGCTTACGTCAAGAAACTGTTTCATTCATATTCCAAGATGCTAATTTGTTGCCTGATCTAAACGCCCTTGACAATGTAGCGCAGCCACTCAGACATCGTGGAGTCAGCGCGGCAACTTCCAGAAGAAAGGCACAAGCGCTTCTCGATAAACTTGGAATGGGCGATAGATCGAATGGTATGCCTGCCCAGCTCTCCGGAGGTGAGCAACAAAGGGTCGCCATTGCGAGAGCGCTTATCACCAATCCAAAACTCATACTCGCTGATGAGCCAACTGGCTCATTAGACCCTATCACTAGCAGAGAGGTACTGTCTCTATTCGCCAAATTACACGAGGAAGAGGATGTGGCATTCTTGCTTGTAACCCACAGCCGAGAAGTCGCGTCATTCGCAGATCGATCACTCGAACTGAGAGAGGGGAGATTTATCGCTCAACACGGAAATGACGTGGACATCGCTGATCTGAGTAGCACTCGAACTCTCATAATCGATGAGACAGGGACATTGACGTTACCTCCAGAAGTCCTAACCCAACTCGGCGGCCCAGGTAGATTTGATATCGATCCTGATGGCGATGGTTTGACGATATCCAGGGCTGATGAAAAAGACCCTGATGACGACACTACCCCTGTCAATCTGACTCTAGCTGCCGTTTGCCCTGCATGCAAGTATGTTTACACAGATGAAGCACAAGAATGCCCATCATGCGGCTCTTCAAGGCCAATGGTCCCTGTTTAGGACCAACTTGCCTCATAGCGTCGGAAGAGACAAGTTCTGGGGCTTTGCAATACCAAGATCCTTCGGGAGATCCCGTATCTTCTCCGGCAGTTTAACAGGAATCATCTCCCTTCCAATAAGGGCCACACGACTCTCACGCCTCTCAGACAAGACCTCACGGTCTACCAACGGTGCAAGCTCTTGTGAGAATTCCATCACCTCGTCGTGGCTCGGCATATTCTCAATACTCAGATTGTTTCTGCTATTGCCGACATACACGTAACCCTTCGCTTCAATGAAGTCCGGATCAGCCAACCGATCAAGCCTCGCATAATCCTCGTGGTGGCCCATAGACTCGCCTTTGATGAGCGTGTGCCTGCACACCGTTCTCGTATCGAGCGATGGAAGAATCTCAAGAGTCTGCTCAAGCTTGTAGAAGGCAGATTGATCGAATTTAGGTTTACAGAGCCGATCAAATATCTCTTTGTTAGGAGCATCTACACTGACATAAAGCTGAGTGGGTAGAGGATCCAGACTCTCGATCACTTTCGGAAGACTGCCATTTGTCACAAGAAAGGTACTGGTCCCATGTTGATGACATATATCGAGAAACTCTCCTAGTCTTGAGTAGAGAGTAGGCTCCCCATTAAGAGAAATCGCGACATGCTTCGGATTCTGGGCATCGAGCCACTTCTCCCGATCAGCCTTCGGGTTGCCGCCAAATCCTGTCAGAAGCCTCCGATGGGCCCTAACGCTCTGGAGATAGAGCTCATATGGGTCATCGTCGATTTTATTCAGAGTATCTGAGTGCGGCTCTCTCCAGCAGTAGGTGCAGCCTAGATTGCAAGTATCCACATTGGGTGCCATCTGCATGCACCCATGGCTCTCTATGCCGTAGAATGTTCCCTTGTAGCACGATCTGTCCGCAATCAGGGACTGCTTCGTCCAGTGGCAGACCTTGACACCGCCATGCTCGCCCACCAGATGGTAGCGTTGCTTAGCAAGCTTAGCCGCGATACGCGGCTCAATCTTCGTCACGGGGCTCTGGACCATATCCTCATTCGCCTTTGTAATGGCTAATTGCCTTGAATGATTCCTTAATTTTGCAAGATTTACCATCTAAAGACAGATAATCGATACATATCAGAGAGATTTATCAAATTTTACACCAGTCCCATATGCAAATATCTCGATCCCCTTAGAACCTTGGCTCTTTCCCCTGTGCGTACCTATCATGCTCGTATCCAGCCTGACTCCTATTACTGCATCATATCCCTTGTCAGTAGCCATTTCCCGCAACCTCTGGAATACTTCCGATCTCCCCAATGCTATCAAATCACGATAGATATCAATAGAACCTCCGAACAGCATGTAAATCGCTGCAAGTAGTTGCTGCCAGTGACTGGGACCAATCACTATGCTTGTCCAGATTACACCCGACTCAGATACATCTTGGGGCCTTCGTAGTTTATCCATAGAAAGTACATCCTTGCCCGTTTTGGAAAGGGTTTGCTTCTCGCGTATCAACAGGTTGTCCTGCCATTCTCTCCTTTTCGATGAGCTGGTAAACGCGCCATACAGGAACATGAATGGATAAGCGAACGAGAATAGGAGCCCGTATATGCTCCAAAATACGCCCCACAGGACAAGTAGAAGTAGCGGAATTCCGCATACAGCGTAGAACAAAAGCTCACTCGTTTCCAGAGGCTACTCCCCCAAGTTCATTCTGTGACTACGGCGGTTCCGTAGCAGAATAATTCAGCTGCGCCAGGTGATACGGCGGAAGTTGCGAATCTCAGATTCACAACCCCGTTGGCACCCCTGGCTTTCGCATCGGCCACCATCCTGGCGAAGGCCTCATTTCGGGATTCAACGAGTAACTCCGTATACTGGGGCAACTCCCCCCCTACGATGTTCTTCAGCATCTGTGTAAAATCACGTACAACATTTTTCGCTCTAACCGTTGAACCTGAGACCACCCCAAGTTGGTCCTTGATTATGAATCCGGGAATCGTTTCAGTACTTACAACGTGTATTCCATCAATCATGGCAGGCATGATCGATGCCAGAAACTCCTGATATACTAACTGTCTGTCGAATGAAAAGCTGACTCCAAATCGTAATTCTTGTCGGATACTTTTGACCTTGCAGCAACCACAACTAACAGAGCTGCAAGACATGAGTTGCATATCACAATCTGCACCACCGACAAGGTCAGGCTAAACGTCTCTGTTAGTTCGAACCAAAGTTGCATGCCCGAGTCACCCACTTCAGAGTATTGCGGCATGAATCCCACACGATAGAACATCAGAGTAGTGACAATTTGACTCGACATGAAGCCAACCAGCCAACCTGAAACCAACTTCAGGCCAAGCTCCCTGTCACCATTCCAGAGAACAGGAATAGAAGCAGCAGAAAGTAAGATCAGCACCATGCTGAATACCGCTGAAATCTCAAATATGCCTGATTCAATAATCGACTCCCAGTAATCAATCGATTCATCCCAGAAGACTTCTCCCTCACGCCATTCATCCTGTTCTCGCTCATCTCCCTCGTCAGGGTACTCTCCAGCTATATCCTCCCATTCAGTTGAACTCAGTCTCTCCATGCCCATCGGCACAAGAATAGAACTGGCAATCTGGCCCAAAGATAGAAGGAACATGAGTCCCATCACGATGGCGGTCCCTCTCAGCCACCATGGATTGGGCTCTTTTGGTACCACTTCCACGTAAGTCATCATTTACCACTAGCATTTGAAATCACTGTAGCGGCTCTATTTTTACTGACGAGTCCTGAGTTTGGAAACCGGCTGACTCACGAATGGTTGATGTACGACCGTCTTGGGATATCCCCAATGGCGCCCCCGAGTATATCCGAAGCCCTCACTTTTGATGACGTACTTCTATTGCCAGCCGCAAGCTCTGTTCTCCCTGCTGAAGTGCAGCTTTCGACGAGGCTTACGCGCACAATAAACCTCAATATCCCAATAATTTCTGCTGCAATGGACACCGTCACCGAGTCTCAAATGGCAATAGCATTGGCTCAGGCCGGGGGAATCGGGGTTATCCATAGGAATATGCTGGCTGAGCAACAGGCTGAGCATGTCAGGAGGGTCAAGAGATTCGAGGCAGGAATGGTCATTGATCCAGTGACAACTACGCCGGATACATCCATAGGGGATTTACGGAATCTGAAGGGAAAACACGGATTTTCAGGCCTACCTGTTATCGATGATGGCAGACTGGTTGGAATAATTACCAATCGGGACATTCGTTTCGTAGAGGACGATTCGGAGAAGGTCGGCTCACTGATGACCAGGGACCTTGTTACAGTCCCAATCGATATCAATCCGGAGGAAGCCAAGCGTCTAATGCATCACCATAGGATCGAGAAGTTACTCGTCGTTGAAGGGGATAAGTGCCTCGGGTTGATGACAGTTCGCGATATTGAAAGAGATCTCAACCACCCGGACTCATGTAAAGACAACAGAGGCAGACTCAGGGTGGCCGCAGCCACTGGAACAGGAGACAAGGGGATCGACCGTGCTATGGCCCTGCACGAGGCAGGCGCTGATGCGATTGTCGTAGACACAGCACATGGGCACTCAGAAGGGGTAATCAATACCGTGAGGAGGGTAAGAGAGATCATTGGAGATGAAACTCAAATTATCGCTGGCAATGTGGCAACTGATTCCGCTGCGATAGCACTCATAGATGCCGGAGCAGATGCGATCAAGGTGGGAATAGGACCAGGATCGATATGCACGACCAGGATTGTCTCCGGCGTGGGGGTTCCCCAGATGACTGCAGTCATGAGTGCGGTGTCTGCATGCTCCGAGAGAGGGATACCGGTCATCGCCGATGGTGGTATCAAGTTTAGCGGCGATATAGCGAAGGCAATAGCCGCTGGAGCGAACTCTGTAATGATAGGGTCCCTTCTTGCAGGAACCAACGAGGCTCCAGGCGAGACAATCCTGTATCAGGGCAGATCGTACAAGGTCTACAGGGGAATGGGTTCCGTAGGAGCCATGATGGACGGCGCCCATGATCGATACTTTCAGTCCGAGCAGGGCGACACCAGAAAGTATGTCCCAGAGGGAATTGAAGGAAGAGTACCTGCCAGAGGACCCGTCGACAATGTCCTGTATCAGTTGCTTGGAGGGTTAAGATCTGCAATGGGATACACTGGAAATGGTTCGATACAATCGATGCGCGAGAATTGCTCATTCGTAAAAATAACCAATGCAGGACTTTCTGAATCACATGTACACGATGTGGAGATCACCAGAGAAGCGCCGAACTACCGGCGATGACGTAGATTGATACAATAGGGCCTTTTCATTCAATTATGGATGAGATAGTACTCGGGGGCGGTTGCTTCTGGTGCATCGAAGGAGGCATGAAAGGGCTTAGGGGGATTATAGAACTCGAATCCGGGTATTCCGGGGGAAATGTCTCTAATCCGTCATACGAGCAAATATGTGGAAAGAAAACAGGACATGCCGAAGTAGTCAAAATCACATTCAATCCTGATGAATTAAGACTTCAGGATATTCTAGACGTATTCTTCACCCTTCACGACCCGACACAAATCAACAGGCAGGGGAATGATATCGGGCCTCAATACAGGAGTTGCATATTCTATGGAAATGAGAATCAGAGAATGATCGCAGAAGATGCAATTCTGAAAGCATCTGAATTCTACGAGAATGAGATAGTTACAGAGTTAGAAAAAATCGATGTTTTCTGGCCCGCTGAGGATTATCATCAGGATTATTTCGAGCGAAATCCAAATCAGCCATACTGTATGTTTTCAGTTGCCCCTAAGGTGGCTAAAGCGAGGAAAACGCATTCTATTTTGTACGAATAATCGAATAGTGCGTTTATGCACACCTTTTTCCATTCTCCCTTCTAACACAGAACATGGAAGATGTTGTTGAGCCACTGGCTCCCGAACCCTGGCCTCTGCATCTTTTGGGTCTCATCAGCCCCTCCCTGGTAATCGCCGGGAATCTTCTCGGAGGAGCATATACGCTCCTAGGCGTCGTTTTCATATGGGTCGTCGGCCCAATTCTCGATCTTGTGATGGGCCAGTCAAAGACCATTCGTCCCCCTAGGGATTCTGGGACGCCATTCATGACGCTACTCTGGATTCATGGGGTTGTACACTTTGTAATGATGGGCTCATTCTTCATTTTTGCATTCTCAGAAGGACTCACAGTTTGGCTTATTGCAGCCTCATTATCCACAGGTCTAGCAGCAGCGGCATCAGCAATAGTGACCGCTCATGAACTGGGCCATCAACGTCCGAGAAGTCCAGGATGGCGACTGGCACGACTCCTCCTCTTCAGCATAAACTACCCTCATTTCACAACCGAACATAACCATAACCATCATCGGAATGTGGCCACTGATGAAGATCCAGCGAGTGCAAGAGTTGAGGAAGGAATCTGGTCATTCTGGCTCAGGACCATTCCCGGGCAGTTTTCATCATCCGTGCGAATACACAATAAAAAAGGAAGAACAGGCCTTTCAAACCCCTCATGGAGAGGCCTCTTGATTCAAATCTCGACATTTGCTGTCCTGACAGTTGCATATTTCTCGGGCTACAAGCAGGCAGCATCAATCGCTATCGGCTGGTTCGTTCTATCTTCGATAGCAATTTTGACTCTCGAATATGTCAACTACATCCGACACTGGGGACTCAGACGTGATGATTCGGATAAGAAATTTCAAGCAGAGCATGCATGGAACACTGAAGCGAAGTGGTCACGCTGGAGTCTTCTCGAATTAACTCGTCATAGCGATCACCATCTTCGCGCATCCGTACCTTTCTGGAAACTCCGACCTCACCCCGATGCCCCAACTCTGCCTTCTGGTTACTACGCGTGTTGGTGGCCTTGCTTAATACCTCCAATATGGAGGCGAATTATGGCTGGTAGAGCGCCAAACGTCTAATCAGACGACCCCTAAAATTCTAGATAACGGGAATTGAGGCTCTTTGGAAATGTCGAATGCGCCCTTAATAGCATGCAAATCATCAGACTTCCCCTCCCTGTGGTAGACTGTGGCGAGGATCTCATTCTTTGAGACCGGACTTCCTACCCCCACGTGGACAATAATCCCGACCGAATGGTCGATCGAACCCCCCAATTCTATTCTACCTGCTCCAAGCTTAAGACACAAATCGGCAATCGAAACCGCATTTATATTCGAAACCCATCCTTCGTAATCCGAGAGAACGTCCGTCGAATATAGCTCGGAGTCGATCAGGCCAAGGCCTGCAAACATGCCTTGATCAGAATCGAATATCGATGCATCTCCCCCTTGCGCCTCTACCATCTCCAAGAATTTACTAAATGCAGACCCATCGTAGAGTGAATCAAGTATCATAGCCGATCCATGTCCCTGATCAACGGCCAAACCTATCGAACTGAGAAGTAAGCCGCCTTGAATACACACCAACTCTTCCAGATCATCAGGCCCCCTTCCACAAAGTGCCTCAACAGACTCAACAATCTCGAGGGAGTTGCCCACCGCGTGCCCAATCGGATGATCCATCGATGTTATCAGACAAGTTGTAGAAATCCCCATTCCTTCAGCGACGCTCTTCATGGAATACGCTAGCTCTTCAGCTGAAGCCTTATCTTTCATGAATGCGGCACTGCCTGTCTTCACATCAAGTACGAGTGCACTAATTCCCTCTGCTGCCTTCTTGGAGACTATACTTCCAGTGATAAGTGGAACAGACGCCACCAATCCAGAAATGTCTCTCAGAGCATACATCCGACGGTCAGCAGGAACCAGGTCTTCAGTCTGACCAACCATTGCAACTCCTATCTTCGAAACCTGCTCGATTAATTCTTCAACTGGGATACCAGTTCTAAAACCAGGTATCGATTCTAATTTGTCAAGAGTACCCCCCGTATGTCCCAGCCCTCGTCCCGATATCATCGGAACCTTCGCTCCGCAGGCCGCTAAAGCAGGTGCCAGGGCTATCGACACTTTGTCGCCAACACCGCCTGTTGAGTGCTTGTCAACAACGAGTGCGCTCATCTCTTCAGGCCAATGAATTACAGTTCCTGAGTCCCGCATCTCCTTTGTCAAGAGAACCGTCTCACTTGAATCAAGTCCATTCTCGAATATTTCTGCGAGATATTCGATTACCTCCTCATCAGACATCGATCCATCTGATACAGATTGTACAAATATCTCGATACCCCTTTTGCGCCCTCCCATGTAGATTCACATCCGAGTAAAGTGAATGATGCCTTCCATCAAAATGTGGGATAACACCCGAATAAAGTAAGTGAATCATTAACTCCGTATTTACACGTTGACATCGGCACCGCATTTTTGAGGAAGAGCAATCTGGCTGAGGGTATGGGCCGAAGGCATACCCTCAGTGTAGCATTGACGACGCTACTCATCATGATTATGTTGGGCTCTTCTGCCGCCCCTCTTGCATTGGAGGAATACAACGCAGCATCAACACACTCGGATTCGGGAATTCATGCGGAGTTTAACCATCCGTCAATAGTTGTCGTAGGATCTCAAATCGAACCTATGACTTTTGACGCAGTACCGGCATTTGGTAGTGAGGCAGAAGGAGACTGCACCCCTCCAATTATATGTCCTCAGCCAGAACCCCCTGTGAAGGTAGCAGATATCCCCTCTTCGGGCACATTGGGCCAAAATTCAGGCATGGTTGCTATGGATGGGATGCTCTACTTCGATGCAAATACTCCGAAGTCACAGTTGTGGAAATACGATCCCTCAACCAATTCAATCTCCGAGATCACAACAATCTCCCAGTCAAGTTCCTACGGGGGCCAGGTGGGCAAGTATGGCGGATTCGCAATTCTTGACCACATTCTTTACTTCGATGCCACTGAATCTGCATCTGGAACTGAATTATGGGCGTACAGCCCCTTGAATGATACTTACTGGATGACCGAGGATATACGCCCCGGCAGTGCTGGAAGTAAGCCTGGAAGCAGCACCGGATTGATTCCCATGTCTGGGAAATTATGGTTTAATGCTGAAGATGGCACAACGGGAAGTGAATTGTGGAGTTACGATCCAACCTCTGGAACAGCAGAGATTGTGGCCGACCTATCCCCTGGATCATCTGGCTCTTCTCCGGGAGTATTCTCCGGTCTAGTTCCCATTTCAGATAGATGGCTATTGTTTGATGCAGATGATGGCTCGTTTGGAATAGAGCCATGGGTACATGATACGCTCACAGGACACACGAGCCTTCTCGGAGACATCAATCCCGGAAATACTCCGAGTTTACCAGGTTACTTGCTGCCATTCAAAGATGTGGGGGACCATATCGTGTTCGATGCAAGTAACCAAACCTATGGGACAGAACTCTGGGCCATAGACAAAACATCTCAAAACTGGGAAGCTACCTTGGCTTGCGATATCTGGCAGGGAAGCTCAAGTGGACAACCGAACTCTGGTTCAGACGATCCATTAGTTATCGGAGACAGAATCTACTTTTCCGCGAGAGATCAGGCTTATGGCAATGAATTGTGGTCGTTCAATTCTGTAGATCAGACCTGCACGCGTAATTCAGACATAAGGCCAGGATCACAGGGCAGCAATCCAGGCTCAGTCTCAGAAGGCTTCCACAACATAGCCGGAATGATTGCATTTTCTGCTAATGATGGTGTAACTGGAAATGAGTTGTGGTTTCACTCGCCTGAGAACTCGACATCGTGGCTCTCTGCTGATCTTACGTCGGGCGTGATATCTTCCTATCCGGGACAATACAGCGGCTTCACCGCTACCGATGAAGGCTATTCTTATTTCACAGCATCATCGGCTAGTAGTGGCTATGAGCCACATGTTGTCAATACAGATGACTTCTCCGCCTCCTTGCTTGCAGATATTCGACCAGGATCCCACTCTAGTGAATCAGCTCGGAGCACAGGTTACGTGATATTGGATAGAGACATGTATTTCGATGCTAAAGAGAGCGCATCTGGAAGTGATCTCTGGGTTGTAAGAAACGCAACCAACAACTCAGCAGTGGCATGGACTGTATCACCAGCACTCCCCTATGGTCTAGAGATATCCCCTGTTGATGGAACCATAAGTGGGACCCCGACCCAAGTGACTGAACTTGTGACATATCAGGTAGACGCAACCAATTCTTCAGGAGTAACAGCAAGCATCTACATCGAGATAGCCGTGCTTGCCGATTCTGACCTTGACGGCATGCCTGATAGTGTCCCAGATGATCTTTCAACATATACCGATTTAATTTCTGACTCAGACGACGACAATGACGGCCTCTCCGACTCAATAGAGGCAAATTCAGGCTCTTCTCCATTGGATGTTGATTCAGACAACGACGGTTTCTGCGACGGTCCAATCGAAATATCAGGGGTTTGTACATACGGACCAGATCCTTTCCCAATGAATCCTAATTTCCCGGTTGATACGGATGGCGATGGGTTAGCCGACTCTGATTTCGACGGAAATGGTCCGGCAGTAGCTGATGACGATGACGATAATGATGGATTCAGCGACTCAGAGGATGCCTTCCCCTTGGACCCATCCGATTGGCTCGATACAGATGGCGATACTGTCGGAGATCTTTCTGATACAGATGACGATAACGATGGTGTAGACGATACGGATGAGAGCATAGCAGGAACGAATCCAACTTCCGTGGACACTGACAGTGACGGTATTTGCGATGGCCCCTACGATCGACAGTCCTGTACTGCGGGCCCAGATCCATATCCTGTAGATCCCACACTTCCAATGGATACGGATGGGGATGGTCTATGGGATAATCTCCCTGATGGGGCTTCAGCCAACTTCGTTGAGGATTATGACGACGACGGCGACGGTCTCGATGACAGCGTTGAAACTGGAACCGGATTCTACATCTCGACCTCTGACCGGGGAACAGATCCGCTAAACCCAGATTCGGATGGCGATGGATTCTGCGATGGGAGCAATGAGGTAGTTGGCGTATGCTCTAGAGGCGAGGACCCTGAGCCTTTCAATCCGAATATACCAATGGACAGAGATCAAGATCGCCTTGCAGACCAAGTCGACCCTCAATGGCCGGCCTTCTATGGTGACGAGGATGCTGATGACGATGGAGACGGTTATACGGACAGCATGGAGTACAAATGCGATTCCTCCGCACTAAATCCGAACGATACTCCAGACGATCTAGATGGCGACTACATCTGCGACGATGAAGACCCAGATATGGATGGAGACGGGGTATTCAATTCAGAAGACAAGTTCCCAGAAGATCCCAATGATTGGAGCGATTTCGACAATGACGGAATAGGCGACAACTCTGATCCAGACTCGGATGGTGACGGCCTTGCCAACGAATACGAGCATCCCGAATGTATCCTCTCCCTTGATTGTGACATGGACGGAACCCCTGACGTCTCTGACCCATTCCCAACTGACCCGAGTGAGTATTTGGATACAGATAACGACGGAATAGGCGATAATTCTGATCCAGATTCAGATGGCGACAAAGTTTGCGATGGAAGCGCAAGCTTCCCTGGAATATGCTCTGGTGGGCCAGATGCATTCCCCTCGGACCCAGCTGCCTACCTTGATACCGACGGCGACGGTCTCACAGATTACCTGATAGAAGGCATACCCTCGACGTTAGTGATAGATCTTGACGACGACGGCGACGGTTGGGATGATCTAGACGAGATACGTTGCAGATCAGACCCGCTTGATTCCAACGACGTGCCGAGTGATGTCGATAACAACAAAGAATGTGAGTCGGTGGGGGCCCAAGTGAGTGAGACATTTGCAGTATTCGGTGCTTTCATCGCCCTCCTCCTTGTAGTTGGCCTATTCATGGCCCCTCTAATCCGGGACCGTCTTCGAAAAAGACTCGAATCATCCCGTTCCGAGGATGAAGGTTGACTCTGAAAATCGGATTGATCTGCATGAGTGAAGACCCTCCACGAGATGAAGAATCAGAGAACCTTCCAAATCCATTCGCAGGATTGAGTGGCGACATAAAGGAGAGAATTGAGGAGGAAAAAAAATCTGCAGCTCAGGACGAGCAGCAGGCTGCACTAGATTTCATCAGAATATTCAGGTTGAAGGAACGATTGTCTACTCTGCAAGCTCCTAATGAGCAGATCGAGGTGATGCTAAGTGGCCCCCTCGTCTCTAAAACGATTCACAAAGACCCCGTCACATCGGTGTCTTTCATCGACGATTCCATCTGTGCCTCGGTTGGTATGGATCAAAGGATACATTTCTGGGACCCCATCGATGATACCGTTGTGAAAACACTCGACCAAACTGCATACAAGGGCCAATTGGTAACAACGCCGGATAGGTCCATTCTCGCTTGTGGGTCGCTAGACAAAACAGTCCAAATGTGGAGCACTTCTGATGGCGAGCTTATCCAAACATTGGATTTAGGCGGGTTTGGAGTACTCAGCGTAGCTATCCACCCAGATGGGTCGATGATGGCTTCCGGCCTCTACAATGGAAACGTTAGATTAACCAATATTAAGACACTAGAAACGCATGCTGAGTTCAGAGCACATGAGGGCGCCGTGACTGCATTGTCATTCTCCTCCACAGGCAATACTTTTGCTACTGGGGGGCAAGATGGCTCAGTAAATGTCTGGAAATTACCCGATCCAACTCATATCGCCGGCTCATCTGAGTTCGGGAAACCAATCAATTCTCTTGTGATGCTTGATGATGACCGGTCAGTATTGGTCGCATTTGATCACAAGCTTATACATCGATGGAATACTCAAGAGCGCGAGATAAATGGGACATTTTCCGGTCACTCTGGGGAAGTATACTCCCTTTCCATCTCACCAGACAGAACGCTTCTAGCAAGCGGTTCGAAGGATAACACAATTAGAATATGGGACATAGATTCTTTCATTGAGCGTAAGACGCTGAGAGGCAACAGAGGAAGGATCAACGATGTTAGGTTCAGTAATGATGGCGATTACCTTTTCTCGGGGAATTCTGAAGGGGAAGTTGCATACTGGGGGGTCCAATTAGATGTTACACAGCGAGTGTTGGATATAGTTGAGCAGATGTTGATAGATGGCGGCTTCAACGTCAGAAGAACAAGAAAGCAGACTGTATTGATCTCGCTAGCCACTAATTGATTCAGAACTTCTTTTTCATTTTCGGCATCTTTCTACCAGAGCCGCTGCCAGAATCTTCTTCATAATCATCATCCATCGAACCGGTTGGCAGGGACAGGTAGACCGCAGTCAACTCCATCAGATACGTCGCCACGAATATCCCTCCCCATTGCCATATCTCGGTCCACCCAAGTACTGCATAAGCAATCACGGCAGCAGCCATGGGACGGATCCAAGACAAGGACGAACGCAGGGTGAACCCCACCTTTCTAATCGATTGGGACCTCCCCGCCATGACCCTCCCAGCAATAACCGGTTCTTGATGTTCGCACCGATATCGTAATTTCGTATCACAATTTCTGAATCAATGACTATACGTGTCGAGTTATACCTTTCATCAGCGGCAGGTAATATATACAGTGACAAACTGAACGAGTAACAATGAGCGAAGCGGATGAAAAGCAAATGATGCCAATCATAATTTCTGGAGCAATAGGCGCGATGGCTCTTGCCGATGCCTTTGTGGTAACTGGAGACTCGGACGACATGGCCAAAATACTGCTTGGAGTAGGCTCTCTCGCAGTCGCAGCGATGCTCTTTTTCTCAGGCGGCCAATCGATGCCTTCTCTTCCATTCGGTTCCAAAGAGGAAGAGCCTGAAGAGGAACCGGAGACCAAGTTCTGAGGTGAATTAAGATGTGGGAACATAGAAGCATATCAAACACAGAAATGAGAAAGGCAAAGACCATTGCCCCCTCGGAGACTTATGTCCGGCTGATGGATGCTATTCAAGACAGCATAAAGGATGCTGAGAGCAAAGAACTCGATCACGAGAAATTCCTGAAGCATATACCCATGGAAGGACCTTGGGCCCGTCTGGATGGCAATGATGAGGCTAAGGACAACCCAATTGAGAGGTACGTTGGGCCAGGGAAGGCACGATTGATGAACACCAATCTGTTCCTAGGCTCGTCATGGATCGATACGCAGAGATTCAAGTTCGAACGTCGAATTGACACCCCTGCGGACTTTATCCGACAGAAGACCGTAGTCAATGCAAATATGTGGACACCAAAGCAGGTATCTACAACTCAAACACTATTTTTCTGCTCCACGGGGGATGAAGATCGCCTGGGCGGATCAGTTCTGTCGAGTAATGGAAAGCCGAAGAATAACATATCCGACCAACATCCATTCCTGGGCAAGGGCGATTCGTCATATGCAGAATGGGAACCAATCCTATGGGGGCTCGGACATAGAGGCGTAGTCCCTGGATCCGACCCACAAGACAAGGTGTACTATCCATCGCTCATGCATCGCGGCGTCACATTCAACAACAGGCTCGGCTGGACAAGATACTCTCCTGCAGGATTCGGAAAGGATGCCAGCGGTTACATGATGACCAGACCTTACTCATGGATATGGCCTGCTGTGGATGGTAACAGGGAGAACGCAACCGCGTTCAATCTCCTGGTTAACATGCCCGACAGAAGAGCCTCATTTGGAGAGGATGGCATTACCGATGTTTACATCACTACAGGAAAGACATCCCTCTACACGATGATGGGCATGATGAGATCCGCTACCGTGCGGCAAATGTTCGGCGGCGGTTCGGAGCTAGTCCCTCTTGAATTCCATCTCGTCGAACCTGGTATCGATGAATGGATACGGGGAGCCAGCGATGAAGACAAATACGCAAGACTGTTTGAAGTCACAGCTGCTTTAGGATACTATCTCACAAGCAACGAGACTGGAACACTCGGAGGCGGAGGGAAGAGACGTCGCCTTGTTGTCTACCCGGATGACCAAGGAAATCTACTCACATGTGTGAATGCAAGTCAAGTCGCGGATCACGCATTGAAGACCAACTTCACTGCATCCCTGTTCACCAAGCTAGATCAGGCTGATTTCATGAACAGAGTATCCAGAAGGTTCACGGCATATGCAGATCTTGTTGCTCGAAGCGAGAGCAGCAGAGGTGCAAAGTGGATAAGCTCAGCCATGGTCGATGGCGAGAATGTGCAGGGCCCGAACGTCCACACAATTCTGGCAGTGCGTGGTTACGATATCATGACGATGAGCGAATACATGGACACTTTCAATGACGTCTCGGCAGCACCGGAGCGTATCATACGCCGTTGCATACAGTCCATAGGAACAAACGCGCTGAAGACGCTGTACAGGCTCGATGATCTCGGAGAGGTACCGGGCCAGTCGCCCTTCAAGCACATATTCGCTCCAGATGACGGCAAGCCATTCGTATATTTCACAGACCTCAGGTTCCTAGTGCCTAACTCAATAGACCAGATGAGAACCCTCGTCGGGAGCAAGGGAGCAGACAGAGGTAGGATGCGCGATGCATTCGCAGAGATGACCGGGGCCGACCCACTCACCGCACTTTCAGTCTCAGATATCTGCCTCCCGTTCCTGGCTGATATGGGTGAAGACAGCTGGCAGACTGGTACGGGCCTCAACACGGACGAGATCATTGTAGAGGTGACCATGGCAGTAGACCCCGCAAGAGTCTGGAAAGCCTTGCTGGAACCAACTCTGGACGAGGTATTCGACATGCCAAAGGGCGGAAAGGGAACAGCGGCAAATATCTGGGGCGATGTATTCATCCAGAACGACGCACTTCATGACAGGATGCGGAAAGACGGACAGGGGGACTTCCTCAAGATACTCCAACTCGCGTATAATTGGTCAAATGATCATTCAAGGAAAAGGCACAAGGATGCATTTTAACGGCCAAGAAGCCAAGAAGCCTATGGCTGAATCGCTTCACGCATAGACGATGGACCCCTTCCAGGCGCTTATCGCTGCGTCCACTGGGCTGGGCCTGGCCGCAGCTTCCGGATTCAGGGTATTCCTGCCTCCATTCCTGATGGCTGTGTGGGTGAGGTTCGGTTTCCTGGACGTCAATATAGATGGTACTGAATTCGAGGCTTTCTCATCGGACGTGTCAATCCTACTTCTGGGCGTGGCTTCCCTATCCGAGATATTGGCCTATAAGATCCCATGGATGGACAACATGCTCGACTCACTCGCGACCCCAATGGCAGGCCTAGCAGGGGTATCAGTAGTCGCCATATCCTTGGAGGGTGCAGACCCTTCCGTCCAATGGGCCCTCGCAATTATCGCAGGAGGAGGCACATCCCTGTCAATCCAGTCCGCCACCGTGGCCGGAAGAGGGCTTTCCTCGATGTTCACACTTGGCCTGGCGAATCCATTTTTCTCCATCATCGAAGACGTCGCCTCAGTCTCGCTGATTTTCATCGCCTTGTTGGCGCCATTGTTGGCGCTATTCGCATCATCAATGCTCATATTCGTAATATTACGAAGAAAAATGCAGGAATCTGACTCCCATAATAGTGAATAAATGAGGGCATTGTTCAACATATGTAGCGAGAAAAGACTCTTGTGTAATTCTGAAGGCTGTTCAGTTAGGGGGGGTACAGCATGCA
Organism: Euryarchaeota archaeon UBA52; assembly: GCA_002505455.1. Lineage (GTDB taxonomy): Archaea > Thermoplasmatota > Poseidoniia > Poseidoniales > Thalassarchaeaceae > MGIIb-N1. The sequence continues at coordinate 16,652 of DAVB01000002.1, read as the reverse complement.
AATACTGCCAGTATTCCCCCCAGAGACGGTCAGAGACTACTTGGTGGTCGTTCTTGCCATCGCATTCCTAATCAGAATCATTTTGGTAATCGGACCACTTCGACGACTTGCAACATCAATCGATGATGACATGGAGCAAAGAAGCACCATCTCAAATCTGATGAATGTGAGCGAGATATTCCTGAAGCCTTCGATTCAGAGGCTCGGCAGGTCTTTCATTCTCAGTGAAGTATTCATCCTCTTCGCACCCATGATAATCGCCCTCCCTGTGATGACCTTGGTAGGAGCCAGAGAAATACACGCATCCGCACTCTCTCCGATATCTTACCCTCTTTTCGCTGGATTCCTTGTAGTGTGGCTGGCTCGAGATATACGCAGGTCATCGAGACTCAGAGCATTCTTGGAGGCGACACACATTCGATTAGAGGGCATGTGGGTGTTCGCCGAGGAGGAGTTCAAGTCGTGGAATCTGAATCAAGACTTCAGAAGATCTTGGTTCCTTAATGAGTTGCAGCAGGCCGACCTAAATGAGACAGCTGAAGAGGAGAGTGGTATCTTCTCAGGTTTCGCGGGCCTATTGTCAAAAAATCCGATCGCCGTCGCTGTTGTAAAACAGATAAAGCGCGGACTTGACTCTAACATTCTCGCACCTTTCTCCGCTCAGATACATGCTACTGTGATGAGCGTAATTCGAATGAGAATGAATCAGATTGTCGGAGAGCAGCTAGAGGATTTTCGTCGCAAATCGCCAATGAGGAGGGCCAATCTTCTATTCGAGGCCCTGCTTCCAACCATGTTCATAGCAGCACTTTTGATGCTACACGCAGGTGGAATCTGACGATTACAGTATCCACATTAGGAAGCGTTAGTTAATTTCGCCATTGATCGCTCTGAGGGAGTCACTAGGGCCAACCAAATTATTCCCATTGCTATTTGAATAAACGCAGTAACAGCGATTGTTTCTCGAAGGCTGAGAACATCATATTCCAGAATCAACCCGGCACCAAGTGCAGAGAAGCCCATCATCCCAGTCAAGAGCAAGTAATCCGTACCTGCGACACGACCACGCCATTCATCCTCCGTTCGCTCTTGAAGGAGGGTAGTGCTCAGAACCCAGTTTATACCGCTGCTCCCGTGAGATATGAAAACCAGTACTAGGATAATCCATGTCCATTCAACGGCTGATATGGCGAGATAGAATATGCCTGCGATGAGGATTGACCATCCAAGAAGAGAAGGCCTCAGCCTATCTGATTGCATGAGCCTCCTGCCCACTACGGGACCAGTGCCGGATCCGAATCCACGAGCCATATACAGTACCCCTATGGATCCAGCAGCGACTGTTCCGAATCCAGCTTCCATGCCAATAAGTATGAGCAGAAATACCTGAGCACCACCACCAGCAGCCCACATCGCCTTGGCAAAAACAACCCTGCGTATGGGCGGATTCGATCTTATGTGCCTCCAGCCGTCCACAATCTCCACTAGGCCGGTCAATAGCCCACCTTCGCCTCGCTCTTCCTTGCTGGGGCCCCCGAACGGCAGGCTGGCGAACATCAATGCGGAGACTAGGAATGTTAGAGTATCAATCCAGAGTGCCGTTTCAATGCCCAACTGGGAGATTGTCAGCCCACCCAGGCCCGCACCTATGCCAAGAGAGGCAGACCACCCTGCACTTCCCATGGCATTTGCCGTCAAGAGCTCATCCTCATCGCATATATTCGGAAGATACGCATATTCAGCAGGGTCGAATAGGACCCTGGCAAGAACCAGCGTAGAGGTCAGGGCGTAGACTGACCAGAGACTGCCTAGCAGGTCAAATGCAAGGAATGCCGTGAGAACTACGAATGAGGAACCATTGGCTAGAACCATCAGGCCTCTCCTGGAATACCTGTCAGCAAACATCCCTGTTAGCGGCTCCAGAGGTGCATGTGTCAAACTGCGAACGGCCATAACGCCAGCTATGGCGAGCGGCGAACCGTCCGAGACTTCACCCGCAAGCAGGAACATCGAGATTATTGTGAACCAGTCTCCGATGAATGATATCATATTCGCAGCAAAGAGCCTCCTAAACGGACGATTCTTACGAAGTAGTTCCACGTACCCTATGCTTGTCACAGTGTAAGCCGGAAGGAGCAGGTTATCATCTAATGCATCAAGCCAATTGCTATGTGTTTTCAGCATAGCAGCCCCCAACATGCGCGAGCGACGTTTGGTGTGGATCGACCTAGAGATGACTGGCTTACGCCCAGATGAAGGGGATTGCATAATTGAAATAGCTACAATAGTCACTGAGGGTGATCTATCGCTAGTTGCAGAGGGTCCAGTACTTGCGATAGCCCCCAACGATTTGAGCCGTCTTGATTCCATGGACGAATGGAATACGAAGACTCACACATCCTCTGGGCTAATAGAGAGGATAAGGAGTGGCGGTGTCGATATTTTAGAGGCAGAATCTGCAACTCTCTCCTTCTTGAAGGAACACTGCCCACCTGGGCTTCCTTTAGCAGGCTCTTCAGTACACCATGATCGTCGCTTCATAAGAAAGGAGATGCCTGCGTTGGATGAGTTTCTCTCTTATCGAATAGTCGACGTATCGTCATTCAAAGAGGTCATCAGGAGATGGGCGCCAGATCTCCCCCGGCATACGAAGCCCCCTAACCACAAGGCTCTGGAGGACATAAGGGGCTCAATAAGCGAATTGCAGTATTACAGGGACTCAGTTTTCAAAATCTGATATCAAATTACATGAATGAGAGTTGGCTAGATTGACTAAGCGCCCTGTTCATTCGATTGGAACGCCGTCTGAATCAGTCAATACTACATTTATGGCTAAGCCACGCCTGTGAAAGGCAATCAATTCCACTCCATGTATTCTGTGCCCTGTCACAGCCCGTCCGATTACTGGGCGATCTTCTTCATCCGGTAGTTCGGTAAGAGGCCTTCTTACGCCTTCTACGTCATTGAACCATGGGGCTGCCCCCTCAGGAGAAAACCAGACTCCAAGGATCATGTCTACTCCCTCGGTGAATTGGGCAGCCTCTGCATCGGCCCCACTCGGAACTGCTGGAGCATTCGGATGAGTATGCAGCCAGTGGGTAAACCTCCCTCCGCGAGGGCCCCTATCTTCAGAGAATAGACCATCCACCCACTCTTCTGGAACGTGATGAACCTCATAGGAATCACCACGATTCACAAGATGAGGCCTCCCAACCAACATCCCTTGACCCGCAAATAGCCCAGGTTCATTCGACGAACCGATGTAACGAGACAATCCCTCGGAGCAATCCATTTTTTCATTATCCACGTCTATTCCTACAAGTATCTCATCTGGAAGCGATTTGAATGTCCATTCGAGTATTTCAGATAGCGAATTTATTGGTATAGCTACCAGACCAGCATACGCATCTCGATTTTCAAGGGACGTTAGATTGTACCTCTGGGCCGCACTAAACAGCCAATCAGGAATCCCCTCACGCATCATTTAGCCCACACCCGCCTTATTCATAGTCATGATTAGGAATTAAACCCAGATCTAACACCACATGATCCCATCTTGGCGCGTAACTTTTGATCCGATGCATTTCCATTGGATGAACATTGAAATTATCCGAAGCGGCCTGAATTTCCGATACCCAATTATCCGAATAGCGACCATATTCTCCTGAGGCTGCTAATCCATGAAGATGAATCACGCCTCCTCTATCCGACATAGCCCCAATAGCCGCATTAACAGCAGATGTTGCATCAGGAAGAAGCCCTAGGATGATTCGATCAACCACTAGATTACTCGATGTCACCGTTTCTCTACAATCTCCTTCCAGGATAGTACATTGATGTTCAACCCTATTCTCCTTTAGATTCCATTTCAGCGCCTCTATCGCGGCATCATTCCATTCACAGGACCATGCTGTGATGCTGGGGTCTGCCATGAGGGAAGGAAGGGTGTAGTAACCAATTCCTGCGAACATATCCAAAACCCGCTCTCCCTTTTTGGCTATTTCATACATCCTTCGCCTCTCATTGATGTTACCCGCACTCCACATACACTGCAGAATATCGTAGCCGTACTGAATCCCATTCTCTCTCCGTACAGCCCAACTCCCACCCGAGCCCATCAGCAAAGCCTCAATCTTAGGCTTCCTCATCGGACCATCGACTTCCCCTTTCCGGAAGACCCTCTTTGCCCCCAGAGATGTAGCCACGCAAACCCAAAGAGACGATTCAGAAACGCAACTCCAGAATTCATCGACGAATGCCGAGGCTGGCAGTATCACGACGTCGTCGAAACGTTCCCATTTCACTGGGATATCAGGGGGAAGAGGAATATCCTCTGGAAGACCTTCCTGAATCAATAGATTCCTCAGACCTTCCTCCAAACTTGAGTGAGGGTCGAAACGAGCCATGAGTAATCGGGAAGGCGCGATGATAAAGACGGTCACCCCTCTGAACAGTACTATGGGGGTGAAATTCACTTCTGTTTTCCTCGTCGCCATAATGGCGATATCGACGGTTAGCGCGGACCCCCCGCCCGGTTCGCCGGAGGTTCAGAATTCAATTTGCGACACCAATGCAACTCCTGGGGGAATATGCGATGACTACGACTCAAACCTAGATGCAACCATTGGTCCAGATTGGTCACAGATCGCAGTGCAACTTTCCATGGAAAGTGCAAGTGAGATTGAGATAGAGATATTTGTTGCAATGCACGAGTTAAGCAGAACGCAGCTTGGTCTGCAAGAACTAGATCTCGAAGGCGACTCTGACCCCGGGGACGGAATCCCTGCTGATCATATCAGGAATTTCTTCGATGAGCAAACAGCCGATGGGAGAATCGTGAGTGAGAGGGTCTTCGACGAGGTAGATAGAATGGTTGCAAATGTTCTCGGCGACAATTTCGAATCTATAGGCCAGCCTGTTACTAACACAGTCAGCCTCGTACCGAGAACACTCTCCCCGAATCTGCAATGTACCGCTGATTCATCAATCGATTCTGCTGATGAGGATGAACTCAGAGACAATGACCCATTCTGGCCCCCCGTATGTGTTAGATCAGCACTCTCGGTGACTATCAATGCCTCTTCAATTGGCATGGACGAAACTAGGGGGAATCTGGATAGAACTCTGGTTGGACTCTTGATAATGGGTGCCTCGGTAGATCTTGAGTTCGATCTTCTAGTCGAGGCGGGCCAGTCTCTAGAGATGTCCCTCATCCCGCCTCAATATGCCGAAGCAACCTCGGCAAGGCAAGGCACATCCATTGTAAACCGAGATATAAGCGATGTTCGAACACAGAGATTTGCAGTCATCGACGAGGACAGAGTTGGAGAAAGCCCCCTTCAACCAGCATCTCCTTTGACATTGGATGCAACAATTCGGCACCTTCCCGACGAAACGCCCACCGTCGATCTAAGCCAGACAGACGAATCAGGGCTATCGATCAACTTAGTTGTTGACGCGGTCGACACATCTAGGGCTAGATTCGGCCTAGAAATCGCCTTACACCACTTGGATGCTTCAACTCTGGAAGCATGGTCAGTCGACATTGAGCAGGATGGAGTCGACGTACCATGGGTTACTGCCGATGGACTTCGACTTCTGGACGAGGAAACAGACGTAGGGTTGAATCAGGTTCTAAATGGCATACCGATGGATGAGATATCTACATCTCTCAGCGAGGTCCTTGGAAACGATATACAACTGGAGACACCATTCTTTTCCCAGACCAATGAATCCGGTGGACTTGATTTCATCCACACACCGGGTTCAACTTGTTCAGAGACATCCCCTTCTCGCTATTGCTTGGCTGGGCCCAATTCGATGGGCACGACATATCCAATCCTAATATCCGCGTACAGCAATCCCGCTCCAATAGAACTCTCGAAGACTTTCGCACGTCTTTTGGAGAATAGTGGCATGGATATTGCACAGATTGACATTTCTGCATTCACAGACGAAGACCTAGCAAGGATGATGTCTGTACTATCAGTTGATCTCTCCCATGATGTCGGTTGGATAGCGGGAAGCCTTCCAGACATACTCCCTGATTCAGATTTGCAAATACGCATAGATCTTCCAAGCTGGGTCAGATCGACCAGTGGAAATCCATCGAACCTCATTCTCGATGTCTCCAATGAAGACGGCATCGAACAAATTAGTGTCGAAGGAACCAGACAATTCGATTGGAGACATGCGATATGCATGAATTCAACGCTCTGTACTGATGACAGCCAAGACGTGATCTGCAAATCATCACAGTCCACATGTGTCGCAGCAACCGTTGACTTCAGCATCGAAAGCATATCAATTCGAGAATTGTCTTCCTCAGCGGTAGTTGAGTTTGACCTTTACTTTACCCTGGATATCTACAGGATCGACGTGGACTTTGGGATAGAGGGTGTAGACATTTCTCCAATGCCTTCTGACTTGATGAGACACGTCGTCAGCGTGGGAGACAGAGTAGAGGGCGGCATATTGAATGGAACTGAATTCAAGCGAATTGAGCCTCCGTTTTCCAATCAAAATCAACCATTAGATCTTGACATATCCAATGAGGGGCTACAGGAACTAGCAGAAGAGATGACGACCAGAATCCGTTTGAAGATGATTGCATTGGGCGAAGAAGAGGGTTCTGAAATCGAATTGGGAACCCTTGGCTCCGTCACTCCAATAATCGATCTCTCAGGTGCTCCCCTTTCCCTCTCTGTGGATAGATTCGAATCTTTGGAGTCACCAGAAATGTCCGATAAAGAACCACTTCGAGTTGGAGGCTCTATGTCCGACGCCCAAGTCAGAATCTCGCTAAACGATGACGAACTCGGAATTAGGGTGGCCAAACAGACCGCTTTTGAGACGTTTATATCCACAATCAGAAATTCTATGTCGCCAGATATAGGCATGGACGGCATCGGACCTTTCTCGGGAGCAGTCAACGTCGTTCCCTTGGACGAGGAAACTGAATATGGGACAATAAGGCCAGTAGTAATCGAACGCATTACACTCCCCTCATCGATGGAAGTTCTGAGGTTCGAGAGCAGCATGCAAAGAGCATTCATAGAAAGATCAGGAGAACATACGACACTTGTCTACCTCACTCCCGTCTTCGATTGCGAAGATGCGGAAGAAGAACCTCCATGCGAGACGAAGAAAGACACTGTAGAACTCTCAATCATGATATCCTGGTCACTGGTTCTAAGAGAGGCTCTACCATATATTATTGGGATTTCAGTAATCTTGGGCTTACTCATATGGAGGAGGCGTGTGAAACGTATAATGAAGCGAAGAAAGAAAGCGGATGCGCTTGAGAAAGCAACAATGGAATGGATAGACTCGGTTGCTTAGTAGGCTAGTATTTGTTGAATGACCTCTGAATTCTTTTAGCGAGCTCTTTTCCTATTCCTTGGATGGCTTTCAATTCCTCTAAACTAGCATGTTCTATACCTTGAATTCCACCGAAATGCCTCAGAAGAGTCTGAATTTTTTTTGCCCCCAGCCCCTCAACGTTCTCCAGCGGATTTCTGAGACTCCCTTTCGATCTCTTTTTTCGATGATATGAATTAACGAATCGATGTGCCTCATCTCTCGCATGAACGATCATCCGGCCTTTCCTATCTAGAACGAACTCCCGACCGTCTTCCGTATATACCGTTTCTTCCCTCTTCGCCAGAGCGATAACAGGGAAAATACCTGCTAGACCATGAGAATCAAGCATAGTCAATACCGCAGATAGATGTGTCTTACCGCCGTCTAAGATAACCAAATCTGGCCACTCATTTTGATGTTTCAACCAACGCTCCACGACACCCGTCATCATCCGAAGATCGTCCGCCGCATCGTCTTTTACACGATAGGTCCGATATTCTGACTTTTTAGGACGCCCATTCCTGAATACTACGGATGCGCCTACTCGAGATTCCCCGAGAAGCTGCGCCATATCAAAGCATACAACATGATCTAGACTGCCCATTCCAAGCAATTTTGCTGCATCTTTGGCGGCTTGATGTTCTATCCTTCCTGAAGATCTGCTCTTCGCACGTTCAACGTGCAGCTCAGCATTCCGGTCCGCTAAACGCCTGAGTTTTGCAAGTTTCCCTCTTTGCGGAATACGAACTTCAACTGCAGCACCACGTCTTTCACATAACCACTGTTTGAGATCTTCTCCGAGATTATTCGGTGTAAGGAGGATCTTTGGCGGTCTCTGACTCGAATAATGTTCTGCGACAAGCAATGATACTGATTCTCCAACATCTCCCCTGTGTATCATTGGGTAGGTAACTTGTCCTTGGATAACTCCTTCATCGGCCTGTATGACGACTGCGTTGCCGAAATCCCCTCTGGATGCGAACCCTATGGCGTGTACCTCTGTATAGAATCGGCTCCGTATGGTTTGGTCCGAGATCGTTTTTTGGATGATTGCTATCATATCTCTGAAACTTGCAGCCTTTTCATACTGCATAGCTTCTGAAGCCATATCCATATTTCTTTGAAGGTGTTTGATTAAGGAGGCTGCATTACCATCGAGGACACTTTCCACCACCCTGATCCTGCCGATGTAGTCTTCGAGACCTCCATGATCATCATAACCAAAAGGCACATTGTCTCGCTCATCCCGTATGCCGAATTGTCTTCTAAGCAGTTTTATGACTCTTTTAGCTGCACCAGCATCTGGAAAGGGCCCCCATATTTTCGATCCTTTAGGCGGTCTCCTCGTGTAGATAATACGAGGATATTCGTGTTTTGTAATGGCAATAAATGGGTATGACTTGTCATCCTTGAACATCGAATTGTACCTTGGCTTATGCTTCCTGATCAATTGCTTCTCAAGTACAAGAGCTTCACCGGGGCTCCCCGTAACGATGAAATCAACATCATCAGAACTTGAGACTAATTTTGGAATCATCGCTCTATCCGGGTTTGGAGAGAAATATGATCGAACTCTATTCTTGATATTCGTTGCCTTTCCAACATAGAGAATTATGCCTGAATCGGTCCTGAAAAGATAGACACCAGGAGCTTCCGGGAGGTCGAGATCGCGAGGTTTGAGTGGCATCTTCGATATCCTCTCCTAGGCCAAGGGCCATGAAGTGATGGCTTGACCCCCGCTATGTGCTGACGGGTCCCGAGGAGAGGTTGTTGACCACTCTTGCAAGTATAGAGGTGGATAGAAATCTACGTCGAGACTTCCCTCCATCGCTCTCACTGCCTGCTTTAGCAATGGAACTTGGAGTGGTCCGCTCAGCCCTCCACGTTCCAGCGGCTGCACTCGAGTCAAAGGGCCTGATTCAATCAATCAAGAGTAATGTGATTGGAGCCACAAGACGAAGAACGGTACTTCTACTGACCAAAAAAGGACTAGAATTGGCAAACAACTTGGGCGTCCCAGGTGGTAATGATAAAAACGCTATTTCCATATTCGGAAGATCGAGTGATATCGAGGCTCTTCAAAACATACTCTCAGAGTCTGGAATTGTGACTCTTACCGGACTGCCGGGTATCGGCAAGACAACTCTCGCACGAGCTGTTGCATATGGTCTCGAGAAAGAAGGAAGGAGACTAGGTTGGTGCACGGCTAACGCGGCAACAGACCTCGATTTAATCATGAAATCATGGACAAAATTTGCCTTTAATGAGCCCTATGACCTCTCTGCATCGAGACTTGAAGAGGATTCCCTCTATGTCCTCGACGAGGCACAGGAGATACACCATCGACATGCAGAATCAATCAAATCTATGATTCAGAATGCCCATCAAGCGACTATATTGGTCATAACGAGAACTCCTAGCATCTTCTCAACGATTCCTTCTGCCACCAGATACACATTGGAAGGGGTAGATATCGAGGTCGCATCCAAGATAGCCCCTCATTTGGAAGAGAAACGTGCAAAACAGATAGCCACTGCTCTCGGAGGACACCCTCTGGCAATCGAGATGTGGAGGGAGGGTGATGATCTTCCGACACCCGAAACCCCAATCGCCGAGTTTGTGACTTCTACTGTGCTGAGTAGATTGAGTACATCCTCCATCCAGGGTCTCGACGAACTATCTTTAGAACCGTTCCCGGTCCAGAAGAATCATTCCCTTTCCGACCAAACTATTGATGATCTGGATGAGGCAGCTATACTGAAATGGGGCGAGTTCGGTTTCGAAGCGCATCATCTCATCAGGAATGTACATTCAGCGGCCATGGATGAGATGACAAAATATTCGATACACGCCAATCTAGCTTCCCACTGGTCTGACATTCCAGGCCATGAAGCCCGAGCATTCGAAATGCATCACAGAATTTCCTCGGGACAAACCCTTGATCTCGCACTCGCAAACGTTGTCTCCGAGGAATCCGAATCAGCCATAGCCGCGTCACTACTCAGCGACGCTTTAGAGAGAGAGGACAGGGATGATTTGCGGATTCTCGCTGCGCATGTCGCGATTTCAAGAGGAGAAACGAAAATAGCAAGAAAGATAGCAATCGATATTGAGGAAGGTCCAGATCGATGGAAAATAGATCTCGAATGCGCTCGTATGGGCGGAGATGATGGCGAGTGTTCAAGAATCGAGGAATTACTCCTGGATCGGCTTCCTGATTCTGAAAGAGCAAGCATACTGGTCAGAGGAGCGATAGCAATGCATGACGATCGCTTACCAGGGCCGTTAGATCCAGAGTTAGCAATGAGGCTGACTAAAAGACTAGATCTGACGGAGGGAATCTCATCCGAAATGAGCCCTTCCCTTATCGCTTCAAGATTGATTCTTCGATATATCATTGCATCAGGTTCTAGTGACGTAATCCAAGCGGCTTCTCTAAGATCTTCAATAGTTGAAATTCTTGGTGAGGACCATCCTCGATTGGAAGAGATAGATTTGAAAATCACATTACAGCCTTGGAACGGTGTCGCAGAATCAAGGCTGTTTGAATCCATTCAGCGTACGCCTGGAAGGTATGATCGCCTCAAGAAGATCCACTGGGGACTCGATTCATCCTCCCCTGATATCCCCTTGTGGCTCATCAACGCGCATGATGCCGAGTTTAAAATCCAGGAAAATGAGAATAGACCTGAGCACAGAAGAATCGATGCATTTGCATGGTATTGGAGCGGAGCTATTCATTCCGATGATCGGATACGGCTATGGGCAGAGGCAGCTCGAAGACTTAGAGCGGCAGGCTGTGTGAAAGCAGCTTCAGAAGTTATAGATGAAATCCATGTGGAGATTAGATCTCGGCGCCGATGAGAGTTCGCGTATCGGTAATCCCCTCAATTGCACGGATATCGCCAATTACTATCTTTGTAATTTTAGACTCATCATCCGCTTCTACTTTGACTAGTAGATCATGACTTCCAAAGACGACCCACCGACCGGATACGCCATCTATGGAGTCCAATGCATTCCTGACGGAAATTTCACTACCAGGCTCAGTAGTTATGAGCACGAAACCTACAGACATAATCACACCTCAGCAGAGATCAGAGTTTCCGTCTTTAGTATGCCAGGGATTGCCCGCATCTCCTCGATCAGAAATTTAGTCATGGTCCGAGAATCTTCAAAATCAACCCTAGCAACAAGATCATACTCCCCGTAAACAGAGTGAGTCTCTACAACAGATTTCATCTGAAGGAGACTCGCATAAACATCCCTCTCCTTCATTGGAAGGGCCTTGATCAGAACAAATGCAGTCTCCATAAAACCCCCTCTAATCGACCGGATGAAAGTCCGTTTATCATGCCTCCCTTCATTTTGTACTAATGTACATGGCATGGCAAAGCATACAACGATACCATGCTGTAATCGAGTAGTGAGGATGCGGGCGGAGACGAATCGAACCCCTCGACGACCCCTCTTAATCGCGGCAATAATGCTGCTTTCTTTAGCCCCCATAGCCACTTCTTCAACTACAGTGATCGTATGGTCCGGAATTGTAAATTTGCCTGACGGAGCTGTGATCGAAGATGATCAAGTGGTGCAGGTGCAACCGGGAACAGAAATAAGAATCGGAGAGGGGGAGTTGATTGAGATTAATGGTAGGATCTCTGTTTTAGGAACTGAAAACGAGCAAGTCATTGTAGATTCAATCGATGGCAAACACGACGGCATACACTTCACCTCGGATAGCCGGGGTCTCGGGTCATCGATATCTCATTTGAAAATCGAAAATGCCTCACGAGGAATTAAAATCGTCGATTCTGACCCTATAATGAACAACATCACAGTTCTAAATGCCGATTTCGTGGCAGTTGATCTATTATCATCTGCGAATCCACAAATCACCAATCTGACTATGCTGGGGGGTGGACAAGACGTACATGGCATATCCGGAACATGGCGATATGGCATCGGCCTCTCATTGGGGAGCGGAAGCGCTCCAATAGTGAACGGCCTATTGGCTGACAGCCTAATCACACGAGCACTCAATGTTTGGGGCGGTTCTGGAGGGATGATCAGCGATCTCTCAATAACTAATGTTAGCGGAGCAACTCTTGCTGTTTCTTCAGGAATATGGATCGAAGACTCTGTTTTGTTGATTTCAGACACAGAGATAGAGAAATCGGATAATGGGGTTTTCGTACGCCACATATCCGAGGGATTCACGACACGCCCTACTTTGGAGAATATCTCCATTTCCAATTCGAAGTACCGCGGAATCATGATTGAGCAGTATAATCGATCTAAGTGGAGCGATTTGAATGTGAATGCAATTATCAGGAATGCCACTGTTTCAGGTACAGGAGGCCCTGACTCAGAAACACAAGGCCTCGCTATTGCTGCTGTCGAACTAAACACCAGTGGCGCATTTATCGAAGGTTTGAACCTAATTTCGAATTATGCTACTGGACTTAAGGCATACATGATTGATGGCACATCGGTATTCAGAAATGTCGAATCTTCTGATGACGGATCAAGGAACCCTGGATCTGGTTCGGGGGAAAAAGCCGGAATCTATCTCAGAAGTGCTAGCTGGCCTGTAACTCTGGAAGACATTAGCGTAACGAGTGCGCAGGGCTCTGGAATCCTGCTCTGGAAGGGAGGGGCGACCGGGCACAATTGGACAACAACTCAGAATGGAGGCGTGGGTATCGATGTTAGGGAGTTCCATCCAGAGGTAGTAGGGATTGCTTCTTCGATGAATCAGCTCTCTGGTGTTCGAGTCATGGACTCATCGAATGTTTGGATAGAGGATGCTCTCACTTCCGGGAATGGCGCTATGGCAGGCATAAATTCAGAAGGAGCAGGATTTTCATTCATCCGTTCAAATGATTTCGTGAGCTCAGGCAAGAATGTGAGTTGTTTAAACTGCTCATCCGATGGCGATAAAGTAGGCTTTTCGATAGTCGATAGTATAGACTTGCAACTAATCGGGATAAGTTCCGTTTCTCCATCATCAGGACTTGCAATATCTGGAGAGGGGACTAACCTTCAAAAGAATGGTCCAGTCTTAATCCGTGGAGCAGATTTGAACACGAATTCAATCAATCCTGCTGTAATAATGCAGTCAATCGACGCCCATCTTCTTGATGTATCGATATCCGGCGTTTCCGGAGGCCTGGAGTGGTCTCCCGCTAGCTCATCAGAATCGAGCATGATGAACAGCCAAATCACTGGAATTAGCGGATGTGCCTCATTCTCGGGATTCGATTCAATGGTTATTGAGAATGTAATATTCAACTGCACCACTCAAAATCCACCTTCATTTCATTCATCAAACGTATCTATGAGTGATGTCGAATTAATCGGCCCTTCTTCTCTAAATCTCTCATCGGGAAGTGTCGTGGATTGGATTTCCTCCTCTCCCATCACCGAGCCATCATCGGATGATGATGATGATCTGCTAAACATCTCCTGGATGATCCATGCAGAGGCGGTCAATCAAAACGGGTATGGGATACCATATGCAGAATTGAACCTCTCATTTGACTCACTTCAGCAAGACCAGATTCTGACTCTGCCTTATTCTGGAAGGTCAAATACCGGCCCATATGTGGGTCGAACATGGAACAATAGTGCCGGCTGGTCTTCCGTAGCCAGCGTTCAAGGTGTTTGTTCCTATGACGGCCACAGCAACTCAACGGATATCCTGCTCCTGAATCAAGATATTTCGATGATATGTGAAATCGATTTGCCCAATCAACCTCCATTCATCGTCTGGGAATCACCACAGGAAGGATCGGTATTCGGGAGTTCAGATGAGGTCATTCTGGATGCCTCCAATTCATGGGATATGGATGATGACGAGCTCACATACTCGTGGACAAGCTCCATTGATGGCGGATTAGCAGGGCCATCTACAGAATCATCGTATGTAACAGCGAATAGTGGCCATGAGGGAGATCCAAGTTTGAGTGACGGACAGCACACCATAACTCTCGAGGTCTGCGATGCGACAGGTCTCTGTTCAACCGAACAACGCTCAATCGAGCTACTCAATCTTCCACCTTCTGTATCTGTCGAAGCATCACCTCAAATTTCTCCGTTCGGAGTCATGAGCCTCGGCATGACAAGAAATGCGACTGTTGACTTGTCAGGGACTTATGATCCAGAAGAAGACCCCCTCCAATGTTGGATTCAAACTAGTTACGGCGCAAATATGTCTCTCAGCCCCCCTTGCAATGAGGTCTTTTCAGTCGGCTTCGACCAATCAGAAGACGCATTCACAGCAACAGTGTCCGTATACGATGGCTCAAACCAGCCAGTCTCATGGACCTTTACTGTCGATCATTTCAATGAGCTGCCTGAGATAAATCACTCAATCACCCGATTAGGAACAACCTCTGAGGACATGTTGAGCATAAGCTTCGAAGGAACCTTTGATCCCGAAGGAGACGCTCTGCATCTTTCAATAGAATCCGATTTAGACGGAATTATATGGTCCGGAATTGAGGAATCAGACGGCAATTCGTGGCAGGGGCGACTTTCGAAGGGGGTGCATGTGCTAACGTTGAGTGCATGGGACAATAGTCCGGAGAACTCGGGTCGAAAGTCGTATGATTGGGAAGAAATTGAAGTTGTGAATTCGGATCCAAGATCTGTAATTGCCTTTCCTTACGAAGGCTACATGACAGACTCTTCAAATCTGATTGAATTCAGTGCAACCGGGTCAGGAGACCAAGACTTACACTGTCTGGAACTCCCTGAAGAGGGATTGGGTTTACTTTGCTCTACGAGAGAGTCTTCAAATGATTTAGTCAGTGTTGTATGGAATCTCAATGGTCAATTAGAACCGCTTTCAACCGAATGGAACTTCCAGTCGAGGCTTCCAGCAGGAGATCATCTTTTGTCCCTCACAGTGGATGATGGACTAGGGAATCCTGCATATTCAGTTGTGAACGTCAGCGTCTCTCCCTCCGCACCTGTTATCGTGATAGATAGCCCGAAAGACGGCTCATCCTCAAAATCAAATGAGAAGGTCGTCTTTGATCTTCGTAACTCATTTGATACGGATGCAGATTCCTTCTCCATGACGATTTATTCTGATGTGTCGGAGACTCCAATATTGCAAGGATCAAATCCCAATCAAATTCATGAAAGACACCTCCCAACGGGACAGCATAATCTTACGATCACCCTGGAGGATTCCACAGGACTCTCGAGAACCAGCGAATTATCGTTAGAAATTCTTCCAAGCGCTCCTGTTGCAACTATAGCATCCCCTCAAGATGGTCGCTTTTTCCCGCCCGGCGATCGAGTACTGCTCGACTCCACTGGAACTGTGGACTACGACGACGATCTCCTACTCCTGGAATGGACTCTCGCAGATGGTACAAATCTAGGTTCTGACCCAATTATGGAGGCCGATCTACCGCCTGGGCAGCATATTATCGTATTAACCGCGAAAGACTCCAGGGGAACATACGGCCAAGACTCCATCTCAATAATGGTCGGTTCAAGTGCCCCATTCCTATCCTCTCTTTCAGTATCTCCAGACAGCCTGTACAGCAAACAGGCCCAGACCATAAAGATCCAAGTGTCTCTGGTGGATCTTGATGGCACATCTGAGCAGGTATCAGCAGTGCTCACAGTCTCAGGGAATCCTACCGTGGTGGAATTGAATGATGACGGGGCGTTTGGAGACTCAGTGCCCGGCGATGGGGTGTGGTCGAGAAATGTCCAGGTGTCGCCGGACGATAGTGATTGGATGAGAATTGATGTATGGGCCAGAGATGGCGATACTGTAAGCCCGACTCTTACAGTTACAATCCCGATAGAGGACGATGACTCAGACTCAGAAATAATTCAAAGCATTCTGACATGGGGGGGTGTGGCAATAGCGCTGCTCGGAATAATCGGTATGGCCATCGCTCGCTCAAGACGAGCCTCTACGATAGCAGACATAGAAATGATCGACTCATGGGGCGGATTCACTTCCAATCCAGATGACGACGCGTTCGAATAGTCAGCTATCGTCAAGGCCCCAGGGGGTCCTCTCTCTCGTCAGTCCCATTCTAAGGGTGAATAGCGACAGAAGATTGCCAAGCCCATCTCTCCAAGTGTTAATTTCAGCATCACCGACTCTCGACCGGTATGGAACGCTAACCTCCTTCCTGCGGTCACTTGCCAATTTCGTCATACACCGAATCTTGAACTCTTGAGACATCGCCATTCCATCGTGCTTGGGGCGGAGATCTTTACGATCGAGAATACTGCGTCTGAAGACCCACATGCCG
>DAVB01000042.1:4181-32207 GCA_002505455.1 Euryarchaeota archaeon UBA52 | reverse complement strand
CAGCCACATATTTAGGAGATGGGCTAACTCGCAGTTATGGAGCAACGCAACCACATGCATACCAGCTTTGTCCAATCTCTCCCTCGGAGGAACTCCTGAAGTGACTCCCATATCCGCTATTTTGCTATATGGGACTGTAGCGCTTGGAGTCTCATTTATCTGCTCGATTCTGGAAGCAGTTCTTCTCAGTACGACCAGGGGCCACATACTTGCTCTGCAGTCGAAAATGCCCACAACCGCTGAAAGATGGCTGACTTTCAAGGACGATCCTGAACGTCCTCTCACGGCTATCCTAACCCTAAACACAATCGCCCATACAGTCGGTGCGCTGGGTGTCGGTTCGGAAGTCGAAAATGCATATCCAGGGGAATATGCACTAGCTATCGCATCCACGATACTGACATTACTTGTATTGCTCCTCTCCGAAATACTTCCGAAAACAGTGGGGACACTCTACTGGAGGCGACTCACAGTTAGTGCGGGATTGATACTTCACTGGATGACGATCTTGCTGGCACCCATAGTATGGCCAATCGAAAAGACCCGAGGGCTCCTCCCCTCTGTAAAAGAGGAGGCGATGACTCGGGATGAGATATCAGTCATAGCGGATATAGCCGAAGAGACTGATGTCATAGATGAGAGGGAGGAGAGCGTAATACAGAATCTATTGATGCTCAAGGAAATGACTGTGGGTGCGATTATGACTCCTCGAACCGTTATGACGTATGTGGAATCGGAAGAGACGATCGGTTCGGTAATGGAGCGCATTCCCGTGATGGTACATGGAAGAATGCCGGTATTCGACGAGGATGCAGTAGTAGGTATGGTGCTGAGATCCGATATTCTCAGAAATGCTGCTGCAGATAATTTCGATCCGTCGATGACTGCGATAATGCGTCCAATATCTAGTGTTCACTCTGATGGATCGATAGACGCAGCACTGAGGATAATGCTTGAGAATAGAGTGCAAATATTGACTGTAGAAGAAGAGTTTGGAACAATCATTGGTCTCGTTACCATGGAAGACGTCATAGAGACATTACTCGGAGTCGAAATAGTCGACGAGGCTGACATAGAAGGAATCGAAGAAGGTGCTGTCCGGGAAGACATGCGCGAGTTGGCAATGATGCGTCGGGAAGAAGAGTGATTCAATCTAGATTGGTTGTATCTTCTTCTTTCTCGGAGAGTAGGCCCCTTTTCTCCGCGTAGTCGCTAAGTTGGTCGAGTCTCTTTAGCCATCCCTTGGAGCTCCCGGTCTTGGTGGAACGAACCAGCCATACGCCACCGAATATTCTCTCCCATAGTCCTCTCTTAGCCATGGAAAACTTCGCCAATAGCCAGTCAAGTGTTAGGGGGAGCAACAAAAGAAGCCCTATTATCCGGATCACGGCGGATCCGGTGGTGTCTCCGAGTGGTGCTGATAGATCAGCCGTCATCATCAGGGCTGTGACGAGACCGATAAGTGCGAATGGGAGATTCAGTCCCTTGAGGAAGGTGTACGCCCAGGATGCATTATTGCCACTTGATGTTACAAACTTTGTACGGGAGACTATATTCCCAACCGTTCTATTGAATCTCGAGGGTAGGAAACCCACATTACCGATGTAAAGCAACATGCCTCCAATGATGAAGTAAGTCGCATCAAAGTCAGAGCCCCAGCCGTATATTCCCACGATTGGAAACATCCAGCCATAGCTAACTAAAATGTCAACGAATCTCCTGAAAGTCATTTGTCCGCTAGTGGGTTGCTCGAAACCCGCGGGGAATGAGGGTAGATCGACTGGAGCCTTTGGCTCCTTAGCCTTCTTTTCCTTTTCACGCCTTCGCGAGAATCTAGACTCCTTCTTTGGCTTTGGTGCCTTCTTTTGCTTGGAGGTCTCTACCTTTGTGGGGGTTTTTTCAACTGATTTCTCCTTACTCTTTTTGTCCGGTTCCTTTCCAGATTCAGCCTTCTCTAGTAATCCCATGTCGAACCCTCACTGAAGCGCCTCGCCCATAGTCTTGTAGTGTTCAAAGTCCTCTGACTGTGTAAAACTTTCAATCTCAGATGTGGGCAAATCGCCCAGAACCTCATTGATTAGAGCGAAAAATTCTCTTCTATCGCTTTCAGAAGCGTGATGAGGGTCAGTTCCCACTTGCTTGTACAAATCATATGCATCTGATTGAGTGAAGGACTCAATGAAATTGGAGCTTTGATTTCCGAGAAGGGTATCAACTATGCCGAACAGCCTTGCAAAATCATCATTCGCTTGCTTTAGCATGGTTATGGCTGCTGCAAACTCATCGAATTCCATTGTTCCGCTGTCGTCTACATCCGCAGTTTGAAAGAAATCTACCAACTCGTCCTCTTCAAAAGAAGAAAGCATCTCAGTGCTTATCCCTGTTGCTTCTGAGACCTTCTGGATGAATGCTGGTTCGTCCATGGAATGTATAAACTCCTCAAGAGTTAGGTGATCTGTATCTTTTGGCTTCTCGATAAGCTCAACTTTGGGCGCGATGTCTCTTACAACCTGCTGTTGTTCTTTTCTCATAACTATAATCTCTCTATCCAGTTCTGTTCCAAACCTATCAGAGAATCTATTAATTAACGATCCCCTATCTCCTTTTGCGATTCTATCTATGTGCCCGTACATCCCGTCGAGACCGTCGGAACCTATGTTGGCAGCTTTCCTAGCACTCCACAGGGACTCGAGGTCTTCCTCAGCAGGGTCTTTCTTCTTGTTGACCCACTCATGATCGTACTCGCCTAATTCAGGGGTTGTGACCGTTCCCTGGCCACCACCGATAGGGACGAGGCTGTCAAAGTCTTCACTGGGAGGGTTTTGGAGTGGTGGAGGGGGGATCGTGGGATCTCCCTGCTGGTCCATCGGAGGAGGAGGCGGGGGAGGGGGCACAGGAGGCAATTTGCCCTTCTTCTTGCGTCGTGGGATTATGCCCATGGTATGGTCTCAATCAATTCGGGGTTTCAACGTTCGCCGAATGTGTGGCTATTCTGTGCTATTCATGGAGTTACTAGCTCAGCCCAGCCTTTGAGTTGTAAAAACATGGCCATTCCTTCGTCAACAACATACTCGCTTCCCGAATTTCCCTCTATCTCCCTCTCATTTATTATCGCTCTCACATCATCGACGAGAAGTCGTATTTTGATATTCTCGCTTCCAGCGAAAACAATAGCCTCCTTTAATGCATCAAATGGTTTAGCGCCGTCCGGATCTAGTCTTTCGAAGGGTATCTCTGTGACTCTAAGACCGGATTTGCCATGTAGACTCCCAAGATGTCGTATTACTCTCTTGACATCAACAGTCACATTCTCATCTGTTTCACCTCCGATGACTGAAACTGAAGAGTTCGCTCTAACGAGTGCCCAAAAGAGACTTGTTCCAGTCTCCCCGAACACATTGGTAGATCCCCCCTTTAATCTTGAAACGTGATCTTCGCTAGAAGCCATTTCGATTAGTTTGGTCATCGTACTGTGACTCGCTGGGTGATTCTGGCCCTTTGCTTGTTCTATCAGGCTCTTGATTGTGGATGAGTCCTTTCCTCCTTTCGAAGCTTCAGCGAGCATATTAGAGATCCTTTCAATGCCCTCATCAAGCCTCCTAGACCATCCAGAATTTTTTCTCTGAGATGTCGATACATCTAGCCCGACACCCCGGATATAGGTGACTATCTCCCTTCTTGCGTTGGAATCGAGATGGAAGAGAGAGGGGTCTCTCAGGTGTATGTGGAAGCCGCGATGGCCTGAGAAAGTGAATTGTGCATAGTCTCTGTTGAATCCGAACTCCGGTTCTAGGAAGTCGTTCCAGAGGGACCATGTCTGATCTTGTATAGCAGATATTAGATTGGGAAAATCAGTGGGACTGATTCCATGCAAGTGGTCGCCATCTAGATCGAATATTAGATCCGCTCCTCTCCAACCCTTTTCGGACATCGTCCTCTGGGACGGATCATCGTAATAAGCCGTTGAATGGAAGCAAGAGTGTGGGAATCTTTGGCAGAGATAGGAGTGAAGCGCCCCTGCATCAGTAAATGAGCGATGTCGATCTGTCGCCCCGTCGCCCCATGGCATGAACATCCACTCGCGTCGTCTAAGTCGAGGAGGCAGCCAGATGTCACTCGGTTCCATAGACCTGTAGAAGTCGGCGAACCTCGAACCTATACGACTCCAACCCTTCGCCACGTTGAAGCCAAAGGAAGGAGGGCCATCAAGATGGTGTCATTCCATCCTCAGGCCTGGGACTGTTTTCGGCTCCGTTGAGGACTCTACTCCCGTGAGTTCTAGATAGGCCTCGTATGACAGATACTCACCATCATGAACTATCGCCTCTGAGAATTTCAAGGGCTTTCCAGTCTTAGCACACTTTGGACCGAGTTGACCGGTAGCGGTTGATAGCCTCTCCGGGTCGGGCATGTTTCGTCCAGTAAGCACAGATACTTCATCATGGCGATGCCATGGCGTCTGCCAAGGCAATTTATACAACTTCGACATCGTCTAAGTCATGACGACTCATTACAGCATCGGCCACTCTCCGGATCCAGATGATGCATTCATGTTCTACGCCATGACTGAATCCTTGATTGACACTGGCGATAGGAGGTACGAACATGTACTAGTTGACATACAGACGCTAAACCAACAAGCTCTGGAAGGTGCACACGATGTGAGCGCCGTCTCAATACACTCCTACCCGACAATTTCCGATAATTACTCTTTGATGAATTGCGGCGCTTCGATGGGCGAGGGATATGGTCCAATGATAATATCCAACTCTGAATGCTCTATTGTAGAAGCCTCTGAGTCTACGATTGCTATCCCCGGCCTTGGCACTTCCGCCTATCTGGCACTGAGGCTAGCCCTAGGCGATGTGGATGTAGAGGTCATGCCATTTGACGAGATTCTCCCCTCAGTAGCATCCGGAAAATCAACCCATGGCTTAATCATTCACGAAGGGCAGCTGACTTGGAAGGATGAGGGGGTTCATCTTGTCATGGACCTAGGGGTTTGGTGGAATGAAAAAACGGGTCTACCCCTACCCCTTGGCGGGAATGTCGTGCTAAAATCTCACGGCCCCGAGATATGCGAGCATATCGCTAATGACGTACGGCTTTCAATAGAGCATGCGATATCGAATCCAGAATCAGCACTATCATTCGCAAAAAAATGGGGGAGGGGGATATCTGACGAAACTAACGAGAAGTTTGTCGGGATGTATGTCAATCAGAGAACCATCGATTATGGTGATGATGGGCGAGAGGCCGTAATGAGATTCCTAGAGGAGGGACAAGCAATCGGCTTGGTAGACTCTAGCTTTGACCCCCGAGCCATTGATTTCATAGGCAGGACGCATAGTCGATAAAACATGGAAAAGCCCGAGATATCCGAGTTTGATTCAGTCGATCCTGCACCTGCGAGTGAGACATTGTCTGTGCCAAGCTTGAGGAGCACAATATGTGACGAAGGGGAAAGAATGTTTCAAAGAATGAGGGCTCTTTTTGCACTGAGGAATATCGGCGGTGTTGATGCTATTGAGGCACTTGCAGCTGCTTACTCATCCAAATCCGCACTCCTAAAGCATGAGGTTGCATATGTGATGGGGCAAATGCAAGATCCCGCAGCAGTACCCTATCTCATAAATCGTCTCGAAGATCATGACGAGGATCTAATGGTGCGTCATGAGGCTGCTGAGGCGTTGGGGGCGATAGGGGACAGGACTGCATTAGCCACCTTGGAGAAATTCGTTGACGACCCGGAGCCTGTTGTCGCGGAATCCTGCGAAGTTGCGATGGATTTGCTAGAGTATGTCGCATCTAAATCCTTGGACTACGAAGTGACTGATTGAACACAACTTCGAACTAAGCTGGTATTCATCCCGCAAACGTCAACGAGGAAACGCGAGAGTCCTTCTACAGACTCCTCATCGAGTATGTTGGAAACCTCTGAACGGAAGTATTGGTCCATTCTACTGGGGGTAAGCCCTATCTTATCAGCAGCAATTCGGACGACTTCCTCCCTCCTATGATCGTCATTGATGAAGGCATGGTAATTTGAGATTAAGTCAGTCTTCGCTTCAGAAATAACCTGATCATCGGACGACTTGTGGGTTGCGAAAATCCCGAACACCATTGGAAGGCCTGTTGAACGGGTCCATTCAGCTCCGAGATCTAATTGAACGAGGGATGGATGTTCTGACGCAGCCCTCAATGCCCTGTCACCTATGAGGAGGGCCCCATCGCACTGTTGGAGCATCGAACCCAAATCTGGCCCCAGGTCTATTGTACGGGGATCTAATCCTTGCTTTTCTAAATACCACCTTAGGAGTCTTTTTGAGGTCGATGAATCAGTCGGGAATGCTATATCCCTCATATGATCAGGGGGTCGATCCCCGAATAGAAGTACGCTTCCTACGTGGCCCATTGAGACAATTCCTAGATCGCCTACAAGACGTAGGATGCCGCTGTGCTTTGCGAAATCAGCAGAGGGAATGGGAGCCATAAGGCAATCTCTTCGGATTACATGCCCTGTCAACCATGAGGGGGGCGCTGGCAATATCCTCCATCTTTCTGAAAGATTATGATACAAAGGATCGCAATTTGTGAACGCAACACGACCTATGGTTCTATTCCACATAATTTCACCTCGCTACTGGTAGCCTCTTCGGTTCTGAACGGTTTTTCAACGTGTGTGATTTGAATCGGCTATACGTTGTATTTCTTTGAATCGCAGCTTGCCCCGTAGACTCAATTATGCGTATTAGGCCATCCATGCCGGTGTTAAGGGGGGTGTTAGAACCTGCAGAATGCATGATTTCTTCCCTTTCTACAGTCCCATCGAGATCATCGGCTCCATTGAGAATCGCAATAGAAGCTAGATCGTCTCCAATATTCATTCTGTATGCCTTCAAATGAGGAATATTATCAAGCATCAGCCGGGATATTGAGATTGTTCTGATTACCTCTTCAGCACTTGGTATCTTAGCCTCAGGCAATCTTGTTCTATCGGGTAAAAATGGATATGGTACAAAGCATTGGAACCCAGAAGTCTCATCCTGTAGCTTTCTGAGTAAATCCAAATGGGTAATTCTGTCCTCAAGTGTCTCAACGGTGCCAAACAACATGGTACAATTCGTCGGGAGTCCTACTTCGTGAGCTGCTCTGTGGATTGAAAGATACTCGAGACTGGATTCCTTGCCCCTGCATATCCTATCCCTCACAGAATCCACGAGTATTTCTGCACCACCTCCGGGAAGAACATCTAAACCTGCGTCCATTAGGCGAGTCAGAGTTTGGGGTATGGTGATGCCTGTACGTTTTGCAATATGCTTGACTTCAACTGCAGTTAGAGACTTGATTGTGATGTGCGGGAATTCTTTCTTCATCGCTCTGTACAGTCTCTCATAGTGCTCAATAGTCCATTCAGGGTGGAGGCCTCCAACGGAATGTACTTCGTCAATGGAGTTTGAATATGGACGCACTCTATCGAGATACTCTTCCACTGATAGATCATATGCATCTTCATGCTTCGAGCCTTTCCTAAACGCACAGAATCTGCAAGCTAAGACGCATATGTTGGTCGTATTCACATGTAGGTTCAGATTGAAATGGATCTTTTCTCCATGCATTTTCCTCTTCATCGAGTGGGCCAATTCGCCCAGTTCCATTAATGGGGCATTCTTGTACAGTGAAAGTCCCAAATCGACATCAATTCGCCCTCCTGCGGAAATAATTGCCCGAGCTTGATCAATGGCCTCTTTGCCTTCTAAATCAGCCATGGTATCTTCCAGCGGCATAGCGCCGCTGTTGTTGTGCATGGTAAGGCTCCGTAGACCCCCATCTATAACTGAATGGCTAACTCCATAACACCCAAAACGATAGGTAACCAATAAGGACCAATAGAACTACGTTGACACATGCAGGGTTACGCCATAGGGGAGTTGAATGAGTCTGCATCAAGGTGCAGGAGAAGGATTGTCGAAATGGTATACAAGGCTCAATCAGGCCACCCAGGTGGTTCACTGTCGTGTATAGACATTCTCGTAGGCCTGTACAGAAGCGCTATGCGATTCGATCCGGATAATCCTAGTTGGGAAGATCGTGACAGGTTCATCATGAGTAAAGGGCATGCTAGTCCCGCCGTATACTCGATACTGAGGGATGTAGGAGTTCTTGATGATTCAGACCTTGATGGTTTCAGATCACTCGGATCCGTATGTCAAGGTCATGTCGACAGAAAGATGACAGCTGGCGTTGATTTTTCTGCTGGGAGTCTGGGCATGGGTCTCTCATTCGGACTTGGATCTGCACTTGCAGCCAGACTCGATCTATCTGAAAGACACACGTGGGTGTTGTTAGGAGATGGCGAATTACAAGAAGGACAAATATGGGAGGCTGCAATGGCTGCATCTCATCTAGAAGTTAGCAACCTAACCGCCATAATAGACAGGAATAGGATACAGAATGATAATTTCGTGGATGAGCAGATGAGGATTGGTGACATTGCTTCCAAATTCCGCTCATTCGGGTGGAATATTATTGAGATTGATGGACATGATATGAATGATATCCTAATTGCCCTTTCTGAGGCAAAAGCGAGCGTAGAACCGACTGCCATTGTGGCGGCGACAGTGAAAGGGAAAGGAGTATCCTTCATGGAGGATAATCCCGCTTTCCACGGGGCCGCTCCGAATGATGAACAATTTGCTCTAGCAATGGAGGAATTGTCATGACTGGAATATCAGAGCCAGGTGCATCAAGAGACGGATATGGTGATGCGTTACTCGATCTAGCCTCTGACGAAAGGGTTGTAGTTTTGGAGGCGGATCTTGGGAAATCTACCAAATCCTGTCACTTCAGGGCGAAGTTCCCGAACAGAACATTCTGTCTTGGTATAGCTGAGCAGAATATGGCATTAGTCGGAGCCGGTCTCGCAGAAGCAGGGAAGATTCCCTTCGCGAGTACTTTCGCGATATTCTCTGAACGCGCCTTTGAGCAATTCAGGAACGGTGTCGCTAGGACTGGTCTTGTCGTGCATTTATGCGGCAGTCACGGAGGCATGCACACAGGACAAGATGGGAGTAGCGCTCAGTCTACAGAGGACCTTGGCATCTTCAGAACTCTTCCCGGCATGACAGTAATGCATCCGTGTGACAGAAACTCAGCACGATCCCTGACACGTGATCTCCTCACTCATAAGCACCCATCTTACACCAGGACAGCTCGTAACAAAACTAGGGAGATATATTCTGAGGACGAGGCTCGGAATTTGAAGATAGGCGTCGCGTCTGAGTTGAGAGCTGGTGGAGATGCGACAATAATTGCATGTGGCGTGATGGTAGAAAGGGCCATGGATGCTGCTGAAGAGCTCTCGAGTCAAGGCATAGAGGCTCGTGTCGTTGATATGCACACCCTGAAGCCCATCGATAGGGAAGCGATTCTCAGAGCGGCAGAAACCGGAGCTATCGTGACCGCTGAAGATCATTCGGTTATAGGCGGACTTGGTTCTGCAGTTGCAGAGATACTATCGGAGGAATGCCCTACGAGGATGAAGATGGTTGGGGTTATGGACAAATTTGGGGAAAGCGGATCTCCTGATGAAATCATGAATAAGATGGGGCTGACTTCCGACAATATCGTCCAAAGAGTGGTAGAATTAGTGCAAAAACCTGGGCGTACTTGATGTAGGCCTTCGTTTCCGAATGGCCAATGGTTGACGAGGCCGTACTAAGAGACCTCCTCGATGGGAAGATATCTCCGGAGGAGGTTGATGACCCGAATATAGTTAGCCTGATAGAACGAATATATGGCGCAGAGGCACTTGAAAAACTTGGATTAAGGCAAACTGATTCCGCTCCGAGGAGTTTTTCTGAACCTATTCCAGAAGAGGTTGATTCAGCGGAGTCGGATATCGAAACCATTGGTGAAATTCAAGGTGACGAGGGGCGATGGGGTCCAAGATGGTCTATTCTAATATTTGGAGTTCTGACAACTGCACTTTTCGTGTTTAATGTCTATGCAGGTGTCGGTATTGCGATTGATCTTTGTGAATCCGACTCCTGCGGGGAGACTTACACACTCGGAAATGCTCCAGACCTAGAGTCTTCAGACAGTTGGAGAGAGCCAGGGTCATTAACTAACGAAGACATAATTGCCATAAGTATGTCCTCTATAATCGCAGTAGTAGGCCTGACTGGAAGATACAGATAAGAGTCATATCGAGGTCATCCGGATGGAGCTGAGTACTCTTAGTTTGGCCGGACTCCTGATGATTGTAGCACTTTCCTTGTGGGCCTCTTTGAAAGACCGTATTGCACTATTGAAAGAGAGTCTTCTATCTGGATTGCTGCTTGCTGCAGCCGATCTTTTTGTTGAGCTTCTCGGAACCGCGGTAGGGAAATGGGAGTACGTTGACTCTGTTTTTTTTCTGGAAGGGCGCGTACCGGTGGAACTTGTTCCGATATTCTTCTCCCTCGGGATGGTGATGGCATTTGTCTATAATTGGATAAGTGAATCGGAATGGAGCGTTTCGCTCAACCTTTCTCTAAGCATAGTCATCCTTCTTGGTATCTCGATATACGCCTTTAGGACTTTCAACAATCAGCCAGTTACTCTAGTACTGATCTCGGTGCCTCTCGGTATGTGGGGGCTTATGCAAATCGATGAACAACATACTAGATCCATGAGCATTATGTTTGCTGCTTTCGTTGGTGTTGCAGACTATGTCATCGAAGTCATTATAATCGATTCAGGGGATTATGGCTATCCTGCCGGTTTCAGAGCGGAGACGCCCCTGACGTATAGCATGGTAATTCTGGCCATATTTGGGTTCATCGAATGGCGTAGGAAAAGAATTGACTAGTACATCCTGGCCAGATGCTGTCTCCTATGGGTTTCCTTACCTGTTATTATGCATCTTCTGGGTTTTTCGTATGGCTCAAGCAAGTCTCCAAGAAGTGTAAGATTCGTTGATTTCTCGAGTTTTTCTGCATCTGCATCATTCCCATCAAATGCTACCTCATACACGATTCCTTCATCTAAAACAGAGGGTTTCTCAGGCAACGACTGAAGAGTAGCCATCTTTGAATCCATAAGATTTGAAGATCTTAGTCTAAGTTCAGTTGAAACATCTTCTAGAGACTTCAGCACGGTCTCTTCTAATGCTTCGAGATGGTGACTCGACTTGCCGCCCGTTCTAAGAGTCATTACGAAAGAATCACTAGATAGATCGCGTGGACCTATTTCTATCCTTAGGGGGACGCCCTTGATCTCCCAGTCGTAATGCTTAGCTCCTGGACGCATATCCCTAGAGTCGAGCTTGGCCCTGACTCCGGATTTCTTCAGTCGTTCTACGATAGAAGCTGCTTGGGGCTCCACAGCCTCATCAAGATGTGCTGCAACAGGCATCACGATGGCTTGGGTGGGTGCAATCGATGGAGGCATGATGAGGCCGGCGTCATCGCCATGAACTCCTACAACAGCACCGAGAAGTCTCTCACTCATCCCAAATGTCGTTTGATGGCAATTGCTCTGGCTACCGTCTGCACCCTCGTACGTGATGTCAAATGCACGCGCCCACTGGTCCCTGTAGTGATGATATGACGCTATTTGCAATGTCCTCCCGTTGGGCATGATTGCATCGACTGCATTCGTGTACCACGCACCGGGGAATGTATCCCAAACAGGCCTCTTAGATATGATAGCAGGAAGGCAGAGGTCATGGAGGAGTCTGCGTACTATTTCTGAATCCTCATCTATCTGAGCATCTGCTCCTGATTGGTCTGCATGTGCAGTGTGGGCCTCGAAAAAGTGAATCTCACGTACTCTGATGAAAGAGCGTGTCTGCTTAGTCTCATATCGAAATGTATTGACAATCTGAAATGTCTTCAGAGGAAGGTCTGCATGCGATCTGATCCACAGCGAGAACATGGTATACATGGGAGTCTCGCTAGTGGGTCGAAGAAACATCGGCACATCGAGATCATGTTCACCCGCATGCCTTACCCAATAGACCTCTTTCTCGAAGCCTCCGATCTCCTCTTCAATTCGCAACTCCGAGGGGTCAACTCCTTGTTCTCTCGCCATTTTAAGGGTCTGTACCAATTTATTCTCCTTGTCCAGAAGGTCGTGAGGCACCAACAACGGAAAGTTATACTCGTCATGGTTCGTATTACTCATCTCTGTACGGATCAGCGTGTCTATGTGGCCCATAGCACTCCAACCATATGGTTTCCATACATCCATTCCCTTTATCGGGTAGCGCTTATCGACAAGATCGGCAATCTCTACTATAGCAGGGTACCACGCGTTGAAGTCTTCCTTTGGGGGAATGCCTCGTTTGGCGCTCCCTGGACCCTTGGGCATAGTCGTTCCACCGCGTCATACCCTTCAAAATGCCGGAAACATCTACTCCATCCACCCTGAAACAATCGATTCAATAGATATGCAGAGATGCTCTAAATCGTATATCTCAACCACATCATCACTCGTTACCAGATGTGCCCTAGGTCCCGAACCATCTAGATTCTCCAATAGATTTGCAACCACTGCGTCACTATGACAACGCCCCATATGAGATTTCGCTCTAGAAATCAACTCTCCAACGCCTATTCCGGTTTCTAATTTGAAAGAAAGTATCCTGGCTTCCGGGTCAATGGATCGTATCGATTCTATCAATCGAGGAGCGGGCTCGAGAGCTACGGGTGCGGGGATCTCAGAAGATGGTAATTTCTCCGCAGAGACGTGAGCAGGTTGGAAATCCAGAACTGCTGCTGCGACAATCCACACGTCCGGCGTGGATTCGATCATAACATCCCCAATCGCATCGACCATCTCTTGGGGTGTTCTGGCAATTATGTCTGGTTTGACCCCGCTCGCTTCCACGGCCCCGGATATCCTGATGACGTCGTGCCCCATCCTCTCCAAATAGTCGCTTATCTGCATACCAGTTTTCCCCGAGGATTTGTTCGATATTACACGTACGGGATCGATCGGAGACTCAGTTGCACCGTATATGACCGCAACATTGGCTCTATTGGGGAGATTTTCATTAATCGCTGCTGCTACAAATCTAACAATACTGGAAGGGGATGGTTGCTTTCTTCTCCCTTCTTCAGATGGGGACACCAGAACCTTGTAACCGATCGACCTGATCTTATCGATCATATCTCTTGTAACCGCATCATCAAACAAATCATCATGCATTGAAGGCACTAGAAGGATTGTTTTACCAGCTCCAGATGCAGCTGTTAATGCCATCATCGCAGGATCATCCATAACTCCTGCACATATCTTGGATAGCGTGTTCCTAGTTGCAGGAGCTACAAGTACGAGATCTGGTACGACAAGGCCCGGTAAATCAGAGGACCATCCAGTATTCACTTCACTTCCTGTTGCCCATCCTACTGCAAGCGGCGATATGATCTTCGTGGCTTCTGACGTCATAGTCACTACGATCTCGGCCCCATGTCTACGTAACTCCCTCGACAAGCGTACAGTCTCAACTGCCGCTATGCCCCCAGTCACAACGAGGTGGACCGTCTTACCCTTGAGAGAGTCGCCGGACAGTTGGACATCGGAGTCGCGCACATCCAACGGCCAACGTAGTTTGCTTTCAGGTCATCGACAGACTAAACCAAGATGACTGATGGAGCAGGCACATGGAAGGAGTGGGGGTACGCCTTCATCGTCGAACGACCCCCTTCATGCTTCTTGACGCCGTTATACTGGCTGTTCTTCTTGCCAGTCACGTGACCATCTTCGGATTCCTGCTTTCCGCGATAGCATCTGTTGTGAGTGCTTCTGCTTTGTTGTACGTTGTTTTTTGTGCATACTCATTCAGAAGAATGCGTCCGGGCTCATTATCAGGCGCGATGAATGGTTTCTATGTTCTTTTTACATTGTATGTGGCAATTGGCATCATTGATCTTCTTGCAGCAGGCTTGATTGGCGATGTTTGGCTGTTCATACAGGCTTTCCTTGTATTGCTACTGGCGCGATCATGTTTGCAACGAAGGAGGGCCTTGAATGATCCTCGTTTCAGATCATGGTGGACAATATCAACGGGGGAAGATGTATTGGGGATCGAGCTTTCCGAGGGCGAAGTGCTTGCGACTTGTCCTTCATGCTCGTCTATGCTTGCAATAATTCCAGAGAAGCTTGACGAAGGAGATCCCTGCCCTATTTGCGGGAAATCGCTAACAGGAGGCTGACTTTACCTGTTAGAAGCGAGAGACATCATATTCGCTCAATTGCAATACCTATGCCCATGCCCCCTCCGATGCACATGAGCGCCATTGCTCTAGACCCTGATGTGAGGTCGAGCAGCGAGGCAGCTTGGCCCAGTATCCTAGCTCCACTGGCGCCGAGAGGATGCCCAATCGCGATAGCGCCGCCATGGATGTTCACCCTTTCATCATCTAAACCCAGCTCCGAGATTGTTGCGATGCTCTGCGACGAAAATGCCTCATTAATCTCGAATAAGTCCACATCAGAGAGTTTCCATCCGGTTCTATCCGAAAGTCTCCTTCCAGCAGAAATCGGACCGATCCCCATCATATTGGGGTGGACTCCGGTCACAACTCCTGCAACTATCCTGGCAATCGAGGGTGTATTCAACCTCTGAGCGTATTCTTCAGAACAGATGATCATTGCAACAGCTCCATCTGTGAGCGGGGATGATGTTGCAGCGGTCACGGTTCCATTTTCATCGAATGCAGGTGGAAGACGCGCCATACTCTCAATCGAGGTATTTGCTCTTATGCACCCGTCATCAGATATCTCCTTTCCATTTGAGTCTGAAACTCGGATTATCTGCCTGCTGCTAGCCTCATGGACTGCAGCTTTCATATGGCTCTCAAATGCAAATGCCTCCTGCTGCTCTCGTGTGATTCCATACTCTCTTGCAACATTCTCAGCGGTTCTTCCCATCGATACGTAAGCATCGGTGACACCTGACTCAAGAACAGGATGTGGGCTCCAGTTGAAGCCACGCCTCTTGACTCTAGACATGGATTCGACGCCTGCGACTACGTAGCAATCTCCCTGTCCGACGCGAATAGCGTTCGAAGCCGATATCGCTGCCTGCATCGAACTGCCACATAGCCTATTGATAGTCATCCCGGGGACAGTCTCTGGGAGATTAGAGAGCAAGGCCGCCATTCTACCTATGTTGTAACCCTGCTCACCCTCGGGGTAGGCACACCCTACAATCACGTCGTCGATATCTCCCGAGTTTATATTGAGGCGTGAGACGACCTGCTTGATGCAGGATGCAACCATACTCTCAGGCCTCATATTCACGAGGTCTCCCTTGTGAGCTCTGTGAAATGGAGTTCGAACCCACCCTGCGATGATAGGAGTCATGGCTGTGAGGATGGACACGTCTGCTTAACGATTGAGTCGTTCAAACCTCTGACCGGTGCGTATTAATCAGGGTCTTTCTTCGCTGGTTCATGATTCGCGAATGTAACGTACACGGTTATTTCTCTGATGAGCCCCTATGCCCCGCTTGCAATGATGAGGGGAAGTTCATCATGCGCTCCGGCGAACGAGACAGCATGGCTAGAAGACTGGCTCTCATTCTAAGGCATGCCCCCGAAAAATTCGATCTTGAAATGGACATCAATGGATGGATAGACATCAAAGATATCATACGTCAATTTAAGAAAAGAGATGAGCGACGATATCATTGGCTCAGACCCCATCATTTCAGAGCAGTTTCTGAGACGGATCCGAAAGGAAGATACGAGGTTCGTGGCAACATGATTAGAGCCACATACGGGCATACAGTCGAGATTGAGTTGGATCTTCCAACAGAGAATATCCCCTCCTCGCTATATTTCCCCTGCGGACCTGAAGAGGTAGATGCACTTCTGGAGGCGGGGCTAATACCCTCGGGCAGAGCTCATGTTCACTTATCAGGTAGCATAAGATCCGCAGGCGATGCTGGCAAGGTACATCATGATAGGCCAGTCATACTTGACGTAGATACTGCAAGGATGGTAGCTTCTGGCCATACTGTTTGGCATGCAGGGGTCACTGTCTATCTTGCAGAGAGCGTAGACCCAGAATTTCTATCAGTCGCTGACCCGAATGACCCAGAAATGCAGATTTTGACTGCTAAATGGGATGAAGAAGAGTGAATTATGATTCCCTGTATGCTCCACAAAGAGGGCAGAACCCGAGGTCGGATGAGACCCTCTCTCCGCAAGATGGGCACATTGTAGGGTCGGGATTTCGTGCAGAGGGCGTCTCAATAGGTCTGGCATTCGCATCTCTCTCGACGAATGGATCGCTGATTATTCCGCTAGAAAGGGCAACTAAGTCTGAAAAGCTCTGAGCTTCGTGTAAGGCAGAGTTGAGTCTCCTGAGAGTTATCTTCCTCTCCTCTGCATCCTCTATAGCTTCCGAATCTTCGATTCTTGCCTGTAACCATCGTTTGAATCTGGACATGTCCGCGTCCTCGGCCATGACATACTGCATGAACGAGGACGGAAGAACCTGTGGTCGACGGCGTCCTCAAATGCATCGCTTAACGTGGCGTTGTTTATGGGACGGACCGTAATCAAATTTGGAGGGGCTCTGATTACTGAGAAGGAGTCAAGAAAGGTGTTCAGACCAGGTACGATATTGGCTCTCGCACCAATACTATCCGAGATGGCAAATTCAGGAATGGATCTCATAATCGTGCATGGCGCAGGTTCTTTCGGCCACATAGACGCAAAGTCAGGGGATCTATCCAAGGGACGTATACCCGGCAGAGAGGATGAGCAACGTCGAGCAAGAGAAATGGTGATGGAGTCCATGAACGAGTTGAATAAATCAATTGTTTCTATTCTTGAGGGAGAGGGGATTAATTGTAGATGCCACCCTCCAAGAGAATGGGCCAACGGGACTGGTCCAGAATTCGAGGGAGACATCGGAAGATTCGAAGAAAAAGGATGCGTACACGTAACATTTGGCGATGTAGTCGATGTTCCCGGTGGTCGGGAGTTCGGCATTCTATCCGGCGATCATCTGATGGAGAGGCTCTCCACTGAACTTCCGGAAGTGGATATGGTTGTCTTCTTGTTAGACGGTATAGATGGGCTATACGATAAGGACCCAAGGATGAAGGGGTCCCGAATGATACCTGTTTGGACGTCATCAACACCTTACGAGACCTCAATTAACGAGTTAACTGATGTTACAGGCGGCATGGCATTGAAGGTCGAGGTCGCCTCACGCATTTCGAAAAGTGTGCCATTGGTTACCTTCGTAAATGGTCTCGATCCTGGAAATCTTCACAATCTGTTAATCGGGGAAGATTTTGTTGGAACTCGGTTCAAGAGGGCCAAAAGTGATGAATGACGAATGGTTGGAGGATACATGGAGGATGTACTCGAAGGTCTGGACTCAGATCAGAGATCCATGATGTCAGAGTTATGCATCCTGGTCGATGATGACGATAATCCGATTGGTGGCGCTTCAAAGAAGGACTGCCATCATAGTGAAGGTGCTCTTCATAGAGCCTTTAGCGTCTTACTCTTCGATGCAGACGATCGATTACTAGTGCAGAAGCGTGCATCAACGAAAATCACATTCCCATCCATATGGGCGAATACCTGCTGTAGCCACCCACTTATGATATCGGATGGAAGTGGGCCAGAGTCTGAAGAGCCGATTCGTTCAGCAGCTGTAAGAAAAATGGAACAGGAACTTGGCATATCCTCTGAAATATCAGAGAAATGGAATTTTAAACAGGTTGGCAGATTCAAGTACAGTTCAAGATGGGATTTTGAATGGATAGAAAGAGAGATCGATCACGTCCTGATGGTCAGGGGCGATGCCGATATCAATCTCAATTTGAACGAGGTTGAAGCATTTGAATGGTTGAGTCTCGATGAGATAAGAAACATGGTCATGCAAAGAGGACGTTGGTCTGAAGAGATAGTGGCCCCCTGGTTCAAGGCCATCGTGAATGCATATCTGCCGGAGGGGGTATCTGTAGATGAGGCGATGAATAGTGAATCTAATGAGATCCTTCAGTTCGGAAGAATGTCGCTAAATCCTAGTGGCTCAAAACAGATACTATCACAAATATCGGAACACAGAGAGCATGCTGAGAAGCATATCATGAAGGGACTTTCTAAAATTAGGCAACCAAGACTTCATGCAGCGATGAGTCACTTGTTTACGGGCGGGGGGAAGCGTCTCAGGGCAATGCTCCCCGTATTGGTTGGCGAGGCAGTCGGAAAGGGGCACGAAGGTCACTACGTTCTTGGCGCCTGTATCGAAATCATACACAATTTTACTCTTGTACATGATGATATCATGGACCAAGATCCAGTGAGAAGGGGTCTCAAAGCCGTACATGTAGAATTTGATGATTCTACTGCCATTAACGCTGGAGATGCCATGCTCGCTTTGAGTTTTGAAATGCTTGCAGATTCAAATCATATTGATGATGATCAATTACGACTTCTTGTGAAGAATATTGGAGAGATGGTTCGAAGAGTTGCCGAGGGGCAGCAGGAAGATTTCGAGTTCGAAAGCAGGGATGTTGTCTCCGAAGGAGATTATCTTGCCATGATAGAGGGTAAGACAAGTGCTATGTTCCAAATGTGTGCCAAAACAGGAGCGATAATTTCCGGAGCTGGGGAGGAGATGGTCGCTATCATGTCCGAGTGGGGTTTGATGCTTGGATTATGCTTCCAGATAATGGATGATGTGATTGATCTAAGGTCGGACACGGAAACCCTGGGGAAGACTTCTGGTTCAGATATCTCAAGCGGCAAGAGGACGCTGATAGCGATTCATGCACTATCGAGCGGCACGGAGATGGCTAATTTCAAAGCGGCTTTCGGCAATGAAGATGCGTCTGAAGATATGATCAGCAAAGCCATCATGGATCTAGAGGAATCGGGAAGCCTAGAATATGCATGGAAAAAAGCGTTAGATTACCATGAGGCGGCACACCAAGCACTTGACAAAATTAACCCATCTCCAAGTCTGGAGATATTGAGAACTATCACTGACTTCCAATTAACAAGAGTCCGATAAAGATTCAATCCGAGTAGTACGCCTCGCCTGGGACCTCTGGTTTGAGGCCTTTTCTTTCACGGATGTCTCCCACAGTTTTCTCAAAGAGATTCATCGGTAGTATGTCGAATCCTGCATTTTCGGTATTCCATACAGCACGGCCTTGGCTGGCTGCACGTATGTCATTGGAGAATCCGAAGGACTCTCCCACGGGCATCTTACCTATGACTGATGCAGTCCCGCCATCCACCGGCATATCTTCGATTATGCCTCTTCGGTTAGTGACTTCTCTGGTAACGCCGCCGATGACGTCGTTAGGAGCATCTATTCGTATATTCTGTATGGGCTCCAGGATAACTGGTCTGGATCTTACGAGGCTTCCTCTTATCGAGTTTCTTACAGCTGGAATCGTTTGTGCGGGTCCTCTGTGTATTGCATCCTCGTGGAGTTTCGCATCAGTGAGTCTTACCATGACGCCCATCAAAGGCTCCTCTGCCAATGGACCTTTCTTGCAAACCTCATTGAATCCCTCAATGATCAGCTCTCGTGTTTCATGTAGGTTCTGAATACCTTTGGTATCGTTCACAAGGACGTTCGTCCCATGAATTGCGTATATTTTCCTCATCAAATCTTTCTTCATGCCATAAGCAGCGAACTTATCGCCGACTTCCTTGGAATCCTTGTTCCTGACAGTACCATCGCCAAATTCACCTTCCCTGAGGGCCTGAATGACCTCTGTGGGCAAAGGCTCGGTTTCAACATAGAATCTATTGTGTCTGTTCGGCGACTTGCCTTCGAATGGCTGGCCTTCATTCTTGGATTGTATACATTCCCTGTAAACCACAATGGGATCGCTCTGCTTGACCTTTATGCCATGCTCCTCCTCGAGCCTGTAAATTGTAATCTCGAGATGCAGTTCCCCCATCCCTGCAAGTAGCGCTTCTCCAGTCTCGCTGTTCGTGCTCACTTGTAGGGAAGCATCGGCCTTGGCCAGGCTCGACATTGCGCCTATGAACTTCGGCAGGTCCTTCATGGCGAGTGGCTCGATGGCTTTGGTCACAACCGGTTCCGAATAGTGCCTTATGGCCTCGAAAGGCGTGGCATCAGGATCCCTGGTAACTGTGACTCCTGCAGCAGCACTCCTAATTCCCGTGATTGCAGCGATATTACCGGCCGTCACAGAAGGCACCGATATCCTATCGCCTCCGACCATCATGGAAACCTGTTGAACGCGTTCGGCCTTTGCACCACCAAGGGCCCAGACGCTCTCCCCCTGCTTAATCTGGCCAGAATAGATGCGTCCCACAGCAACTTCCCCTGCATGAGGGTCCATCCATATCTTGGTTATCATCAGAGAAAGAGGGCCGTTCTCGTCACAATCCAACATGGCTTTTCCTTGAACTGAATCAAGATCGCCCTGCCAAATATTTGGTATCCTGTAGACTTGCGCATCCAATGGAGAAGGTAGCTTGTCAACGGCCATGTCCAAAAGAACCTCGTGTACGGGCGCCTTCTTGGAGAGCTCTTTCTGCTGATCATTTTTACAGTGCTCGAAGATATCGACAAAATTCAACTTAGATTTCGCCATGAACGGTACTGACATTCCCCAGTTGTAGTATGCAGATCCGAAAGCAACAGTTCCGTTCTCAACAGATACCCTCCATTCCTTCTTTAGTCCCTCTGGAGCGAATGTAGAAATTAGCTTGTTGACTTTGGCAATGATTAGCGAGAAGCGCTCCATCATCTCTTTTCCATCGATCTGAAGTTCGTTAATCAGACGGTCTACCTTGTTTATGAAAAGAACGGGACGTACCTTCTCTTTCAGGGCCTGGCGCACGACGGTTTCTGTCTGGGGCATTGTTCCTTCGACGGCACAGGCCAGGATTATGCATCCATCGACAGCGCGCATTGCACGTGTCACGTCACCGCCGAAATCTACGTGTCCGGGCGTATCTATGAGGTTCACCAGGTAGTCTTCACCGGATACACTGTGCACCATTGATGCCGATGCAGCGTTGATCGTAATTCCTCTTGCAGACTCCTGCTCGTCGAAATCAAGAACCCTGGACTTTCCAGCCAGATCCTCGGACATCATCCCCGCTCCAGCAATTAGGTTGTCTGAAAGGGTAGTCTTACCATGGTCGATGTGGGCAGCAATTGCTAGATTTCTGATTCGTTCTCGGTCATGCATGACCTCAGTTGCTCGCTTGATGTTGTCTTCCTTGCGTCCCATTTAGCACACCACTGACGGTTCGGGCGACTTTTGAGAGGTTCATAAAGCCGACCGTACGGACGTACTCGAAATGAGCGGCTGAATCATCTTGCGGATGCGGCAATGCGCTCGATTTCCTCGCGCTTAGACACTGCGAATGAGGCGATGTCTCCCTCGGAAGCCTTGCTGAGTTCAGATATAATTCCCTGAGTCAGAGTTCTCGTACTCTTTGCTGTGGCTGCAGCGCACCCCTTGGCAAGATTTCTCATTGCGGTGTCCAGCCTTCTACTGGGTGACGAGTCGACTGCCTTGGGCTGGCTTACAGCACCGAATTTTATCCTGGTTATCTCTTCACAGGGTGCAGAATTCACGACTGCGTCGATGAAAAGCTGCAGAGGGTTTTCCCCTTTTCTCTCAGCCATAGAGTCTAGTGCTGCCTCGAATGCCTTCGCACAGTGCTGTTTTTTGCCAGCGTATTTTCCAGTTCTCATGAGGCTGTTGATGAACCGCTCTATGATGGAAAGCTTGGATTTTCCAAACCATACCCTTGCGTGCCTTCCTCCGCTATGAGGGGTTCCGATGGTTGTGAGATTGACATAGGGGGCTAGCCCCGGGTCGTTACAAGTTACTTCCGTTGCATCCCACTTCCCGAAGACCATCGTTCCTATACCGGCTATAGCAGCCTGCTGCTCATGCTTCAGAACTTCATCATCGGACATATTGATCACCTTACAGGCTTCTCCTTACGTCCGCGGACCATCTCATCAAGAGAGACACCATTCACTTTGATGACTTTGAATCTAACACCGGGCAAGTCTCCGTAAGATCTTCCCATTCGACCGCCTATGCCTTCAACCATGACCTCGTCATGCTCATCGATAAATGATATCGCTCCATCCCCAGGTGCGAATGCAGTCAGCTTGTTTCCTGTTCGTATTAAGGAGATCTTCACGGCTTTCCTGATGCCTGAGTTGGGCTGCTTGGCCTCGATACCGACTTTCTCAATGACTATGCCCTTTGCTTGAGTGCTACCCATGAGGGGATCGTGCTTCAACACGCCTCCAGCTTTGCGCTTATCTTGGCGTTGTTTGAACTTACGCTCCTTCCACCTAAATTTCTTGCGATCACCCTTCATCTTTGGTCCTGAAAACAATCCTTGACCCAAGTGACGCACCCCTAAGCAGGCGACGCCACCTGCCCGGGGTATAAGAGCGTGACGCAGGGAGAGATGGCAGCAACTCGACCATTGGCCCCTCAACATTCAAGCACACGATACCGAACCGAGCAACATGGCCTTCAGGGATTTGCTGGGCGGCGTCGCCCGTCATTCGGAGGCTATATCGGTGAATCATGGCATACTGGATGTTTCTCGTTCGGGGGGGCATGTAGCGATGGTCTTCGAAAATATCTCTGAATGCCCGGGACACAAGGCGGCTGCAAATGTCCTAGTTAGGGAGAGGCTATGCGAAGCATTCTCAATAGAGCCGGGGGAGTTGATCGACATACTGGCATGGGCCATGGATAACCCCGAAGATCCTATTGAGGTGGATCGTCGCAATGCTGCCGTTCTACAGAACAGACAGGACGAGGTTGATCTTCACTCGATACCAATACCGTGGCACCATAGGGCCGACAGGGGGAGATACCAATCTGCTTCAATCATAATAGCTCAGCACGACGGGGTACGGAACGTATCATTCCACAGACAGTATCTGAGAGACTCTGCCAGTTGCGTCTCGAGGTTCGTCCCGAGGCATCTGAAAACAATGGTTGATTCTGCTCACTCGGATGGTAGTGAGGTCTCTATATGCGTTGTAAATGCCCCGGATCCCACTGTATTGTTGGCTGCAGCAATGTCATTCAATGAGCACATAGATGAGTTGAAGGTCGCGGCTGCATTACACAGGAGGATTCACGGTACGCCCCTAAGAGTGGTAACTCTTGACAATGGTATTGCCGTTCCTGCTGATGCAGAGTACGCCATGGAAGCGAGGATAACGTCGGACAGAAGTGACGAGGGGCCGTATGTGGATATCACTGGTACCCTGGATGATGTCAGACAGGAGTCGGTGATAGAGTATGACTCAGTCCATTACAGAGACGAGCCAATTTTTCATGCCCTGATACCGGCTGAAAGAGAGCACAGGACACTAATGGGGCTCCCAAGGGCGCCCACCATAAAGAAAGCAGTGTCAGAGGTTGTCAAATGTACCGATGTGCATCTGACGGACGGGGGTTCTGGATGGCTATCCGCAGTTGTTCAGATTGTTCCCGAAGAGCCCGGAGACGGGCGAAAGGCGATCGAGGCAGCCATAAAGGGCCATGGATCCATGAAACAAGTTGTTGTTGTAGACACGGATATTGACATCGCAGACCCTGTCAGAGTTGAATGGGCCCTAATGACAAGGTGGCAACCAGATCGGGATACGGTCATTCTGAGCGATCAGAAAGGCTCTTCGTTAGATCCCAGCCGCTATAACGATGGAAAAACAAGCAAAATAGGCATGGATGCAACTATCAAAGCGGGGAGTGACGATTCTGCATTCAGGAGCGCCGTATGAGCAATTCTGCCGACAGTAGGCTTGAGTCGCGACTCCTCCACCCAAGAAGGAGTCTGGGAGACAGATACAGAACCCAAGCGGAGAGGTTTCTCTCATCTGGCAATGAAGGTGATGCCATATGGGGCGAGCAGATGGCCTCCAAAGCAGTTCTTCATGATTTTACGAATCCAAAAAATTGGAAAACTCTAGTGAGGTCTAGAATCGCTATAAAGGATGAAGGTGGCGTCTCTGCTGCTCTGAAAGACTTATTCAGCGTACTTGGCAGAGATCCGAATCTAACTGATATGCTAAAAGACGTAGATATGCTCCTGCACGGTACCTCAATTCTTTCCGAATCACTCCGAATAGACCCCCTTGATCCAGATGAATGGTGGGCACTGGAAAATCCAATTGAGGACCTGCTGAATAAGATAAAATCATTGGACTTTACAGATCCTCGGTCGAATCTCCTATTTTCAAGAAGGCTGGAGCGGGCACTTGAAAATGGATTTGAAGATGAATATTTGGAACATGCAACGATACTCTTGGCGCAGCGGCCGATGAATCATGAGGCGTGGACTAAGCTCGGGAGGATCCATGAGAGGCGCGGGTCTACAGATGAGGCGTGGCATTGTTATGATCAGGCTCAGGTATGCTATCCATCCTGCGAAGAGCGTGATCGGTTCATCGAACGGATGGGGGCCAAGATGGATGGGGACCGAAAACTACCTTGGAAAAAGCCTCCTGTAGAAAGTCGTGCTGAGTTCTTGGAAGGGATGCGTCTTCTAGCCGGAGTCGAGTCGAATCCCATCTTCAATCAAGACGAGGAAGTCGAGTCGGTCAATCCGATTAAGGCCCTTATGGAATCAGGCAGACTAAATGAGGCATTCTTTCTCGCACGGAGAAGGGCTGCTGAAGGGGACCTCGAAGCCGAGCATCTCATGAATGAAATATCCGAGGCTATGCAATGAATAGGCGATTCTCACTATGTTGGGTGACTTCATCTCAGACGAAGAACGATGATCCGGAAGCATGGATAATGGTCAATGATATCGAACGCGGATGGGAATTGCCCGGAGGGTGGATAGAAAATGGGGAATCGCCCGAGGAAGCTGCATTGAGAGAATTATTCGAAGAAGTGGGTTTTCTTGGAGTCGCGACCCACATAGAGAAGGGTTTCTTTGAAGGGGGAGACTTGGTGAAGATAGAGGTGAAGGAGGTTCCAGAACCAATAGGATGGGAAAGTCAGGATAAACGGATAACTGAAGTCGGATGGTGTCTTGAAATCCCTGAGATGAAGAAATGGGATGAGGCAGAGATCGAAAGAGTCAGAAATCATGATTGGTCTGATTCCGAATCATTCAGATTAAGTTCCTGAATCCACTTCACAACCTCGGTATCTTCAATGTCCTCGCACTTTGAGGCGAGGAGTTGTGCAAGAGTCTCGGATCTGAGGCATAAAGCAGCATCAACGAGGAGACCTAGATCTGGTCTCTCGGAACCTGATAGGTCTTCCAAGATAGTTTCAGCGAGCCTCAGGGCGACTGTCGACGCATCTTCGGGATGGGCCATCGCAGAAGTCCTTGTCTTAGGGTCCCTTGGTGCTGCGTCCCTGATTACCTCGTCCATGGTTCTTGCTTCAGGGGATAGAATATCGAGTGCGATATCCAACCACTCGAGTAGCGCTATGGCTTCCTCGCCTTGCATGCCCTCAGATTCGAATCTCGATGCGGAAGACCATAAATGTCGGAGGGCGGATTCGTCATCACCAAGTCCAAGGTGGAGTCTGCCGACCTCTAATCTTGAGAGTGCTATGAGATCGTTTGGATGTCCGGCCATAGGCGTTATTTCGCTATGGATCGCCAGAGCCATCATGCTCTCACCCAGAGATGCATGCCAACCAGCCAGATTCAGAAGTGCTAGAGCATGACCAGATGAGCCGTGATGGATTGATGAGAGTCTTTCAGCCGACCACCGTAATTCGGCTCCTACCTGGGATTCCTCAACTGCTCCAATCAGTGCCCTATCTAGTCGTATTCTTGCCTCTGCCTCAATATCGCGCTCTTCACTGCCCCTGGATCGGTTCAGTAGTTCTTCTGAGAGGCCTATAGCGAAGGCTATATCTCCTTCTGAAATAGATCTGGAGAGTCTCAATATATCCCTCCTCAGCGGAGAAAGTTTGAGGATTTCCTCTGACTCTAGCTGCCCGGCAAAATCCATAGATAGCGCCATGTCAAGTTCAGTCGCAGTAATTTAATCACCCTCTGGCCTGAATTCCTATCTCGGCGAGTAAAAATGCTATTGCCTCTCCTCGATTGGTATTTCCCATCCATCCCGCAGCGCCAGTATGTCCGCCGCCCTGACCGCCCTTGGCAATAGCGAGCGAGGTCATAATAGCCCCCAAATCTAATCCGGACTCTATCGATCCCCATGAGGCTCGGGCAGTAATCCTAATGTTCCCATCTTCAAGACGTTTCGTAACGATAGAGGCGTCGGCACCTGACGAGATCAAAGATGTGGCTATCCTAGATTCATGGCTACCGCCTTTCGCTGTGGCGACTATCATTCCACCACAATGGTGTATCTCCATGGAAGATACGGAACAAAGTATCCTCTTCCTTTGATCCATTGGCAGGCCATCTCCCTCTATTGTTTGGAGTACGTCCTCTGGTCTGAGATCGCTGTTGTCCAAAAGTAGAACTACGCTCCTGTGGCCATTCTCTGATCCATGCTTGAACCGCCCAGTATCTGTCACTATGCCTGCATACATCATTTCTGCCCATTTAAGGGGGATCTTGCCACTGTCCTGAAGTATCAATTCGAGTATTATCTGGCATGTCGATGATGCGTCGCAGGATAGAAGCATAGTATGTTCTGGCCATTGGTCTGAAGAGCTTGCATGATGGTCGATGACAAACATCGGAGTCGCCTCAGGCATCTCAATTCCGACTTGAGAGGGGCCTCCAGTGTCCACTGCTATGATTCCAGACAGCATCCTCGGTAGCGTTGGATGACGCTGGTCCATCCATCTGAACTCCATCCCCGTTCTCTGAAGCATTCTCTTAGACACCTTATCTGCGTGGAGTCCGGTTGCACGAGCTCTTGGCCCTATCCAATCAGCGAGTACCGTAGCTGAGCCAATAGTGTCCATATCCCCGTTTTTGTGGGATAATACGGCAATTGCCCCATCCCCAAGGGAGGATATCCATGGTTTGAGATCCTCAATTCGAGCCTTAAGGACCATTCAAGGCCTCCTTTCATGATTCGATTTGTGCGGAGAGGCGCTCATACTCATTGAGCAGCTGCTGCTCCAGATCTTCTAGCTTAGATGAATGGTCTTTGAGGGCTTCCAGGGTACCATTCAGCGTATCCTTGAGTTTCGACCTATCTCCCACTTCGAGGAGTAATGGGCCGACTGCTCTGAAAACTGCATTGTCATCCGGTTGTTCATCGAGTAATTCCAATGTTGTTGTTATCTCCCCGACCTGTGACCTCGTAGTCTGGAGTTGTCCTCGGATATTGTTCAGATCCTGTGCTATCCTCTG
Source organism: Euryarchaeota archaeon UBA52 (assembly GCA_002505455.1). GTDB lineage: Archaea > Thermoplasmatota > Poseidoniia > Poseidoniales > Thalassarchaeaceae > MGIIb-N1. The sequence goes on along the minus strand of DAVB01000042.1, from coordinate 4,899 downwards.
AATCGATTGAATATCAGACTGCATCACACCCACGCCCCTATGGCCTGACCGGTTCGGTGTGCTGCAATTAGGCTTCTTAGAACCGTATTCATCCTAGCCCTGGCATCGCTAATCGAATCTGCATTGATCTCGAAATGAAATCCGTTTGGGATCTCGGAAGTCTCCACTTCAGTTTGAAGAGCTGCGGCCAATCTAGGATCTGCTGAAATTGAAACGGAGACCCTGACGGACTCATTCTTCCTCGTCGCTGGCATCAACCGGTCCCTCCGCTATACGACGCTCGTAATCGAGCGCCGCCTGCTGAGCGATAACTGCGAGATCTGTGGACGTTGCGCCCTCTCTGCCACGACGGATGATTCTACTATTTGCCTCTGTGGCCCTTGTGAAGGGTTCCCAGTAACCACCTGTGAATTTGTTACCGCACTTGCTACATGACCAGATTCCTGCAACGTCCCTGGTTACCTTCTGATACTGGCAACTAGGGCATGTGAATTTCCTGCTCCTCTTCTTTAGAACGGAGGCCGCACGTCGACGTACGCTGACGCCATAGCGAGGTCCGAATCTAGCCGAAGCACCAGCCTTCTGAGTTCTCTTTGCCATGATATCACTTCTCTATCGCATTGTTGACCAAGTCTCGTAGTTCAGTGCACCTTTCGATCGCATGCTCCATGATCTCGTCGAATTCCGCCGCCGTGAAGATTCCCTTTAGACCCTTCTG
>DAVB01000042.1:3524-3881 GCA_002505455.1 Euryarchaeota archaeon UBA52 | reverse complement strand
GATTCCCTTTAGACCCTTCTGAAGCGAATGAACGTGCCCATCGTCACCTAGGGTGATGTGTATGCGTTCATCGCCGCCTAACTCTTCTTTCTTACTTGCGTCCAGCACATACCTGCCACCAACTCTGTGGTACGAACACATGGTCGGGGTCTTAGAAACTGGAAGAGGATAATCTTCGCCTATCTCAAATCTCTCAGCAGGTACAATTGCAGAGCGCAATGCTGCTATTCCTGCCAGCGCGAACGCATCGAAGAGATTCCCGTCATCAGAGACAGCGAATACGTCCAATATGACTTGCCATGCTCTCTCGCCGGGGATTATGCATAGCTCGTCGACGTCTATACACCCTGATTCGCG
>DAVB01000042.1:2674-3201 GCA_002505455.1 Euryarchaeota archaeon UBA52 | reverse complement strand
ATGCCGCGATCGACAACACGTCCTAGTTCTATCGACTGTGGGCTTGGGGGACCTGGCTCCCATGAGCGCCCCGCCACAGGCCTTACTTCCGCGCTGCACATCAGCCCTCCTTGATTGGGGCGATCCGGATAAGGCGTCATCAACTGGAACTTCACTCCGGCAAGGACGATAGTATCCCCCATCTGGACGCGTGCTGAACCCTCGGCATTCGGGAGTATTCCGACCTCGAGAGAAGCTTCTCTCGATTCGAACCTACCTCGTCCATCGATTCTCATATCGGATTCAGCCAGATCTGCCAGATGCTTCCTTAGAAGTTCGGGTACAAGAGGTATGGACATCAAGCATCACCTCCCTTCAGGGCCCTGGCCATTACTTCGTGGATGTGGGAAGCAGCCTCCATATTGTAGTTCCATGCTGTCTTGAAGTCTTCTTGAGAGAGGTCGCCGTCCATTTGCAGGAATACGAGCCCCCCGCTGTTCGGAAGGATACCCATGGGTAGATCCGCCTCGCCGTAGTTGTCTTCTTCC
>DAVB01000042.1:0-2384 GCA_002505455.1 Euryarchaeota archaeon UBA52 | reverse complement strand
GCCTCGCCGTAGTTGTCTTCTTCCTTGTTGAGATCGCAGACCACCACGCCATTTACCTTCCCTGAGGCAACTGATACCACCAGGTCCGTCATTGGAATGCCAGCGTGAGCAAGCGCGACGGATGCAGCGGTTATTCCTGCGCACCTAGTGCCTGCTTCTGCACATAAGATCTCAATTTCGACTCTTATCTTTGATCGGGGGTATAACTCAAGCAATACGACGCTTTCTAATGCCTCTGCAGTCACCTTACTTATCTCTCGACTTCTTCGGTTGAAACCCGGTCTGATTCTATCAGTTGTACTGAACGGCGCCATGTTGTAGCGTACATCGAGAACTGCCCGATCCTGACGTTGAATCTTGCGAGGATGTGCTTCCATGGGGCCGTACACAGCTGCAATAACGTCATTCAAGCCCCATCGTACTCTCGCGGATCCGTCGGCAACAGGAACGACGCCCGTTTCAATCTCAATTGGCCTACATTCGGATGGCTTCCGGCCATCCATACGCAGCCCCTTATCATCAATCATCTGAACATCTCCATATCCGCCCATCATACATCACCTCCGTACTCGGAAACCTTCGCTTTCTTCATCATGGCACCAAGCTCTGCTCTGGCCGAGATGATTCCAGATACATCTCCATCGATCCACACTCTTGCATTATCCGCGACAATGATTCTGGTATCGGTCTTTTCCTTTAGATCTGCCAGATTCACGCCTTTCGAGCCTATTACCCTGCCAAGCAAATGCGGGTCGACAGACTCTACTGCCCCGGTCTTGAGTTTCCTAAGCCCCATGCCTTTCATAGTTGCAACAGAAGAATGGTTTTCCTCGACCTCTTGGATCCTGCAAAGAATAGCGTCACCCACGTCCAATACTGAACGGAGCCCGCCGAAGGAAGCTTTGGAAGGGCCAAGTGATAGGGGGAGTATGGCATTGAATGGGGCACCTATGTCGATAAACCAGATGTTGTTTGTCATACCCTCGACGAACCCGATCACCAAGTCACTTGGACGTGGCACGTAAGCAGTTCTGCGTGGCTGTATGCCGACGTTTTTTCCATCTTTCATCATTCTTCCCTGTTTAACAGCCTTCAGCCTTCCGTCCACGACGATTACGCCGTGACCTGGCTCAAGCTCTTTCGAGTCTCCGAGATCGTCGCCTGGTGCGACGAGAACGGACTCTCGACTTCCGTGCGGGCCTCCCGCACCTCGTCCTCTTGTCATGTCTATCGAGCCGGCGACCCTCCTACCCCTCATAACCGTTCACGTAAAAGGGGTGAAATGATTATCGATCAAGATCCTTAACTTCAGCGCGGCTGCAACGCTTCATCACCTGATCTATCAGATCATGCCGCATTCCTCCCGGACATGAGACAATACAGGCCCAGTCACCGTTTGAGAGCCATTCTTCTTTCTCAACAAGATCTCTGAGGACGCCCAAGACTCCGCCGTAATCTGAACCCGGTATTCTGAAGGCGAGCTTTGCCATAACGAACTGAAGCGGGATGAGGGGCCGGAGCACCTTGATAGCATCTTCAACCTGCCTTTCAACAGAAAGGAAGGGGTCCACTGAAAATCTGGATTCGGCCAAAGCATTCTCTATCCTGGTCCGGGGGTGGGGAGACTTCGTTTTGGGATCTGTCGCGGTAGTTGCGATTGCATGGATGATTTTCTTCCGCTTTTCCTCTGTCATCTCCTTCCTTTGTTGGGTTGTCAGTTGAATCGATCCCCTTTCCAATATCTTGGCAGCACATTCGAGAGTATCGTTTGTTTCGAAGGTCTTCACCAAATCGCTTTCATTCGGACGGTCCCCCTGACGGGAATCAGACCATATTTCTTCGACGGCCAACACGTCTTCCATATTGACGCTGCCCGGGTTTTTCTTCCACTGCTGGGCAAGTTCTGGGTCGACTAGTATCTCGTAACGAGAACCGCCCCGCTCGAGGCGTGCTATGACTGCATCATCTAGGCTTACCATGCCAGTCGAAAGAGGAGGAGGCGCATATGTGTGCCGGCATCATACCTTGCCGATATGAGATGCAGTGGCATCTCGATCGAGTTTCGTGTATCCATCCGAATCTACGTATGCTATCTCAACAGCATCCCCGTTCAGATCATCATCAAGAGACGATTTCAGTGCTGTTAACCCCATCTTGACTGCGGCATTGAGAGTCATGCCCGGCTTCCAATTATCCTCGAAATACTCTATCACTTCTGAACGGCCTCGACCAATGGCGCCAGCATGATATGACTGATAGGCGCCGGAGGGATCTGTTTCGAATAGATGGGTGCCCTCGGAGTCTACGCCGGCGATAAGTAAAGCGGTACCATAGGGTCTAGCCCCGCCATATTGAGTGAAAGATTGTTTGTGATCGCACATCCT
>DAVB01000057.1:1668-3086 GCA_002505455.1 Euryarchaeota archaeon UBA52 | reverse complement strand
GTATCGGAGAAGGACCCGTACTCAGCTATACTTCGCAAGCGAATGATCGAGCACAGATACGCAGATGAGGATGTAGATGCATGGATCATGCCAGATATTGAAGCGGTTTCATATGGCCGTAAAGTGGGATACGAAGTGAGGGAAGCGCAGGACATTCCAGCAGAGGTGTTCGAGGTTTCCGCCACTGGAGTAAGAGGAGGCAATAGAGCCAACGTCTCAGAGAGGGTGATGGAATTCATGGTCGCCGAAGGAATCTGGGATGGCGAATAAGCCCCATCCGAATCTCAAATTGAATTTGCAGAAACATGTCGACGCATTCATTGCACTCCGTGCATCCCGTTGAACATGACGGAGCCAGACAGGACGGAGCTTCAGAGGATTGCCCAATTGGTTGAGGTTAACCGGGATAGGCTCCAAGCGCTGGAGCAACAAGTTCGAAACCTGGAAGGTATAAAACTGGAACAGGAGCATGCGCTGGAAGCTCTTCAGTCGATATCACAAGATGGGGCAAAGGGGGCCATGATTCCTCTGGGGGCGGGAGTTCAGCTCGTCGCTGACATCCCTCCTGACGGAGGAGCCGTGATTGATATCGGTAGTCGGATTCAGGCTGAAAAGACCAGAGAGGAAGCCGCTCAGATGTTGGGTAAGAGGAACGAGGAACTGACTGGGATCATGGATTCATTGAAAAATGAATACGAAGAACTGGAAAGGCACGTTGTAGAACTGGCTACCAAGTTCAATGATGCCGTTGGGGAGGCCGGACCCCCTGAAGAAACAAAGAAGGAAAATAGGGAACCAAAAGACGTTCCTGCAATTCGAAAGCCCAGAAGGAAGAGGGGAACCGAGTTAACGCTAGATGACTGAGGATTGAACATGGGGCTCTTCGATCGATTCCGAAAGAAAATTATGCAAGCAGATGAGGACTTCGGAATCACTGCTGAGGATGGCTCCGCAGAAGCAGACCAAGCTCTGCAAGAGCGAGAGATTCTTGAAGAAGAATTAAGCAAAAAAAGGGAACAAGAAGACCCTCGAAGGGGAGGAAAATCGGAAACTGAACCGAAGAGTAAATGGGACGATTTTCATGATGAAGTCGAAGATCCATTTCGAGGACCAGTTAGTTCCAAGGAGAGAAAACTCGCGGCAAGAGATCAGTCCCTAAGGTCTCCTAAAAGGGGGAAACAAGCTCCGAGGGACGGGGCAATGGATTCAACCACTGGAAGGAGGCTTATCCAATCAGATTTGAAGTTCGAAATAGACATTTCAGAGCATCAGACAAACAAGGGAGGGATGGTGATTAGCGGAGGGTCCGTATTGAACTCGATTCTGGAGGATTTAGAGGAAGATCTACTCTCATCGGATATGGGTCACGAGGCATCTTCTGATTTGATTGAAAGTCTCCGTGCGCACCTCATCGGATC
>DAVB01000057.1:0-1371 GCA_002505455.1 Euryarchaeota archaeon UBA52 | reverse complement strand
CGTGCGCACCTCATCGGATCTCGAATAGGTCGTGGTGTGCAGTTGGACGTGGTAGTGGAGAGGGCACTCAAAGGCGCCCTCCTGCATCTGCTAAGATCCGGGTATTGGGACTTCGACATGACGATCAGAGACCTAGTGTCATCCGACTCGCCCGTGGTAATCATGATGGTGGGCGTCAATGGAACAGGTAAGACAACGACCTCAGCGAAGATCGCCAAGAGGCTGGATGATCAAGGCTTTGACGTAGTTCTTGCCGCTGCGGACACATTCCGAGCGGGTGCAATAGACCAATTAGCCACTCACGCCGATCGCCTAGGTGTAAGATGCATAAAGAGCCAGAGAGGGGGCGATTCGGCAGCGGTTGCGAGAGATGCTATAGAGAGCGCCAGAGCCAGGGGCGACGAGGTCGTCATCATCGACACTTCTGGGAGAATGCAGAACAAGGCCAATTTGATGGAGGAGCTTCAGAAGGTCCACAGAGTGACAAAGCCACACCTAGTGATATTCGTGGCAGATGCACTTGCGGGAAACGATGCTGTAACTCAGGCAATAGAGTTCCAGAGAAGGCTGGCCTTCGACGGAGCAGCACTTTGCAAACTGGACACCGATGCAAGAGGGGGCGCCGCACTCTCGATCTCCCATGCTACTGGCAGGCCGATTATTCTGATCGGAACAGGTCAGGGATATGATGACCTAGAGCCGTTCGATCCTAACTGGCTAGTAGACCAACTTATTTCTTGAGCTATCGACCACCTCCTTATTGAGCCGAGACCCCTGTGGTCACACTGATGGACACTGAGGCGAAGCCCACAGCCCTAATCGTTCACGAGAACCGGATCACAGCAAGCCGACTAAGGTCCATAATGAGCCAGAGAGGCTGGAAGTCTGAGATTTGCGATGATGGCGATACCGCTGTTGACGAGTATGTCAGGATTAAGCCAGACATGGTTTTCATGGGTCTAAACCTACCGACCATGGATGGACATGTCGCAGCGCTGGAAATACGTGAGAGCGACCCCCAAGCAAGAGTGATTTTCGTTGTCAGCAAGTCACGACTGGCCAAAGCCAACGACGCGGCCTATTCCGCAGGTGCTGTAACCGTTCTAGTCACGCCTCTTACCAGGAACGACATCGATCAGAAATGGATAATGATGAACGGCCCTATTCCTGACGCACCCGGACTGGAGGATCTGGATGAACTCTATCCCGATATCGAGGAAGAAGAACAATCGCACCTACCCCCGTTACCAATGATAGGCGACAGCACCGAGACGCATGAAGCTCTCCCGAATGAGTTACCGCCACTACCGGAACCACCGACGCCAAAGAGGAAGAGGGGGAAGGGACTGGCTCTAGCAGTACTAACCATGT
>DAVB01000033.1:5168-5451 GCA_002505455.1 Euryarchaeota archaeon UBA52 | reverse complement strand
ACGATGGCACTACTCAAGAAAATGACATCAATATCCTAGCTAATTGGTACAAGGTTAACCACAAGATTGACCCGATATCCCAGAGCATGGATATCTCATCATCCTCCTCCTCATCGGTTGATTTGGAAGTTAGAATAAACGGAACGGGTCAGGTAATCTACGAGGTCCTCATCGATGGTCCGGCTTCTCGGATAGCGACTACAGAAAGCCCGGTCAGTCTTTCCGAGGGGGATGTAATCAGCCTCGATATAGACCCTTCAGGGCTCCTTTCTCCGGGCATGAT
>DAVB01000033.1:3411-4848 GCA_002505455.1 Euryarchaeota archaeon UBA52 | reverse complement strand
GCTAGGGGCGAGGTTGTACTGCATGATGGCTTCGGAATCGAAACTAGAATCCCCTTCGTGCTTGAATCAGAAGGTCCTCTAGACGCGATTCCGATAATAGGATGGTTATCGGTGCCCTCAAACGGAATCTCCGTCGCTCTGGCCATGATCTTCTTCTCGTATGCAAGACCCCAGAAAGAAGAATCGGCACACGACACTGGAGTTATTTCGGATAATTCTGATGAAGATCCATCGCTGCCATGGTCGTAACTTCTACTGACTCCGCCTAGTGGTGGACCACCTCGCATCTGGCGGGGGCCTGACTATCGCCACATAACTCACGGACTCTTCGTCAATAACTGGGAGCAACATCGTCTTATTCACTCCCGAGGACAGCCTCGAGCCTTGGCATGCTGATGTCCAATCATCCGGCAGAGAATGCGGGTGCGAGACTAGCCAAGGAGCATGATTCTCAGACATATCTCCCTCATAAGCCCGCCAACGCACACCGTATTTGAATCCGGTTCTTACGAGAAGGCCTCTACCCTCCAAGTCCCTAGCAACTCTTGCACCAACATTGTCGTTTACTTCCGGCGAGGAGTTCTCATCTAGGACAAAACCCCCTAGAAACGAGGGAACTCCCTCTACATCGTCTTTCCCTGGAACCCATGATGATCCATTCAACATGTCTATCGCACCATCCCCACCAAAGTTTGACGCCTCAAACCTGCCTTCTGGTTGAACTTCTTTCACTCTGTACGAAACCACATCAAGATCATCATCGACAATTAACATCTCGGCAAACCTACCTAATTCTCTTACCGCTCTACACCAGTTCAGAAGATCCTCGATATCAAACTCAGAACGAGCGTGATTCCACCTTACTTCAGCATCAGGAACCCCTCTTGAGGGATGATTTTTAGCATCCCATCTAAGTGCCTGGGTGCCATCAGCGAATTCAAAATTCATCTCTTCGAAATGATCGTACCACAGCACCTTGTTTCCGGGTTGCCGCATGGCTTCATTCACCAATGCCTCATGTATCAAACTCGATCGCTTTCTAAGTGCATCATGGAACCACTCTTCTGAGGGCCAATCCATGCCTCTGTGGTCGTGGCAGTAGACAACATCTGTGGGGCAGAGAAGTAACACGTCATCCATCGGCCTTCCAATTGCAGATTTATCCCACCATCGTCGAGTAGCGACGCGTACGTCTGCAATACTGTCTGGAGCCATATGTCGGCGAGTGGCAGACACAACTTGGACTCGTCGGTCATCCCAAACCCTCATTCATCGAGTCTTCGTGGAGAACGCGTGGACCGACAGGGGCTATCCGAAAAAGAACGGAAAGAAGCCTTGAGGAGGTTGTCAAATACTCTTCAGACATCTGAGAGCAAAAAAGTCATTTTGGTCGGGGATGTGATGCTGGATCGTTATCACCACGGTTTTGCAAATAAT
>DAVB01000033.1:1909-3116 GCA_002505455.1 Euryarchaeota archaeon UBA52 | reverse complement strand
TCACCACGGTTTTGCAAATAATCTCAATTCCACCGCTCCTGTGCCCGTGCTCAAAATAACCAAGACCGAAGAGAACGCAGGCGCAGCTGCTCATATCGCTCAGAGTCTCTGCTCTCTCGGCATATCTGTGGGCTTGCACGCCATCATTGGCTCAGATAGTGAAGGCATGACGATAAGAAATAGCTTGGAAAATTTGGGTGTGGATACATTGGGGCTGGAGGCCATAGAAAACCACTCGACACTGGTCAAGACAAGATATTTCGCTTCGAGAGAGAGTTTGCTGGATAGACCTCAGATTATGCTCCAAGCTGATAGAGAAGACCCCGAAGGCATATCGGAAAGCGTCTCAGAGAGGATTTGTTCCAAGGCACTTGAGGCAATGGAGGGCTCGAGCGTCCTCGTGATTTCAGATTATGATAAGGGCGTAGTAACCCGCGAAAGTGCACGTGATCTGATCGACGAAGCAAATCGCCTCAAGATCCCCGTCATAATGGACCCAAAACTTACGGGCCTCGATAGGAGCGGAGACTCAACAATAGTGATATTCGAGAGGAGGGGGCTTGACCTACTTCGTCGAAGAATGGGCCATGATGATGCCAGTTCAACCGCCGAGGAACTGATGAATGAGTATGGGTGGGGTGCAGTGTTGATTCTTGGTGGCAATGCTGGAGTTACACTCTTCCACTCGGATGGACGCCAACTATTTTCGCCAACCTCAATAATTAATCCAAGACAACAGATAGGTCTTCACGATGCAGCTGCATCAGCGCTTTCCTTCGCTCTTGGTAATGGACATGACTTGATTGATGCCTCAATTTTAGCAGGAGCTGCATGTGACTGCATCCTAGCCTCCCCTCATGGTGAATCTGTTCTGACAAGGGAAGCATTAACCCTCAGGGTTGACGAAATATTGTGGCAAATGAAAATTTCAGATCGTTGAACAGGGGGGCGTTGTCTTCATACGTGCCCCATGAAGGGAATAAACGTGGAAAAAGGAAATAATCGTGCTCTTGCGACCCTCCTCAGTGTGACTATAATCATCTTGTCCACCTCAAGCCCGATTACAGCTGAAGAAGATCAAGACGACTCAACCCCTCCAGTGCCCATTTTCGAGATAATGGGCGAAATCAATGAGAGCCCTGAACCAATGACCCTGGATGCATCACTAAGTTATGATCCGGGCAGCGATTCGGATGATTTGAGATAT
>DAVB01000033.1:1452-1590 GCA_002505455.1 Euryarchaeota archaeon UBA52 | reverse complement strand
TTTGGTCAGGTACAAGGGGTGCTGACAACATTGTGATAGAGTATCAGGAAAATGAGTCTGTCGCTTTCATGCCAATTGGGTTGGCAGGAACTTACAAGATTCGTCTTACAGTATTCGACCCATCTATGAATTCAGCAA
>DAVB01000033.1:760-1132 GCA_002505455.1 Euryarchaeota archaeon UBA52 | reverse complement strand
TCTAGAACATGAAGTCAGGGTAATCGACGTTCTGCCCCATATACGAGGAACATTCGCCTCACAGGCTATATCCGAAGGGGTATCGATAGAACATCCTGACACCTCGGGGCCATGGTCGATAAATGCCTCCGCCTCAACAGATGGAGGCTCAGAGGTGGCTGATTGTGAGTGGTATCTTGACGATTCTATTTGGCTAGAAGGGTGCAAACACTCTATTCTGGAATGGCCTGCAGCGGGATTCGACTCCAGAAATGTACGTCTTGAGGTAATGGATGATGACGGATCATTGAGCTCTATGGAATTCATTCTGGTGAACGAGGCCCAGGAAGATTCGAACCACGTCATCTTTCTTGTCCTTGGAGCACTCTTAGC
>DAVB01000033.1:0-440 GCA_002505455.1 Euryarchaeota archaeon UBA52 | reverse complement strand
TTGGAATTCTTTCTTTAGCCTTTAGAAGGCGATCCAACTTCGACATACCAAAATGGCCGTCTAGGGTTGCTGATGAAGACCACATGCTCAAGTAGAGGCTGGAATTAGAGCCTACTATGCACAGCAGCCCGCCATTCAGTCGCGAGGAGTATCTCCGACGTCAGTCTGCGCTGCTCGCACAGATCGATACTTCCACTGTACTGTTAGTTCCAACTAATCCGATCATGAGGAGAAGTCACGATGTGAACTTCCCCTATCGAGCATCTTCCAGCATCCTGTATCTTTCGGGATGGGGTGAGCCAAACGCCCTCTTTGCAGCATGGCATGATGACGGCGAGTGGGTAACAGCGTTATTCGTCAGGGATAAGGACGAAACCGCTGAACGCTGGGAAGGTAGGAGAGCCGGCGTCCAAGGAGCATTAGATAACTGGCCCGTCGAT
>DAVB01000017.1 GCA_002505455.1 Euryarchaeota archaeon UBA52 | reverse complement strand
TTCTTCTCGAAAACAAAATGCTCCCGACCGTCGATCTTGTAGAAGGCCATACGTGGACGGGTGACCTGTTCACATCGAATATCGCAGGCTTTACTGGATCACCTTGTATCGGTGACGAGGTACTGGTTTTGCAGGCAGGTGCACTCAGAGGTTCTGCAAGAGCAGTAGCCTCTTCATGGGAGTGGCCGGCAGCGCCAGGGGCACTTGCTCGTGCTAGGCACAGACTCTAGACTGCTGCGTAGCGGTTAAAGAGGGGCAGCAGGCCGCCTGCAAACTGAGGTTGGCGCGTATGGCGAGGATGCACAGCGGAGGCAAGGGTCGGAGCGGGTCTTCAAGACCATTTGTAGAAAGCCCTCCTGAATGGTCTGAGACTGATAAGAAGACTATCGAGGAACTAATACTCAGGTACGCTGGAGAGGGACGTTCAACTTCCGAGATAGGAATTATATTGAGAGACCAACATGCGATCCCCGACGTCAAACTAGCAATGGGTGAGAGAATATCCTCGATTTTGTCCCGTAATGAAATGACGCCTCAATACCCGGAGGATATGATGAACCTCATGAGACAGGCTCAGAGAATCATAGACCATCTTGAGGCCGGTAATCGGAAGGACATCCACAATCGAAGACAATTAGAACTCACAGAGTCGAGGCTACGTCGGCTTGCTAAGTACTACAAAGAATCTGGAAGAATATCCTCCGATTGGACGTATAAGCGTGACCAACTCAGATTGATGGTCGAGTAGATTCGCTCGTCTCAATCGAGACGAAGTGTGGCGAAGCACCCTGAGCAAGAAGTTCGAAATGGACGTAACTCACTATGCACAACATTGGGCGTCATGCAACTCGGGCATGTTATTGTGGGCAGCGATCTACCATCAACTCCTCTGTTTTTACTTCTGGGCGACACAAGAGCTACCGGAAAAACCCCGATAAGACCAGCTGCACCGACACCCAGCACGAGAGGAAGATCAAAACCACCCACATACACAATAAAAGAGAGAACCCCGAATAGAGACGCAGTAGCAACCGCAGGAGCCCTTATTCTGGTCCGAGTCAGATAAAGCGAGAGGCCTGCTGTGATTGACATCACAAGAACAAGAATCAACGCTGACACCAATGGGCTTCCCGCAGGGGATGAAGGTGGAGTATAGGAAACTGAGAATATCAGGTCAGGATCGAGATCGGAATCTTCGAATGATAGCGTCTCTAAGAAAACCCATCTCCGATGCTCAACGTCCAAATCCCCTCCTGAAACCGCACCAAATCCTGCTAGAGCAGAAGTTCTGAGTCCTGCATCAAGGTCTATCTTCGTGAACCAATCGCTCTTCCCGGGCTGGATGAATGTGCGCACCAGGTATTCTGATTGCCCTTGTATCCCTGGGGTATAACGAGCCTCCAGGACTATCGTCACAGGCTCGGAAGAGAACGCGCGCGTTGCTCCAAAGTCGATCATTACGTCTCTCTGCGATAGATCCACAAGATCCGAGCCCACCATAGATTCGATATCGATTCCAAGCCCCGTTGACATGAATGACCTGATATTCGAGGACGATGTCTGAAGATGCCCCGTAAGCGCTGCAACTTCAGCGTCATCAACACGGCCGTTGTGCTCTTCGCCCTTGGAAAGTGAATCCTCGTAGGAATCTAGGTTTTTCCACCATGAAGATCCTTCGAGAGTATTGTTGCCTATGTTGTCAAGCCCCCATCGAATCCATTGGGACATCGCTCCGTCAACGGTTATTTCCACATCACGATCCACGATTGAGGCCGTGGCGCGACCGCTTATCTTCACATTCAATTTGGTGCCCGAATCGCGCTTTGGCTCCTCCTCCGGATACCAGTCTCCTGTGCCACTGTCACTATCGATATCAACCTCGTAGGTACGAACCGACTCCAGAGTCGCCCCTGGGTGCGGACTAACTCTGAATGTAACCTGGATACCCCCTCCATCATACGATTCAGGCCATTGCCACACGAATACGAGCCGAACCCCATCTTCGGTTTCAGTCACTACTGGGCTTGTTGTGAGCTGCTCAGAACCAACAGTAGCATATCCCGAGCTTCGCTTGTTCCAGATGTCTATCCCATAATGTGTATCGATCTCTACTGGGAAATACGCGATTCCGTCATTGGAAGAAGAGTCTTCCATCTCCGCGGTGCCTAGGGGAAACTTCGCCAGCATCCCTGCATCCGTCGTATCTCCCCAGAAGAATCGAATTCCTGCATCATCCCCTGGGGCCGAGAAAGAAAGAGATTGAACCTCCAATGTGAATCTAATTTGGTCACCCTCAGAGATTGTACCTGAAGATACTTGCACTGGCACAGAAAGAACGCCATTAGTGACCAGTAGCCCCGGTCCAGATGATCCGGAGTAGTATGTCCCCCCTATGTTGACTCCAACAGTAGCATTAAACTGAAGCCCGGTCGCTCCCTGAATTTCATATGGGATATCAAAAGTCCATTCTGAGCTGGGGTAATTACCTTCAACGCTCCAAGTAGTGCTCCACTTTCCAATCTCTATAGCGCCAAGTACCGAAGGAGTGACCACTGCTGAATGCCTATCTTCAAGATCGGAGGAGAATGCGGTTAGACCCCCTGATTGGGCCTCTCCGATGAGAAACATGCGAAAACCGTCTTGTTCACAACATGAACCGTCTTCTTCAACCGCCGAAGTAACCATTACAGGGGCTAAAAGAAGGAGAATAACAAGGGAGACTGACCTCGCATATCCGCCACTCATGTCAACTCGCCTACCCGAACCCGGCTTGAATCCGCCGATGCATTATGCTGCTTGGAGGCTTATCTGTGAAGCCAAAGCAATCTTCGAGAATTCTGGGACCAATCCTCTACACGAGCGAATCCCTTCCGCTCCAGTTGAACAACTTCCCCGATTTCCAGATCTGCATCCTCAACCAAGCAACTCAGGACGCTTAAATCGCTTCCATTTGCCATGATCAGCTCGCAAGTAACGGACGAGTCGGGACTCAACCAATGGACGATCGGCCTGTCATCATCTCTTTCGGTTGAACCGATTTCGAAGACTCCTTTTGTTGATTCTACATTTGCAAGTTCTTTCAGCCTGAATGAGTCTGAAAGATCCTCTTCCTCAATCGTCACAGTTTCGGATGCCAGTGAAACCTTCCTCGTGCCCGCTTTCGGATTATCCGGATGGAATTGCAGTATGATTTCGCAAGGTATCTCACCCTGGATTGAGATATTCACCGGGTTGGAGATCAATGATATCCTTCTAGATGTGCTATCGATCGATGCAGCATTTGATGCCTCGATTGACTCCATTGCAACAGCTACGTCTTTCTGAGTTACGCCCATATCCACCCAGAAATTTCTGAGTGCTGCCGGATCGAACCCTTTCCTCCTCATGGACCTAAGAGTCGGAATCCTCGGATCATCCCACCCGCTGTACATTTTGTTTTCGACACCGCGCCGTATCTCGCTGGTTGAGAATGACCCAGATCCATGGATGCTAACTCTCCCCCAATAGAGGGTTTCTGGGTATTCCCACCCCATGTGATCGTACAGAAGTTTCTGCTTTCGAGTCGAGTCCATCAGATCCTTGCCACGGATGATATGAGTCACGCCCTGTTCATGATCTTCTATCGCGCTTTGAAAATCAAGCAGAGGCCATGCAAGATACGAATTTCCGACCATGGGGTGGGCTTCATGCTGAATCCTCCAGGCTGGCCAGTCTCTTAGAGCCGGATTTGGGAGACTCATATCTGTCAGAACCCGGACAACAGCGTCACCGGGAGAGAATCTTCCATCGAGCATTTTTTCCCATGCCTCGATATTCTCTTCTACAGTCCTCCCCCTGTGTGGACAGGCCTTTTTCGAGACTCTAAGGGATCGGAAATCTTCTGCTGAGCACTCGCAGACGTACCCTGCACCTTTTTGCAGCATCTCTTTCGCGTATCTGATGTACACAGGCATTCTTTCACTCGCCCTCACCACGACGTCCGGCTTACTGCCTGTGAGCCACTCATAATCTTCGATAATCCACTCATAGGCCTCCTTCAGAGGCGGCTTCACGGTTGTATCGGTGTCATCAAAACGAAGAACCATTTTTCCATCATGCATCGATGCATATTCGTGATTGATTACCACGCCTCTCGCATGGCCTATGGAGAGGGGGCCATTTGGATTAGGGGCGAAACGAAGAACGACGCCAGCGGCGATATTATCCAGAGGTTTCAGCCCCTCCCTCTTCGTCTGTTTAGTCCTTTGAACCGCTTCTGGGTCAATATTCTCAATTAAGACACGTACCGATGCAGCCCCCTCTGAGCGCATCATCGAGTTGGCCCGGTCGACCTCGTCTTTTACGATGGATGACAACTCCTTTGCCCTTGAGCGAAGGTCCTGCCGCTCTGCAAGCACCCTCCCCAGGGTAGACCCTATCTGCCCATCGCCGTCATACTCCAATGCATTCTGAAGCGCGTATTTCCTCACAATGAGGATGGTCTCTTCGCCCCAAGCGTCGCCCATGTCCTACCTCACCCCCTCCTCAGGGAGGGATGAATTCAATGATTGCTGAATCAAGGTCCCCTTTGAAGTCCTTATTGGGACCGGACCTTCGTGCCGTTCGGACCAGATCCGAGATACCGTTGACCATGTCCATCTAAGATTAGTGTCTGGCATATCTCCCGAGGTAAGGATTCGTATTGCATCTATCGTTTTCGAATCCGATGGATATCCTGAACCCAAATCGAATCCCACTTCTTCACTAATTTCCAAAATTCTCGAATCTCGCATTACTTTGGCAAGAATTGACGCAGCCCCTGTCGACGCGCATGATCCATCCATCCCTATCTCGCTCCTTACCTGCAGCCCCGGTCGAAGTTCAGATATCCTCTTACGCATCATTTTCGAAAAGCTACTCGGATCGCTGCCGAGAAGATCGACATGTACCCATCCTGTAGATTCGTGATCTGAAACTTCTAGAATAGCCTGGACAAACCTCTCGATTTCAATGGAGTTGAGACTCTTACTTGCCCGCTCTTCGTCAATGGATTTGGCACTTATCGGAATTCTACACACTCGCCAGTCACGTTTCTTGGACTCTCTCAAGATCGAAGACTCCACAGCTCTTCTTTTCTTCGAACTCATTGATTTGGAGTCCTTCGCACCTATGCCTTCTAGGTATGGTAAATCTTCAGCCGGTATGCATATCGATGATACTACCAATGGGCCAATCGCAGGACCTCTACCCGCCTCATCGACTCCGATTATTACTGAACTCATTCCATCAGATCCTTGATAAGGTCCTCAACAGAATCAGTTGGAGGCATAGAATCGTGTTGCTTGGGAACCCTATTTTCCTTAGGTAAACCATCAATTTCCTCTATCACATCATCGACGATTCCTTTGTCCAATGCCAGATTGGAACGTGCAATCTCCTCTCTGTTTTGGATGATTTTTTCTTCCTTAGTTCGTTTGAAACCACTTGAAAACTCCTCTGCTGTTATCGTTGAACTAACTTTCTCGGAGGCTCTATTTTCGCTTTTGTTGCGTTTTAACGTACTTCTAAGCTGAAATAGCCCCCCGACGCTGAGCAGAGAAATCAGAATCAAGAATGCAGACTGCAGCAAACCCATATCTAACGAACTAGAACTTACTTCATTTCGTGCAATGAAGTCTTCAGAGAACGTGCATGCGGCATTTATTGATTCTGAGGGATTACCAGCCGTAGATGCTGATACTTCCATACGAACAGACTCACTACTCGAATATGTCCAGCCGCCAATGTTTACAGACTCACCTGGAAGCACCGGCCCGATTCGAATGGAACGCTCGTTATTCCTCGAAGACTCTACGATGATCCCATGTTCCCCACTTCTGTCTAGGTCAATTGAGAGGTCGACATAGTCGGATTCCATACCTATATTCGATATAGTCGCCGCCAGCAATAATTCACCTTCTCCATCTGCTGTGCATGAGGTAGTGTCCAAGATCACGATTTCCGCCTCGGATCGAATACCAATTACGATACTCTTGGAGTCGATTATGAGTCCTTGAGTCATTAGCCGGATCTCAATTCCAAGGTCATCGTTGGCAGGAGATTCGCTTCCAATCTCTATATCCAAAGTAATCTTACTTTCCTCGCCGCCTTCGATTTCTACCATCTGGACGCCATCCGTCCCTATCCAACTCGGAGCCCCATCCACATTCACCGAGTATGTCGTCCGGCCCTCGCCTTCATTTCGTATCGTCAGATCCAAGCTGCATCCATCGCCAGGTTCCACGTAAGAGCAATCATTTGAATCGACATCCATAGCGCCGGATATCCGTGTTGAAATCATCGCGCCTACTTGAACCGAATCGGTGTAAGTCCCGCTTGAAGGAGCAACTCTGATTTCAAAATCAAAAAAACCCGAAGAATCACCTGAGGATGCAAGTTGTATCCTCACAACTACTTCTTCCCAAGGGCCCACTCCCGTCGTTAACGGTGAGTCTAGCAATATCGCACCCCAACCGTCTTGTGAGATGATGCCAGTACCCACACCTGTTGAGACGTCTCCCTGGCCTACTATGCCAACATCGATGTTGTCAATACCATTTCCTTTATTCAGGACCCCCACTTCTAGTATCGCGATAGAACCCGGAGGCATGGATAGCGACTCCCCCCCAGAGGTTATGCCCGCGTCCCTCGTGCGACCAACTTCGAGGCCAAAAGACCACTCATCGCTACCCCCGACTTCATCGAGCACGGTCACGGTTGCATAGTGCACCGATTCCCATTCTGGTGCGAAAGGCCCCGGATCGGGGGCGTGGATCAATGCTGAAATTGGAATTCCCACATCGCTATCGATACTGATCACCCTTGCACCGGGCTGTACCATTGGATCGCTCCACTCCCAATCCCATCCCTCTGGTAGATCTATATCCAATAAAGCAGAACGGGATACTTCGCCATAATTATGCACGAAGATTGTGATCCCTATGGATGAGCCCGGCTGAATCCCATAAGTCCCACC
>DAVB01000022.1 GCA_002505455.1 Euryarchaeota archaeon UBA52 | reverse complement strand
CCAACCCCATCCTCGATGAGTATATTCGTACCGGGCACGGCTGTACCTTTGGAAATAGCCTGGAATCGAACAAGCTCGGCTCTCTTTACCTGTACGGAATACAAAGTTGGCTGTGTGGCTATCTGTATCTTTGAGAGATTGAGATTGACGACGTTTGAGAATGTGAAGACTGTCGAGTTGTTATCCATATTGATGGCCAATGGGAAATCTCGAGGAGTGTAATCGGGACATATGGCGCAACTGGATACTTGGTGAGGGATGATGTTTGTATCCCAATCACCGTCTGGTTCCCCGTCATTGTCATTATCGACAACGCCTGGCCATGCTTCCTGGTCGTTCCATGATAGTTTTACAGGTACCTCTCCGACATCAGGATTCGGTATCGTCTCGGACTGAACTGTGACAGAAGACTTGGTGATATTGTACGTGCTTGTAACTCCATTCCATTGATTTTCGCTGAAGAATGCTAGGCTACCATATTGCTGTGCACCTGCAAAACCAGTATTGTAATTCTGAATGACGGCGCCCTCTGCATTTAGATTCCACGTATTTCGTTGGACATTGAGCAGTGCTCCAGTTGCTCGGATTCCATCTGCTGAACCTCCTGCTGTGAAAACGTTGTCAACAATTGTTGCACCTGCCCTATGGACTTGTACAACAGAGCAGGTGAATTCTCCGCCCCAGTACTTGCTACTCTGGCAAACCCCCGTTCCTGACACGGTTACCTCGTTATTGGCGAAATAGAGACGACGGACGTCAGGATTGTCCCCTGCCCAGTAATCTCCTGCCATGACTGGTTCCTTTGCTGTATCGGTAATCGTGTTATTCTGGGCATCTACATCGAATGATCCATACAGCCAGATACCATTCCAACCCCCTATGGGGCCTATCGTATTTCCATGAATTGTCACCCTACTCGACTGAACCCCTATGCCGGACCCCTCTGCAGCGCCGGAGAGAGTATTGTCGTGTATTTCTGCTAGTGCCCCTGCGTATGCGGTTATTGGCGTGCCTTCGACAGTTGTAATCGTGTTTCCTGAAACATTAGCAGCATATTCATTGGTCCCAACGGATATCATGCCATTGATATCTACGCCATTACAATTCACGTTGATAGTTGAGCCAGATACCTTGCCAGCAGAGGACCTGTAACTCAGTCCGAAATCTCCGCTTACCACCGTTATATCTTTGAATTCTGCGAATGACTCTTCAATCCAGACCGCAGATCGACCGTTGTCCTGATTTCTACAACCCCTATCCGTGGAGAAGAATTCTGAATTCTCAAACAGAATCGGGATACTGCCAGTGCCGCCTCCGTAAATCTGTACTGCATTCCCAGTAACTCCGCTCTGCTCGTCGTTTCCAACGGTATACGAACCGCCTACGAATCTTGGTTGTGCAAGTTCTGTCGCAAGAACGCTGGAAGTATTCGTGTCTGTGAATTGTAATTCAACGAGTTCCGGCGAAGCTCCCTGCAGAACTAACGCGCCATAACGAAACTGATTCACGATAGGGACAGGGAACGGGACTCCCCATGCAGAATTGATATCGAGATGGCGAAGTGCGGTTTGAGCGAGATCGATTGTACTTCTGATGATTATTCCCTCTCCGCACGAAGGGTCTTCTATCCCCAAGGTCGAGGTGCCAAATGACATGCCGTCGCAGTCTCCAGAGGCAGAGGCGTTTTCAGGATCGCTCCACGTCATGGATATTCGAGTAGCAGGAGTAGCATCCTGAGAAGCGCCACATGATGCAGCCCCGATGCACAGATTACCCCTTGCTTCCAGTGAAGTCCCATTCGCGAATATGACGTCAGTGGATGGTTCGATTATGAGTTTGGCACCGGGAGAGATGATGATATCACCGGCGACATTGTGCGTTCCAGACCACACTTCAACCGCATTGATGTATCCCGCACTCGTCTCATTATCAGCGACTACAGGGGCTGCGGGACCGATCAAAGCGGAAAGGGACGAGATCAAAAGTATGGTGACAATTGCGCGGCTTCTGGAGGCAGCACGGTCGTGCATGCCCTCACTGCTGGCGTACAGGGATATAAGACGAAGTGTGCTAAGTTTAACCCTGGAGCTGTGGAATAACTACCATTGATTGGCTGTAGACTCCACTTGATCGCGCCACTCCACTGCATCGAGCATGCCATAGCCGGATCTTGCGTCATGTCCGATCTGTCCGCCCACGGGCCTTGCACTCTCCGCGAGTGCTCGCTTGACGATATCGATTCTGTTGTCATTGGATGAGGATATATTCACCACATCACGCTGCGAGAGATCTTGGAGGATTAAAGCTAGCGAGCCGGTCACGAACAAGGTTGCATCGCTCGTGCCAGTGGAATATGCATATGGGGGGGACTTGTCGCTGGATACCGTTGAAAGAATGTATGATCCGGGGCCGAGTATCTCGGGTTTCTGATTCGGCCATGTCCTTGTTGTCTCCGAATAAGGATCAATCTGTGAACCTATGGAGCTATTCGACCAGGGCGTCATAAATCTGTCATATGCGCCGACGCTAATCACGCGATCGACATTGGCAGGGGTGGATACATCCGTATTGTCGGGTCCGGCGTTCCCAGCTGCTGCAACAACGAATATGCCTGCATCCAATGCGTCTTCGACCGCTCCCGCCACTGATCTCGAGGCGATTTGTGAGGTTGCCTCGAAAGGACCCCCTAAGGAGAGGCTGATGATATTCACCTTTTGGGATATCCTGCACCATTGAATTGCGTCTGCAACCCTTGCACTATTGCCTGTTGTTCCTTCTGGGCCTAGACCAACTGCCACGCTCAACTCAACATTGGGGGCCATGCCCCTCATCGGTCCGGACCCTTTAGCCACCAGTAGGCCGGCCATAGCAGTTCCATGGTTGGATTGGCTTACGTCTCTGACCGTGCCGTGGTCGAACGAATAAAAATCCCGGAAGCCCACCAGATTCATATCTTTGAAATCAGGATGCTCGGGATCAATTCCGGTGTCTACGATGCATACCTTGATTCCGGATCCATCTAGACCTTCATCTCGAAGTTCATCGACCCCGGAAGATTCGTAAGCCCATCCAGAAGCAGGCAAGTACGCCGTTATTAGCGGTTGAATCATCGGCCACATCAGAACCATGATGATGATGCTTGCAGAGGCTCCTACAGCGCCATAAGGCCATATGAATGGCTGAAAAGATGTGACTGGCCTGCGTAACTTCCTTGCAGCCTCGTCGGATACGCCATAGGCGTCCCCAGAATATCCCTCCGCATCGGGGTCGACTGCCGTTAATATGGAAGAGTCCTCAGGCTCGGGCATCAGTTCGACGCCGTCGAGGGGCATTGCCAGTCACACCCTCCCACGTATGCGTTCAGAATGGAGCGTTTGGTCTCCTACCCGGGCGCCTCGTGAGCATAATCAGCAGTCCTCCGAGGAATATTATGAGTATGACCATGAGTACCTGAGTTGCATTGCTCGCGTCTTCGACCGCAGGGGATAGGAGATTGTATTTCTTCTCATGCTTCTCGTCGGATAGCTGTCCGTCTACCGATTCAATGGAGAAGACAATCCAAGCCTCACCTTGTGTTAGGTCTGTGAAATTCAAGTCCAAGTACGCAACGGACTCGCCTCCTGCAGGGACGCTGACTACCGCAGTTGCATTGATGCCCGAGAATTCGGAATTGACTGATGTCTTATGATCGGCTCTGATGACGACCTCTTCAGCCGGCACCAGCCCGTCGTTTTCGATTGTAAGTACTACCGTCTGCATGGATCCGAAGACTGGGTCGATTCCACCGCTCATCCACGAGATGGTATCCTCGTCGATATTCAGATCGGGATACTCCGCGCTCACGTCTATCTCAACTGGCGGGTATTCTGTCTGATCGTCGCCTACGACGTACATCACTAATGTGAATGACTGTCCTTCTGAATCGGAAGGTGCGTTGAGAACTATCGACGCGGACTGCATCTCAAAGGCGCCCATTGTGATGGTCTGAGCACCGGTCCTGGTCCAACCTGGAGGGAGAGCATCATCGTCGAAGGACAGTGAGAAGACGTCGTCTGCATTTCCATCGTTAGAGAAGGCGAGTGAAACAGACGTCTGGGATCCTGGTTTGACGCCGTATAGTTCCTCAGGGGGAGTTGCGAGAGACCACCCTGAAGTCTTTGGGACGTTTACCTTAATCTGTACGTTCTCAGAAACGCCCGAGTCGGTTGATGCCTGCACCGAGATGGTTCGTGCGTTGGGGAAGTGCCGTGCCACAGATGCATTTGGAGGCGTTATCTTAGCGGTGATCGACGCCTCATCGTCGTCTATGGAAAGGGTGACTGTTGACGTCTCTGAGTAGACTCCGCTGCCATTATCGAACTCGACAGTCCATGAGGGGCCATCCGTACCTGGAACAATCGCGCTAAGGGTGAATACATCGGATGATTCGTGGCCCTCGTAGTCGAGTTCTATTTGGACAGTCATGGGCTCGTATCCATCTGTCAGATTAGGCAGTGCGAAGAGGACCCCATCCTCATCCACAGTGGCCGAATCGGAAGATGTCATCATTGCAGACATAGAACTGTTTGAGATTCTTGTGAAGCGTAGATCGACAGGTGCGGTCTCTATGGAGTCGGATATGGTTGATGACGGTATTAGTACCGTCTGGCCGGCTTCATACGACATGATCCTATCTTTCTGATCAACAGTAAAATCGCCTGAGATGGAAATTGGCCCTGCTGGCATCAGAGCTCTTACATCGCCATCTTCTGGGATACTCATTCTCCATTCCAGTGATGAGTCCGAGGATATCAGCAAAGACAATTCTTGATCGGTCACATCGGCCTCAGAAAGATCGAGATCTGATGAAGAGAGGCTGTGGAGATTGCCATCGTAGTCGAGCCATGAACCGGATAGTAAGAGCCACCCGCCTGGTGTGAGGTCGACATCTGCGGAGCCCCCGTCGACTAGATCTGCGAATATCTCGCTGAATGCGACTAGATTTCGGGAAGTGTCGCGTACTTGGAGGATGTACCTGCCAGGCTCTAGGTCTACAGACCAAGTCCCGTCCCAAGAATCTACTCCGCCCTTCACTGCATGTACTTGAGGAGCGGCGAATCCGTCTTTGGGAACAAGGATGATTTCAACATCGTCCGACCAATCCGGATTTATTGAGTTGCCGAGATAGTTCACCGATCCAGATGCAGTCACGGTCCCAGCAGTGAGTTGTATGTCCGACTCAACGGGGAAGCCCATCACAGATGCGTCTTGTGTCGCGTCGGAGAATCCGTCTTTCTGAACGCTTATGCTCACGCTGGAGTTGTATGGGAGCATAGTGGAGTATCGGCCGTCTTCATCGGCTACAAGCTCGATATCGATATCATTTCCTGTGATGCTTATTGAGGCGTTTGCCACGCCCTCTGCGACATCTGCGCCTCCGTCCTTGTCGAAGTCCCAGAATACCTTGCCCGAGAGTTTTGCTTCCCTGTTGGCATTGAGGCTCACATCGATTGATTCCCCTGCTAAGACGTCGCCTATCGTCGTCTCTTCAATAGTCAAACGGACTCCTTGATCCTCGACGTCGTACGAGATATTCCACGAGCCGGGCACGACCATCGCGGAGGTGCCACCGGACTCATTCGTTATTGGCATCTGAACCGTACCTATTCCATCGTTTGAATCGAGGATCAATTTCAGGCCCTGTGAACCATCGGCTCTCAAGTCGTCGGTTACTGTCAGATTGACCCATGCCATCTCGGTTAGCTCAATAGTTCTGACGACGGCCGGATCACCCGCAGATACATCGACAGCGATGCGAGCGCCTAGCACCGAGCCGTCGCCGGGTTCGTATCCCTCTATCTCGATTATCGTGGACCCATCGGGTAGCAACGCGAGTATTGAGCCATTCTCATCCGTGGTGAGCGTGGATATGAACTCGAGTTGTCTGTCGATATTCCTGAATCGAACTTCGAGATCGGAAACAGGGGATAACGTCTGGTCTAGCACCGTTATGTTGACTACGCCCTCTGGGTCGAATCCAATCGAACGCTCGACTGAAGAACCATCTAGGTTGATTTCGAAAGATGTTTGTCCTGTTAGAATTCTAGTTCCGAAGAGAGTCTGATCAGCATTCAGAACAGTGGTATCAATCCTATACGAGCCCGGTTCGAGATCTACTGACCCGGTGCCATCGTTAGAAGTAGTCAGATTTGCCCCCAGTCCATCATTTGTCAATGCTACAATGTTGAATTCTACCGAAACACCCGTCCCATTGTCGCTGACTCCGTCTCTTGAGTTGTCTATGAATGCGAACAAGTCAAGAGTAGCATTCTGGGGGTTGATCGTCAGTTCGATCATCTCGCCTAGAGTGGTAGAAGCCGCTGTAGATGGGTAATCTGATTCCAAGACCTGGATCGACCATTCGCCTGTTGGCAGCGCTATCTCGAAGAGTCCGTCTGAGCCCACCCTTGATACCCACGTGACATCAGTAGAATCATTCGATGCGATAATAGAGAGGGGCTCCCAGCCTAGAAGGCTCGAAGTGTACAGGTAATTGGGCCGGTTGACTGTCACCACGCCCTCGTATGTAGATCCCTTGCGTGCAACGAGATCGAGGTCGGGGTTTTCGTTCATGATCTCTACGACCTCTCCATCCACGAGGTTGTTCAATCCAACCACCACGGTGACGGTCACGGATTCACCGACAGGGAGGGTGAATTCGTAATTGCCATCGTCATCGGTCAGAGTCGTGGTTTCGAATCCAGACCATCTGGCGATCACCTGTGCATACTGTACGAAGTCCTCGGGAAGAGGGTCTTGATCGTCATCGGCAACGAAAACGGTGCCTGAAAGAATCGAGCTGACCTTGAATCTGAAGGTATCTTCCATATCGGACTGCAAATCGAAGCGTTCCCACAACTGCGTGTTGTCGAGTGTGTGGTTGAGGATGTACTCGCCAGGGGGAACTTCAGCATTGTATGTCGATGACGAGGCGCTGTATACGAGGCCATAGGTGCTCGAATCTATCTGGTTCGTAATCTGAAGATTTAGCCCGGGGATCTCCTCCTCATCACTGGACAGAATCGTCAGAGAGACATCATACTTGACTGGGACGGTGGCATCGATTGAAACTATGCCCGATGTTGCCTCCTCTGGGAGGACGTCAACGACGAGATCGTCGAACCCGTCCGAATCTGCATCGTACGAGACAGTATGAGGCATCGATGGGATTGGGCCAATACTCACTGTGCCCCCATCTCCTATCGTAACGGTACATGGTGCCAGATTCGAATCCGAACAGGCGTCAGATGGTGTCGAGTCTAGAGCCTCGGAGTCCCTGAGTGTGATTGTTCCCTCTGCCGGGGAGCCATCCTCATCGGAGACTATCATATTCAGAGAAATTCCCGTGACATCGACCGATCGTGTTCCGGAAGTTGCTGAACGTGGTATCGTGAAGGGGGTATCGACCTGGATGGACTGGCCCGAATTAAGCAATACTTCTACCGCATAATCCCCGGGTATCGCGCCGGATAGGTGGAATGTCCCCTCGCTCACCATTGGGCCGCTGAATGTGCCATCGCCCTGGAATGTGCCATCGCCCGTGATCGTGCCGTATGGCCCGTCCCCGTCAGCGTCCACGTCGAATTTTCCTGCTGCTGTGAAGGTTGCATCTGAATAATGTCTGATAAACAGAGACTGACCGTCAGAGACGAATTTGCCCGTTCCGTTGAACATTCCATCGAGAAGGAATGTCGTAGAGTCCAACATGCATTTTTGCTCCCCATCTGGAATCGTACCGTTCTCTGTGCATTGGTTGGCTGGGTCATCGGAATCCAGTTCACCGACAAATGTGCCCTTACCTTCGAAAGTTCCAGTACCGGTTACAGACTGATTGTTTCTAAGAGTCTGGCTGAGGGTTCCCGTGAACTCGACGGCTGTAGCGGGCAGTGGAGACTCGAACGACCCCGGGCCGTTGAACGTGGCAGTTCCGTCGCCCTGGAAGTACAATCCTTCTCCCTCTATCGATCCCGATGAGGTCGAGATCGAGTAGCCCTGGTGTGATGCTTCTGGGTCGGATGGCTTGAGTACCACTGTTGCATTAGCAATTGGCTGGCCATTGAAAGATGTCTCACCGGTCCACTGGAGCTGTCCCGTTGCTGTTGCGGAAGGAACTGTGATGGTCGTTGAGATGACTTCCTCCCCTCCGCTGTGGCCCTGTTCTCCAGTGACCATGAGCGAGGATGCGCCGATGTATGTGGTTCCAGCCACACCACCAAGAATTGCGGTTATGGGGTTGATATTGCGATCTTCTAAGTCGGTTTGCTCCCTTGTAATGTCAGATAGCATTTCAAATGCGCCGGATTGTATCTGTGCTCTCACTGCTGTGTTGTCTACTGCGCCGTAGAATGCAGAAACCCGTATCTTTCCGGCAGGGACTGTGGCTGTGAATCGGCCCTCATCATCGGCGACTTCAGAAACGATAGGTACCCAATACGTTCGAGGGTCGGAGTCTTCGATTACTCCGTCGACTTCCTGTTCCTCTGCACTGAATGCATCCCTCTCTACGAGTATCCTTGCATTCGGGACGGGCTCACCTGATTCGAGTACAACCTGCCCTTCAAGAGTAGCTCCGCTGTAATATTTGACGATCTTTACATTCGAGTTTGCAGTGCCTATGGCGCTGTAATACTGGCTTGGATCTACGCGGGGGTCGCTCCAGTCATAGATGTCAGGCACCCCATTGCCGTCTTCGTCAGGGTAGTCTGATCCGTCATCATGATAGTTAGCGATGACGAAATGGTTCATCATGGCCCCTGGAAGCGCGTATGAGTTGCTGAGAGGGGTGCCGGGAGTGCCTGCTCTTGCCCACGTTGGGCCTGGTTGTCCAGAAGTTCCTGAATCTAATCCGAGCGTGGATGTTCCGTATCCAACATATATGCGTGCGAGGAATGTGTCGAAGAAAGCTGGTTGCTGAATGTAGTCGATGTCTTCTAGCGAAATTATCTGATTCGGGTCCGTAATAGCTCCTGACTGCTGTCTGATGATGTCGTCCAGGTATTCCTGCTCATACTCGCCGGAGGTTCTGGGGATAATCGGCCCATCGCCCCTCTTCGTCAAGTAGCTGCTGGAAATGTAGTCTTCAGGGTCAAGTCCAGCGAGGGTGGTGGGTGCGTAGAATATGCCCGTTGTTTGACCGCCGTGATAGGAGTAGTCCTCGTAGAAGAGTCCTCCCAGCGGGTAGAGTCTGTCATCGATTGCGAAGTATCGGACTTCTGTATTCCTCTCTACCGTCTCGCCGATACGGCCTTGGAAAGTTTGCACCTCCCAGCCGATTGAGGAAAGTTCCCCTAGAAGGTCAACAATCTGATCCAAATCGAGGACATGCGTGATGAATGCCCTGCCGACAGCCAATCTTGCATTTGTTCGATGGATTCCTGTAGATAGATCGTCGAAATCCTCAACAAGATCGGGCGTGTATCTGTGATCCCCTATGAGATAATGGGATGGATTGCTCGAGAATGGCGAGGAAGAGCCCCTCGTGTCATTAAAGAGGGCCATAGCGTCTTCTGCATTGTCTAATCTCTCACCAACGATTTCACCTTGGTCGGTGACGAACCAACCGAACTTTGATGGCAGACCAGATTCAGCAAGATAGGCTCCCCGTAAGAGTTGTACCTCCCCGTCAGAATGTATGATTGCGAGTGATCGCTTCTCTACGTCTTCTGAAGTCATACTGTGGATTCTTTCGAGTTCCCTGATCTGATTCTCTTCGAAATACGAATCGAGTACCTCCTGATTGGATTCATCAGAGACTCCTCCTTTCCTTAACGAGTTCATGATCATTAATGCGAGGACGTCTTCCTGCGAATGGCTCAGCAGCGTATTGCCTGTTACAGGGATACCGGACTGGAAGTTGTCGGCAACAGTGGGGTGCTGGCCGTGAGATAGTGCCTGGAAACCGTAGTCCCACCATGAAAGGAACGCTGGACGCTCGGTGAAATCGGTTTCTGTATCTTGATTAGCAAGCCAATCATATGCCATATTCCATCCGCCGCCATTGAATCCGGGGCCGAACGTTCCAAGGTACCAACAGCCAGTAGTACATCTTTGATCTGGGGAATACTGGTTGGAGTTGAGTACTGAAAATCCAAGAACCTCATATCGAAGTACATCCGGCATAATCCCTTGGATGGTCTCATCTACATCGCCTGAAGAAGAATCTCCCCTGGGTATTCCGGAATCTATCCCATATGTCGCATGCTGAGAGAACACGATGAGTAGGATCATCATTACTGCCGGAACTCCGGGTCTTGACCTGCTTGCCGAGAAAGTGCTGTTGAATCGTGCTCTTGGTGAGCCTATGCCGCTCTTCTTCCAGTGTCTCGTAAACTCGCCCGGATTTGCTGCGATCCAGAGGGATGTCAATCCAACTGCGCCTACGACTGCCATGGGTGGACCTGCATTGAATATGAATCGACCAGCAGTCCAAGACATGTATGATGCAATTACGATCCAGGCCCCCAGTAAAAACGAGGCATTGTTCTCTTTCCTGCCCCCTCTCCACATCAGTATGAGCCCGTAGCCTATTGCTGCGATGGCCACTATCGGGCCGAATGAAGCGAATAGGATCCCTCTATCCGGTGCTTGGGCTTCTCCGATCGTTGAGAACACCTTGTTCTTGGAGAAATAGAACCCGCCGGTGAAGAGAATGTCCCAGCCAGCATAGAGATCAATGGCCTGCAGCGTGTAAAGTATAGCTAGAACAGCCCCAGACAGGGTTGCAGTCATTGTGAATACAAGCAACCATGGCTTATCCCTGGCAGCTGAGATGACGTAACCCAAGCCTAGTGTGAATCCAAGCATGTAGATCAGAGGCGCCATCCCGCTAGGATCGGATAGGAGATTCATTCCGGGCCATATGTAGAATGGAAGAGGAATCAGCATGGATGTGATTAGCATCTGATTCATTGCAGAGGTGATTGGGAGGGTGTCCCTACCCCTGAACAGATTTAGGATTGCCACGCCAGAGAAGGCTAGGAATATGATGCCAGGAGCGTAAACGAATCCTTTCCATGCAAGACCGGCCGTTGCAAATGAGACGCCGGCGAGAGTTGCGAACAACATCACTGTTCTTTGATTGGCCCACATCGAGCGAATTCCTGCAATGAGGTAAGCAGGATTCCACGAAGTCCTTGCAAATAGCCTGTTTTGCTTGATGTCGATCATTGCCCGGACCCACCAATAAAATCCCATTGTGAGGAAGAACATAGCGAATGAGTCGTGGTCAGCAAGACCGAACGTAGAGTGCGATATGTGGCCGGGCATGAATGCGATCAGCCATGCAGCAACTATTCCTGCAAGAGGGCTGTGGAAACGTCGAGCCATGCCAGCTACTGGAAGCACGATGAGGGCGCCCCAGATCGCTGGCTGGGATTCTACTGACCACCAAACTGCCTCAGACAGAGACATGTCTGCAACCCATGACAGCAAGATGCCGCCGAGTGCGAGTGACCATGAGAAAAGAGGTGGTCTTGGATTGAGACCGCCCACTGGATAGTTCCTATCAGCATCGAAGACGAGATGGGCTCGCTCGACCGCTACATAGTCGATAATCCGCTTCATGTACCACGGATCGGAACCCCCTGAAAGGTCCCAATCGCCGATTACTGAGGCATTCATGGCAGGGATAACGTTCCAAATCACTCTAACGACGAGCCCTGCAACGAGCGCGGTCCCGACGAGTATCGTGTAGTTATGGTTCTGCCACCATCTCCTGAGTTCAGAGGGCTCCCTTAGAGGCGCCATAGGTCCAATGTATCCTCTTGAGGCGAGCATTATGATGCCGACATTTGCCCATATTGTGATTAGTAACCAAAGTATCATGGAGTAAGAACCGCTATCGGAAAGAGCGTTCGGGAAACCCGAAACCCCTATGTCTTGAAGCCTGCCAATAGTGTAGATTATCCAATTCAATGCTATAACAGAAGCCAGTACATTCCAGCGCTCGGATCTGCAGAATGTGACAAAGAGGGCTATCGCGGCGGAGAAAAGTCCCCAGAGAGGGCCCAGATGTGCTCCCTTCTCGTATGCATCAGGATCAGAAATAGATGAAAGCCAAATCATGGGGATGATTGCTGATACCATCACTGCGATGGCTGAGAAGTGTGCCAACTTATTGCGTGGATCGAATGGTAACTCCGCCAGCATACCCTTCTCACTGATTCTATCGATAGTTCTCGAAAGGATCAGTGTTAGATACAACGAGCCGAAGAGCATTACGATCCACATTGAAGAGAATCGTGCTGCTAGGAGAGAACGTGTAGAATCGTCAGAGACTGCTTCTTCCAGACTAGAAGTGGATGCAAAGAGGATGGCAACGTGTAAGCCAATGACCGCACCAGCGAGGAAGTTTGCCTCCATCGGCCTTCCTCGGGATATCATGACATGTGTCCCCAGGGACACGAGAAGGAAAGTCACGGATATCATCACGGGGATTACCAGGGTCGAAACCAATGAGGCAGCAATAAGAGAAGATGTGAGGATAGAAGAATCGATACCCCTAGCAGAGGGGTGTTCCGAGCTAATCCTCCCGACGACCGCCCCAAGGGCGGCCACGACAGGCAGAGCAAGGAGGTTTGTTTCGTCCATCCATCCATTCTGTCCCGATACCTGTGCAGCAACTAAGAACACTATTAGGGCTGCAGCCAGCATTACTGGGCCGCCTAAAATCCCCCTCAGAGATACCGCATCGGTGTTGTCGTTCTTGTCTTCCATTCCATTCACCCAGTACAGCCGAGGCTGTCCAGCATCGCGGCCACCTTGCTGCTGCATTTAAGCGGGACGGTGCGGATATCTGCCCTAGTCTTTCGATTTTGGGGTCGATTGGGGTCTGTCGAGGGCTCGTGAACCGATGTCTTTGCGGAAATGGCCACCTTCCAGATTGACCTGCGAGATTGCCCCATATGCAGCCTCGATAGCCTCACTGAGACTCTCGGCGATACCCGTTGCACTTAGCACCCTGCCGCCGGACGACGTTATCTTGCCATTCGACAGTTTTGTTCCTGCGTGGTGAATGATTGTCCTCCCCTCAAACCGCGTTCCTTCAAGTCCCGATATCTCCCTCCCCTTAGCTGGATTGTGAGGGTATCCTTCAGATGCAAGAACCACTGTAGCAGCGTGGTTTTCGCTTATCTTCAAATCGAATTCTCCTAGTTTGCCTTCAGCTACCGACAGTAACAGAAGTCCCAAATCAGATTCAATGAGGGGGATTGTGACCTGCGTCTCTGGATCCCCCAATCTTGCATTAAATTCAACTACGCTTGGAGCACCGTCCCGAATCATCAGGCCCACGTAAAGACAGCCCCTGTAGGGGCTTTCGCTCTTAGAGAAATATTCGTGCATCGGAACGATGATGCTGGATATCGCTCGTTCGATGACGGAATTTTCAGCGACAGGTGCTGGAGCATAGGCGCCCATGCCCCCTGTATTCGGACCGTTGTCGCCGTCGTTCAGCCTTTTGTGATCTTGGCTGGCGGGAAGTACGGCGAAATCTGATTCATCCATCAAAACCAGGAGTGATGCTTCTTCGCCCTCCAGGAAGGACTCGATCAATACGGAATCATCTTTCCTGATAGCCGAAGAGGCTGCATATTCTGCCTCCTCGATATCGGACGTCACAGTTACTCCTTTACCAGCAGCGAGCCCGTCTCTCTTAATGACCCATGGTGGGCCCATAGAGTGTAGTGCCTCTAATACTTGATCTGTATTTAGGACCATCACAGATTCGGCAGTCGGTATTCCGAGCTCACTCATTATTTTCTTTGCATGCTGCTTGGAGCCTTCGATCATCGCTCCACTGGCTCCAGGACCGAAACAGGGTATTCCCATTGAACGAAGTTCATCGGCTAGTCCCGCTACGAGAGGATCTTCTGGGCCGATGACAACAAGATTCGCTCCGATTTCAACTGCGAGTTTTGTTATTCCCTGAATATCACTTGCCGAGACGGGGTGATTCGTGCCAATTACGGAAGTTCCTGCATTTCCTGGGGCCACGTGTATTTCGCTGACAGATTTTG
>DAVB01000044.1 GCA_002505455.1 Euryarchaeota archaeon UBA52 | reverse complement strand
TTCGACGTGAGAGACGCGATTGAAGCCGGCTTCGAACGGTCGATGGGGGCCGGGATGGATGAGAATGTCAGGAGGGTCGCCATCATCTCGGCTGTCATCGGCTTCTTCGCCCATCTATCGCTATGGGCCCTGAATAACTCCGGCCAAATAACAATCGCAGGGGATTCTGCCGAGTTGGTCCGATCGCCCCTCTCCGCCCTTTACACCCCGTTCTCCATACTTCTGACCTATGAGGTGTACCAACTCATCAGGACGATACCGGATTCCTTCTCGTCATCGGTCGGAAAGCAGTACGAGATCGCTACCCTGCTTGTGGTTAGAGACATACTGAAGCGGCTACCAGAGGTTGATGGCTCGGATGGTTGGAAGGTAAGCGACGACGTCGCCTTCCTTCTGGTCGAGTGCGCGGCCTTCTTGGCGTTATTCTACACTGCCCTGACATATTACAACATGAAGAAAGGCGAGGAGGACGACCTCAGCGTCTCCGAGGAAGTGAGCGCGTTCATTGTGATGAAGAAGGCGATTGCGATTTTCATGCTCGTCGTATTTCTCATAATCGCGCTGTTCTCGCTGACTAGTTGGATAGCGGCTGTCCAAGAAGGCGGTGGATCGGTCGACCGCACAATCTTCTTCCTGGATTTCTTCACGTTCCTCATACTTGCAGACATCCTAATTCTCCTGATATCCTACTGGTTTTACACGGATTTCAGGAATCTGGCTAGAAACACCGGGTTCGTACTATCCACTGTGATAATCCGGGTGGCCATATCCGCAGCCGGGGTATCTTCGATGATCCTGTTTACCCTCAGCGGTGTCCTAGGCATCGCCATTCTCAGAATGTTTGTCACGAACAAGCCTTCGGGGGTCTGATTTTGACAGATGGCTTCCTGGGTGTATGGGACAGTGAGATGAGAGAGGTCGATTCCTCTCAGATGCCTATGAAAATATGGTATCATGACCTATACACGACGGGCATTCATAGTGATTCGAGGTTCCCCAGGGAAAGATATGCGATGCTCAAAGACCGTATACAGAGTTCACAAAGTTCTGGTTTGATCGATTTTATTACCCCAGAATGCGCAACAGAAGAAGATCTGTTGATATCTCATGATCCGGGGTTCGTACGCCGTTTTATTGATCGGGCACTGGAAGAAAAAGAGATCAATAGGATTGGTTTGAAGCCTTGGACCGACCTTTTCGTAGAGAGGACCCTTCGTATTATTGGCGGGTCTCTGTCTGCGTTGAAGCACGTTTGTGAATTTGGTGGGATTTCTGGTAACATGGCAGGTGGCACCCACCACTCACACACAGACTTTGGTTCCGGTTACTGCGTATTCAACGACATCGCGTTATGCGCGGCAAATGCAATTGAATCGCACGGGCGCTCGCGCGTGGCCGTGCTAGACCTTGACGTACATCAAGGGGATGGAACGGCGACCATGCTCGAAGATATCGACTGCGCCCTGACGATTTCTGTCCATTGCAAAGATAACTTCCCATTCAGAAAGGCGGTCAGTGATTATGATCTGCCATTGGATTCTGGAGATGGGGATACACGATATCTTGAGAAGGTGAGAGAGAGTTTGGATATCCTTGAGGAATACGAGCCGGACCTAGTTCTGTTTCAAGCTGGCGTAGACGCTCTGGAAAAAGACGGGCTTGGGAAGTTGAAGGTCACGAGAGAGGGGATGAGGGCCCGGAATCGGATGGTCTTCTCTTACCTCATAGAGAAAGGATTGCCATGTGTTGTTTTCATGGGAGGAGGGTACTCTAAGCCAATAAGTCACACAATAGATGCGTTCTACGACCTGTTCATAGACGGTGCAATTGCTGATGGGCATATTCGGAAGATGAAGTCGTCGGAGAGTCGAAAATCGGGTATAGAGGTGACTTGATGCCCGAAGGGCCTGAGACGAGGCGCGCTGCGGATCGACTATCAAATAGGATTCGTGATAAGGAGCTCTCGCGCCTGCGACTCCCATATCCGCCGATATCTGAATTTGAGGGCGTTCTAGAGTTGGCTTGTGTCAAATCTGTTACATCGCGTGGGAAAGCCCTCCTCATACGATTTGATAACGATCTGAGCCTCTACTGTCATAGCCAGCTTTACGGTAAGTGGACCGTTAACAAGGTAAGTACAGAAATCCGCTGGAACAGGTCGCTTAGGGCCGAGTTCATCGCAGAGGGTTATGCTGTGAGGCTATGGTCCGCGACGGATGTTGAGGTGATCCCCACAAAGGACGAGGAGTCCCACCCATACATCGCAAAATTGGGCCCCGACGTACTGGATGAAACAACGAGCCCGGATATGATCATGAGCAGGTTGGAGAGCCCTCGGTTCAACGGTAGGAGCGCTGCTTCGCTGATGCTGGACCAGTCGTTCGTGGCCGGCCTCGGGAACTACCTGAGAAGCGAGATACTCCACCAGGCTGGTGTGCACCCGAAGACGAGGCCTAAGGACCTAGATGCGGAGAGGATCCACAAGTGGGGATCGCTCACGAAGAGCGTCAGCATCAGGTCGTATCAGAGCAACGGGCTGACTGTGAGTGACGAGCTCGCTGGGAGGCGGAAGGACAAGGGCGAGCGACGGCGGTCGTACAGGCACTCCGCATTTTGCAGAAATGGTCTAGACTGCCATGAATGTGGGAGTACGATAGAGCGCATTAGGATTTCAGGAAGGCGTCTGGATATGTGCCCTAGTTGTCAAGTCATGTGAAAAAACGTACCTTATCGCGTTTGATTGTTCTATTTCGCTAATCGCCTCGCGCATTGTTCGAGGCTTTCGGATTCTAGCTTGAGGCTGCGGATATACGTTGGAACGGCCTTAGAGGATTCTTCTAAATCACTGAGATCCCCTATCCATTCGAGTTCTGCTGTACCCTTGTCTGAATCTTCTCCGAACTCGTGTACACACCATACGGAGCACCCAGATTGGTCTTCATCTTGTATTTGCTTGAACCATGGAAGCGGATTATTAGCAATATTTAGGTCACGGCGCTGCGCAAACCTCACAATACAGTCTTCCTGAACGTAATCCCATCCGGCTTCTTCCAACCAACTTAGGGCCATATCATCCTCTGCGCCGATTTGAAACCAAATCAGAGTAGGTGGATGCGCATTTGCAATCAGCATCTTCTTTACAACCTCCCTAGATCTTGACGGAGCAAGGAATAGAACCACAACTCCCAGATTGGTCCTATCCTGTGTGTCAGGTCTTATGGGGAAACCACCAATACTTCCGCCTGCATCTCTGGGATGGACTGGTATCGGGTTCCAACCTCTTTCGGCTAAATCGTGCACTGCTCTGTGAGCAGGCTTCTCGTCGTTAAGACCGGCACCTAAAATATACAGAGACCTTGTAGACTTTACAAGTTCTACAAGCTCTTCACAGTCATCAAATTGCATGTTTACGCAACTACGCCGCGGTCCGATTATTTCTATATCTGTAATTGGTTAACATCAAACGTAATTTTCTAATCCACATCAAAGGGTAAAACATGAGTTAAAACTCAGGCTTGGATGATTACAAAACATGGCAACTAAATTACACAGGTCCCACGACAGAGGTGCGGCAAATCATGGGTGGTTGGACACGCGTCACTCATTCTCCTTCGCTAGTTGGTATCATCCAGACCACATGGGTATCGGCCCCCTCAGGGTATTGAATCAGGACATTATTTCAGGGGGGTCTGGTTTCCCGTCTCATGGACATAAAGACATGGAAATAATTTCCATAGTACTGGATGGGGCGTTAGAACACAGGGATAGCGAGGGTAACGTTGCAGTTATTCGCCCTGGAGAAATACAGCGAATGAGTGCAGGAAGAGGAGTAACTCACAGTGAAACTAACCATCACAAAGATCGATCTACAGAATTCTTACAGATTTGGATTACACCCGAGGAGACGGGAATTGAGCCCTCGTATGAACAAATGGCTATTGACGCCTCCAAGATTGGAAGGGATCAGATTCTACCAGTTATGGCGAGTCCAAATGGTGGTTTGGGGGGTGTGTCAATTAATCAAGATGCTATCATTTATGGGGGTCAGGTCGATGCTAAAACACAAATAAAACACGTATTGGAAGAGGGAAGAGTGGGATATTTCCACCTGCCCAAGGGAAGTGCAGTACTGGGTGAAGTGATCTTGGAAGAAGGGGATGGGATTTACCTATTTGGCTCTGAAATCCTGAATATAACTTTCACGAATGATGGTTATGCGTTATTATTCGATTTAGCGGAAAAACCCGCTTAAAACCCGGTCGAAACAAGACAATCTTCACTTGCATGTAGATTATTATCAATTAGAAGGCAATCAGGGGCGGTCTAGACAAGCCATAGCGCATCCACAACCTCGCCGGCCTTGCCGTCAGTATCTGGAGGTAGTAATGTGAGGCCATTGTGGGCGACCATGCTGTGCATGTTACCACTGCCCTGGTGGGTGTGCGTGGCGGCGAGCAACTGACCGTCCTCGGACCTTATCCTGATCCTCCTTAGGCAGAGCTTCCCGGGCGCCCCGGGGATGTCCTCCTCGAGAATGACCGATACCCTGCGACTGATCCTCGGACCCAACTCGCGGTGATAGCCGAGGGATCCCGCTATCCAAGGTGCAACGAGGACGTGGAAGACCACGAGGCTGCTCACTGGGTTGCCAGGGAGGCCGAAGAGCGGGGTCTCCCTCCACGTCCCAAAGAGGGGGGGTCCGCCCGGTCTGATCCTCATCCTCCAGAATGAAAGATCCCCCTCCTCCTCCATGATCCTGCGCACGAGGTCCCACTCACCCATACTGACCCCTCCGCTCGTCAATATCGCGTCATGGCCGGAGAGCTTATCCAGCGTAGTCCTGAGTTCATCCATCGAGTCAGCCACCGATTCGTGCCTCACGGCATGGCAGCCCATCGACTCGACGAGCGACGCGAGGGCGTGGGAGTTCGACTCGTATATCTGGCCGGGTGCCAATTCCGACCCAGGGGGCACGAGTTCGTCCCCCGTAGACAATATCGCGATCGTGGGCCTCTTGACCACCTCGACTTCGCCGTAGCCCATCGTCCCGGCTAACGCGAGCGTCGCCGAAGACAGCGTCGCGCCAGGTGGAAGCGCCTCCTGCCCCTTTGACAGGTTCTCGGCCCTCCTTCGGATGTACCCCGTTCTGGCAGGACCGAGTATCGTCACCCTGGTCCCGTCTACTTTCGTGTCCTCCACCATGACTATCGCGTCTGCACCTTCGGGCAAAGGAGCCCCCGTCATTATCCTGCATGCCTGGCCCGGGCCGATCGCGGGGGGCTGTTCGCCTCCCGTTTGGCTGACGCCAACGACTGTGAGTGTTGAGGGCCCCTCTTTACAGTCAGAAGCGCGTACGGCGAAGCCGTCCATCGCTGAATTGTCGAATCGCGGGTCGTCCACGTAGGAAGCGAGGGGTTTCGCCAGGACTCTTCCATTGGCATGGTCGATGGGGATGGTTTCGACGTTCTTCGCCAGGGGGTTGGCGAGTGCTATCTCAAGTGCGCGGTCGTGATGCACGCCCTGCTCCATGGGTTGTGAGACACCGCCTCGTTGAAGAGTGATTCCCGAGTCCTGCATACGTGCTGGGCAGTGAGGAAGTGATGATTTCGATCGCTCTTCTTGCGGTCGCGTCGATGTACTCATCTGTGGGGCATGGTGGTGCTTCTGGGTATCTTGCAATTCTGTCTCTGACGTCTTTTGCGGTGATGGAGGATGATTGGCTGAAGCAGCATGCCTGGTCGTTGAATTTGATTGTCGCCGGTCTGGCATTTTATCAGTTCAATAAGGCAAGCCACCACATACCTTCACTGAGTGTCCCATTCATCCTAGGGAGCTTCCCGATGGCCTTCATGGGAGGTTTCATCGAATTGGATGGCGGGATCTATGACTCGCTATTGTCCATCATTTTGGTTCTAGCTGGGTTTAGGTTGCTGCTTCCCCAGGGAGCGGGCTTTTCTGAAAAGGTCCGATGGGGGTTTTGGAGATGTGTTGCTATTGGGGGCCTTATCGGCCTCATCAGCGGTTTGGTCGGTATCGGCGGAGGGGTCTTGCTATCGCCACTTCTCATCATATTACACGTTGGCTCGCCAAAGGAAGTAGCTGCAACGTCAGCGCTTTTCATCTGGGTGAATTCCGCGAGTGGCTTGTTTGGATCCGCTGTCGCAGAGGGGATATTGCTGGATTGGGGCGCACTTATACCATTTTCAATAGCCGTTCTCATTGGGGGATTTTTGGGGTCGAGATACGGATCTTCGATAGCCTCTGAAAGAGGTGTTCGTGTTATGTTGTCAGCCGTCCTTCTTATCGCGGCTTCCAAGCGTATCCTGTCAGTCATCTAGGTGATACGGCTGGAATCTTAGAATCCTACTGAGTCGGCATGGCCGCACATAGGATGAGAGCAGACTATTCGATATCTCTCCCTCTTGGGCTTTGGAATAGTCATGATGGACCCGCACATGGAGCACTGATGCGTTATGGTCTTCGGCTCCTCGACGGTCTCGATCTCCTCTTCCAACACGGTTCCCATGGCTGTGTTCCAACCGATCGTGTCCGTGTAGTTGTCTTCTTCCGTGGATATTTCTTTTGACTTCATTCTCAGCTTGAGTCTTCTTCTGCGTCGTTTTGGCTTACCCTTCGGTGGTGCTTTCTTTGGAGGTGGCGCCTTGCCCTT
>DAVB01000038.1:1041-4064 GCA_002505455.1 Euryarchaeota archaeon UBA52 | reverse complement strand
GGTCGTGAATGAACAATTCATGCGCATCTGCGAACCAATGCTCAATGGCGCCGCCAACGATTCCAGCTCCGATGATGCCGACCTTCATGCAAATCGCCGACCCAACTCCCAGTTATCAGTCTGCCCGATGAAGAAATCATTGTTTTCGGCCCGTAGGGCCGTCTCTGAGAATGGGCTGTTGAGCCTGATGGAGACCGGTTGTATTGAAGAGTCGTTGATGCGCCGTGGGCTCGTATGGGCCGAGATGAGGACAGTGTGCTAGAGTTGCACGCTGAAACACCAACTCTCTCTGCTCCATTCAAAATGTTCCAAAATCTACGAGAATATCGTCATCTACTCCGACACTTCATTTCTCGTGACTTGAAAACACGATATCATGGATCCATTATCGGATGGGGTTGGTCAATTGCGGAACCGCTGGCACTCACTGTCACATTCTACATCTTGTTTGCAATTCTTTCAGACAGTACAGATCCATATCGCCCATTCAACATCCTCATCGGAATTCTTGCTTGGACCTTCTTTGCTAGAACTCTTTCTCGGGGTACAACAGCCCTTCAGCGAAACTCGGGACTCATTCAGAGGATTTACTTTCCTAGGGAGATTTTCATATTCTCTCAAGTCGGATTCCAATTAGTTCAACTGTTGTTGAGTATGATCGTTCTCATCCCGTTGTTGTACCATTACGACCTGATACCAACTGCGGATATACTCTACTTCCCTCTAGCCATACTAATGATGGGAATGCTTGCAGTCGGTCTCGCATTCTTCACCAGTATCATTCAAACCAAGGTTCGGGATATGGAGCATATTGTCACAGTCGCCCTCCGAATAGGGTTTTATCTCACACCGGTGTTTTACAACTTGGACATGATTACCAGCAGTCGAATACCTGCTGAGTACAGTGACATTTACCTCTATGCTAATCCAATGGCCACTTACCTCACTATGATTCGTAGCGCCTTCACAGGCGCCCCCCTCGGAATATCCAGCTCCCAACTCGTGGTCACAATTTCATCCACAGTTCTCATATTCTTACTCGGATCAATCTTCTTCATGCGTAGAGAGCGCAAGGCGGTGAAGAACCTATGACGGATATTGCCATTCAACTTGAAGGCGTCAGCCTTGATTATCCAAAGCATAAGTCAGGGGGCGGACTTCTCCGAGAAGTTCTCACTGGGCGATTCCGTAAGACTCGAGATGAAGCAGCATGGCATCGCGCTGTCAACAACCTCGATTTAACCGTCAACTGTGGAGAAGTCGTTGGAATCATGGGCCCAAATGGATCAGGAAAGAGCACGTTGCTTCGAGTGATTGGCGGCATCTATGCTCCTGATGAGGGCACAGTTCGAACACGTGGCAGAATCACATTGCTCGCAGGTGTCGGAACCGGCTTCAATCGTGATTTAACTGGCCGCGAGAATATCATGCTCACAGGTAGTATCTTCGGATTCGGTCACAAAGAGATGACAGAGATGTCCCCATCCATCATCGATTTTTCAGGTATTGAGAATTTCATTGACGAACCACTCCGAACGTATTCATCAGGTATGCGAGCCCGACTCGGATTTTCCATTGTATCCCACATGGAACCCAACATATTGTTGCTCGATGAAGTGATGAGTGTAGGCGACCATGACTTCAGAAAGCGCTCTCGTGCCCGAATCGAGGAAATGGTTCGGGGAGATGCTACCGTGGTCATCGTATCGCATTCTGTGAATTTGATGAGAGAACTCTGCGATCGGGTATACTATCTCGAAGGTGGCCAGTTCAAGACGGATGGTGACAAGGAGTCCACCATAAAACAATATCAATCTGATAAGGAAGGCGATTGAAGTGGAAGAAACTAGCGTTTCTGAAATTCTCGATCCACTAGAGGGTGAGAGTGAAACACTTGAGTTCAGCCTCGCTCAGATTGAATATTTGCGAAGTGAGTTCGAGCGTCAGAGGCGTTGGGTAGGCACCCTCTCAGCTCGTGAGAAATCTGCATTGGACGAATTGGATGCGATTTCCAATTCGGTTAGCTATCGCATAGGGCGGTTACTGACCTGGCCCTTACGTCGTTTACAGAAACCGTTCCGAAGGCGCAAAGTCCGTATTCATCATTTTGTCGAAGATGAAGATGAAGAGGATGAGACCTCAGAATTGTTCCCCTCAAGCCTATTGATTACTCCCGAACTTTTACCAGAGAGTGGAACACAACAGAAACCAGATCTTCTAGTCGAGGAACTCCTTCTAGCAGTTCGACGTCACAGTCTTTCCGTCAACGCAGCACGTGACTTGATTTTGGACAGTGCCTTTGGGATGTCAGATGGGGATTTACTCGATGCCTTGAATCGTGTCATGAATCATATGCTGCGGGTTGGCGAATATCGCCCATCAATTCGAAACGTCTTCGTCGCATCCACTCGTGCCTTATCTCACAGACATGCATCACTGGCAATTGAATATGGTGAACAATGGGCCGATGAGGTGGACGACTCCCGCGCTTACCGCACCCTCATACAGTTGCATGGTCGTAGTGGAAATTTCTCCAGGCCGATGGAACTACTCAAGCGTATGCCTCGCGATGAGTGGAGACGGGAACAAACATTACGATTCAGGACAGCCTCACGCCTACTTAGTTCAGGCCTCGATGTGAAATATCCACCATCTAAAAAAATCACTTCAACAGATGATGGGATTCTCTACCACGCTGCTCAAAGCATGCCACATTCCACATCAGGATATTCGATTCGTACACATGGACTTGTGACAGCCATTCGGAAATCTAATTGGAATGCACAGGTCCATCTTCGTCACGGCTACCCCCTTGATCGTACTGATTTCCGAGGAGACGAGGTTTTGGCAGAAGAAGAAATCGATGAAACCCCATATCGATTTTTCCCAAACTCATCCAATCCTGATCCAAACCTCCTCAACTATGCTAATGTGTTTAATTTCAGTGAATTAGAGGCATATCAGGCATCAGCGGTCAGGACTTTGATGCAACAGGCTGAGCAATCAAAACCCGCCATAATAGA
>DAVB01000038.1:0-735 GCA_002505455.1 Euryarchaeota archaeon UBA52 | reverse complement strand
ACCGCCATAATACATTCAGCATCCAATTTTGTAGTAGGATTGGCTGGAGCAGAAGCAGCCAAACGTTTGGGCATCCCATCAATTTACGAGATTAGGGGCTTTTGGCATCTCACACAGGCAACAAAGCGCCTTGGATATGAATCATCAGACCACTATCTTCTTTCTGAGCGCTTAGAGTTTGAAACAGCCCGAAATTCAGATCACGTTTTCACAATCACCAACGCACTTAGGGACATTCTACTTGAGAATGGCATCGAACCAGAAAAGGTAAGTGTACTACCCAACGCTGTCGATCCAGAAAGATTCGATATAACCCCTAGAGATTCTGAATTAGAGGGCGAACTAGGTTATGATGGCAAGGTTGTCATCGGTTACATTGGTTCATTCGTTGAATATGAAGGCCTTGAACTCATGTTGGAAGCAACCGCGCAACTGAAGAACGAAATCGGCGACGTATTCCGTGTTTTGATGGTCGGCGATGGTTCGGTGTATGAGAAGCTGAGACGAATGACTAGATTCCTTGCAATCGAAGACATCGTCACCTTTACTGGCCGTGTATCTTACGATGAAGTCGATAGATACTATTCCCTAATCGATATTGTACCATTGCCAAGGCTCGGACTTCGGGTCTGTGAATTGGTATCACCATTGAAACCGTTTGAAGCCATGGCGACTGGCAAGGTCCTCATCACATCTGACGTCGCCGCCCTCGCAGAGATTGTTGATGATGGCAAG
>DAVB01000025.1 GCA_002505455.1 Euryarchaeota archaeon UBA52 | reverse complement strand
GGAGTAAGCTATCAGCCTCTTATGGGAGAGTGATGGGATGGCGCCCTCGGACGGGGGCCTCAATGGTCCTTCTTCCATGGATGGTGATCCCCCGCCTCATCAAGATATGAGTTCTCTCCCTGAGGTTTGTTGTAAATCAGGGCTCCGTGACTAGCACACGATTCATAGGGCGGGGAATGTGATGCAGGCATCAATTAGGGGCCTCTGGTCTCGATTTATCCTAAACGGGTTCTACAGGAAATTCATTACTTTCTCTGCAACCTTTTGATCCCTCAATATCCTCCTGTGCCCGAGCCCCTGAGTCATATACAATACAGAATTTTTCATATCACTATGTAGAGTGACTGCGATTTCTTTCTGCGCCTCCTTGTCATCCTCGCAATGAACAATCAGAGTATCCATCCCTATTTGTTTAGAGAACCGATCCAAGCCAAACTCCCCGGGGCTGGAGCCAAATAGTGACTCAGCGAGGTCAAACAGCCTATCTGCATAATATTCCTCATCCAATCCAAAAAGGCCGACAAAGGTCTTGAACATCGGTTTGATTTCATAGACACCCGGAGATATTAGAACTAATTTCTCGAAAGTAGCTCCAAGCCTTACAGCGTTGAGCGCTGCTACGCCCCCGAAAGAGTGGCAGACGATCGCATGATAGGGACCTCTAGATTTCGTGACCTCAGATATCAGATGTGTAATTTCTGGTAGGTTTGTGGCACTCCTCGTCGACCTTCCGTGACCTGGAAGATCGAAAGCCGTTATGTCATAACCGTTATCAGAAAGCAATTCAATCAGCTGGAAAAATTGGCTTGATCTCCCATTCCAGCCATGCACAAAGAGTACCTTTTGGCCGTCGTTTGGAATCCGGTAAAGCATAATTTCCTTGTTTGTAGATTTCGCCTGTATCTTTTCCTGTTCGGTCTTTTTGTAAAACTCGGCCTCTCTTGATGGTGTTTTGAATTTGATCGGCCCGCAGAAAATTCTCCAGAGGAAACGAGTTGCTAGCCCCTTAGAACAGAAATCTAGTAATTTTGCGAAAGAGGTCAGCACCCAAGGCAACCTGTAGTGTGCAGCAACTGATACTTTTTCTGGCTCCATGGATTAAAATGATGAAATCAGTATTTGATTTATGCTCAAGG
This sequence comes from Euryarchaeota archaeon UBA52, assembly GCA_002505455.1. Lineage (GTDB taxonomy): Archaea > Thermoplasmatota > Poseidoniia > Poseidoniales > Thalassarchaeaceae > MGIIb-N1. The sequence continues at coordinate 2,868 of DAVB01000025.1, read as the reverse complement.
AAAATCACTCTGCATACGGGCATCCTTCAATACTCATGTTCGCGCGCACAACCAAGACGAGATCTCATCCGAACACCTATCCGGGCATTCGAAGTGGGGGTTATGGCCGATATTTGGCAGTACAACCATGGTAGAGTTTGGTAAGTTAGAGTCATACCAATTTCCCATGCTCGGGGGGCAAATCGAATCTTCTTTGCCCCAAATCAACAGGGTATTTGAGGTGATTTCCTTGATATCTGCCGGATCGAAAAAATCCCAGGTTTCTCCGAATTCCCGGAACATGGCATCCATATTGCCCGGGTATGTCGAGAAATCCCACATACGATCTATCTCCTCTTCTGTTATTGATGACTTGTCAAAAACCATGTCTTCTAGGGATTTTTTTGCCATGTTTCTGGACCAAATGCGCTTTATCAAGAAACGCCCGAATGGATTCTTCATCATTCTGAGCGCCATGGGCGGTGAGCTCTCTTCCTTGATTGGCGCTCCACTCGCAGACAGGAGTACCAGGTTGCTGACCCTCTCCGGTTTCCCCATGGCGTATCTGGCCGAGATTCGCCCCCCCATGGAGTGCCCGATCAGAACAAAACTGTCTATTCCTATGTGGTCGATAATCATGGATAGATCGGACACGTAGTTCTCGATTCTGTAATGATTGTCTGGTGCCGGCCCGGTCAAACCATGTCTACGTAGGTCGAATCTGATTACTCTGAAGCTTTCAACTAGGTTTTTCACGATGTGATTCCAGGTGTGCAGGTCCTCAGTGTGACCGTGTACAAAGACAATCGGAGGAGCATCGGGGTCGCCCTCGTCTCGGAGATGGACATTGACTCCATTTGGCAGCCTGATGAACTGCGAGGGCGGGGGGCCGTACTTCTCCTTCAACTCGCCTATGTCGCCTTTATCCGGACCGAGGATGAGTGACTTGATCGTCCCCATTGCCATCATGATAGATTAATTTGATTTCAAAATATTCCAATTCTACCGAAGACGAATCACAACTGATCATCTGCGACCGCCGGAGCGACCGCCTCCTCCGGATCTGCCTCCACCGCTTGAGCGGCTCCCTCCGCCGGAGCTTCCCCCCCCTCCGGATCGGCCTCTGGTTGAGTGTCCGCCACTCGAACGACTCCCGCCACCGGAGCTTCTAGTTCGACTCGACCTCGCTCTTCTGGTTGGTGTCCGGTAGTGAACGCCAGGCCCCTCATTGTACCCCCACCTGTTCCCGTAGTTGTGGTTGATGATTGTCACATCGTCCCCATCATATCCGCCGTGGTGAACGACACCGTTTCTTGTGACATAGGACCCGGGCGGAGTATTGTTGAATCTGACAGCAACGAAGGAGACGATGACCAGAATCGCCATCAGTCCGAGACAGCAGAACCAAGTAACGTAGAAGAATCCCTCGGGCGTATTCCCTTGTTGGTATGCTTTCGATGAGTCCTTGGAATCGACCATTACGAAAATCTGCCTCCCGTCGGCGTATACATCCTGCATTTCCGAGATGCAAGAGTCGGCGGACAGGGTTCCGTAGTAGGCAACCTCCCCGTTCCAACCATCGAGAACCCTAGTGGTGATTTGGGTGGTGTTATCCGATGGGTCGGGGTAAGTCACGGTGAGAATGGCCCCGCACTCGTACTCGGAATACAGGTTGGGTCCGTCGGCGTAATGGTACATTGTCTCGAACCAATGGGTAGACTGCCGGTCGCCTAGACTAATGGTGAATGCCTGAAATTGGCTTGGGTCGGAAGCCGCATACCAGATTGGCCCTGTAATTCCGATTCGGTAGTAGTCTTCCATTATCTCCAGGCATCCGTATGGCGTGATTATCGATGGAGTGTACGCCCAACCACTGTATTCCACGCCACTCACATTCCAGCTGATGTACAGATCGGCGTAGCACTCGTACTCGACGACATAGACGCTGTTGCAGGATTCGTAACCGTCTTCATCGGTCCAGCAGTCTTGGTAGTAACCGCTCAGATCCTCCATGAACCAACCTGTTCCGTTAGTGCCGTCTCCGATGATCTCCGCCCTGCCTTCGATCCAGAAATCATCTTCCTCTGCCACAATGGTGGCTGAGACCTCCGCATATGTCGACTCGTTGATTAACCCGGCCGTCCATACAGCCGAGATAATCAGAGCGAAAACTGTGGCAGAAACAACGAAGAGGGCTTCACCACGTGTCAGCCACCATAATCCAAGGAATCCTCGGCCCCCGCTAACCACTGGAGGCTGAGGGCCAGGGGAGCCATCCTCACGAGCGGTTATTACTACAGACTCCGGCTCCTTACTTCTAGATTCTGAATCCCTTATTTGGTCGATGAAGTTGTCTATGTTCTCCCGCCCGACAATCTCCTCTTTGCTGGAGTCATCAGTCGTATTTTTTTGGGGAGTATCGTCATCCTCGGTGTCCACATGGCCTGGAGACCACCACTTATCTTCCTCCTCACTCATGCTTTGTTCGTTAATTTGCGGCGATACCCCCTCTTTTCAAGGCATGGCCAGAATTGACGTTGAGGTCTGGAAAGACAACCTCGCTCGCTGGTTCTAATCCTTATTAATTGGGTTGGCCACAAACCGATTGCAGGGTGAAGTCCGTGGCTTCGAATTTCGGGGAAATCGGTTTTTCTGGGGAGCTCAGGCCATCCCAGATTGCATCATCAGGAATAATACGCAAGGAACTGAATGATGACTCGAAAGAGCTACTCATAGTAGCCCCACCTGGCTCGGGAAAGACCGTACTTGGATTGTATGTCTGGTCGGATTTGGTAAGGGTACCCGCTCTAGTGCTGAGTCCGAATTCGGCTATACAGGCTCAGTGGGTAGAGAGGGCCAAGCAACTGTTCAATCTAGACGGCAGGGAAG
>DAVB01000066.1 GCA_002505455.1 Euryarchaeota archaeon UBA52 | reverse complement strand
CATTTTGCCGAATCCCTATATATGGGGCGCAACTGAAAATGGACGATGCAACGACTGATCGCTGCTACACTAATGCTGACAATGATGACTGCGGCCTTCGCTGGGTGCACCGGCGGAGACGACGATGACAGTGGCTACACTCAGGCAGAGTACGACGCTGCTGTCGCAACTGCCACTGAAGAGGGGCGCCTAGCAGGAATCGCGGAAGCGACACCTGTCAGCACCCTGGACACGGTCCTTGACCGCGGATCCCTAAAGTGCGGTGTTAAGGAAAGCCAGTGGGGCATGGGCTTCTTGTCCACCGACGGCGTTCGCTCAGGACTCGACATAGAGTACTGCAAGGCTGTAGCAGCTGCTATCGGCCTGAACCCAATGACTGACATCGAGTGGATCCCTGCTTCCTCGCAGGACAGGTTCGAGAAGCTCTCGAGCGGCGAGATTGACGTGCTCATCCGCACAACGACCTGGACCACATCCCGAGACGCTGACCTGAACGCTGACTTCGCTGGAATCAACTTCTACGACGGCCAGGGCATCCTGATCCGCGGTGACCTCATCGCTAACCCAGGTGCAGCTGCTTACACACCTGCAGCACTAGACGGCGCTACAATCTGCGTCGGAACAGGTACCACGACCGAGGGCAACCTCGCTGACTGGAAGGCCAACAACGGCCTAACCGGCGTCACCATCTCCGGTGTCGCCGATGCCGCTGAAGGCACTGCAAACATGGTCGCTGGCCAGTGCGACGCATTCACAATGGACATGTCCGCTACCGTCGCCAAGAAGTACGTACTCGAGGCAGACGGCACCTGCGGCGTAGAAGCAGACGACCCTGATGGCTGCGACGATCTCTGGATCGCCCCTGAGCTCCTTTCGAAGGAGCCTCTTGCAGCTGCAGTACGCGACAACGATGACGACTGGAAGGACGTCGTCGAGTGGGTCTGGTTCGGAATGGTAACTGCCGAGGAGATGGGAATCACCTCCTCGAACTACATGAGCATGGAATCCTCCCCCGCTGTTGACAGGCTGCTTGACAGCAACCTCGGACTAGGGACGGATGCCAACCCGCTACCAGCCACCTGGATGCGAAACGTTCTCGGTGCCGTCGGTAACTACGGTGAGGCATACGACAACTCGTTCTGCGACGGGAACTACGACGGTGTCTCCGGCTCATCGGCTATGACAGGCTGTGTCCTAGCCCGTGAAAACACAGACAACGCACTCGTCTCAGAGGGCGGACTCCAGTTCGCCCCTCCAATGCGCTGATCACTAGCTGAGCAGCACTGAAGAGACAAACATAACCCCTGGGGGGGGCCTAGCGGCCTCCCTCGGGGACTTCAACTTCCTTTCCTCAACAAATCATGGACGGCTTTTGAATGGATTCTTCTGCCCTCCGAGACTTCCCTCTCAAAGCACTTCAATCCCTATCAAAAGACGTTGACGAAAACATCGTCAAGCCCTTCTCTAGAATGCGAGAATCCGTCCGCACGGAATTCATCCATGCAAGAGACAGCCCTCTCGATGGCGCTCGGCGGGCTTTTGACCTATCCAAGAAGGCACTAATCGCAGCCCTTCTCCTGTGGGCCGCATGGTCATACTGCACAAAGATGCTAGACCCCACTGTCTCAGCGATAACATCCTTCGCCTTCTCTATCCCACTCTCTGATGGTTCCAACCTAAATGCTGCTTACTACGATCCGAAATTGGTGGCTGCATGGCTGTCCATATCGGTTCTGACATTCTTCCTCTTGGCCCAGAATGAATTCAGAGCATTCCTCAAACCCCTAGAATGGAAAGGATACATCACATCACTAACCGCAGTGGTCATTGCAATCCTCATACCCTTAATGGTCGATAATCTCGAATTCAGCCCAGACAAGGGTCTCCCATTCCTACTTCTGGGAATCCCCGCCATGGCCGGCTACGCATTGTCAACAGGAGATTTGCCCCTTATCCTCACTTGGAGGGCAAGCACTTACCAGACAGTCAGAACAGTCGCTCCAATACTCATCTTTGCCTTTTACGCACTGAACGTGAGCATGGCGCCGCCCATCTTGACTGAGGATCTAGTGAATACTTCCTCGGCACTTATCGTAGGCATGGCAGCCATATCTTGGATATTAATCCGAACCGAGGCAGCTAATTCAGAGGATCAAGAGAGAAGATATGCCGCATTCATGTTCATTCTCGCCACTCCACTGGTACTCTACACGGTAACCAGAATCATTTTCCTACTCAACAACCCCGACAGCGTCACAAGAGATCGCTGGGATCTTGATTGGTCATTCATGGATGATCCCAATGCTTTCGAGATCAACGTGTGGCCCATGGAGGTCGTGTTTGGCGAGGATTCTCGGTGGGAATTCTACATCGCTGCCGTCATCAATTCTGCACGTGTAACGTTAGTCAGCATTGTACTCTGCACGTTGTTGGGCATCATCATAGGAGTCACTCGGCTATCTAGCAATCGTCTAGCTTCCAGTCTTGCAACAATATACGTCGAGGTGTTCAGAAACCTCCCTCTTGCAGTTCTCCTCTTCCTCGTTTGGACTCAGATGGGGGAGACCCTGCCGCTATTCGGCGAAGAGGCCAACATAAGCGGTTGGGTGTACTATAGCAACAAGGGTTTCTGGATCCCGCTGGCGGAGTCCTGGAGAGTATACGCCTTCCTGGCGACCTTCATGCTGCTGTGGGTATTCACGCGGATCAAGCAGACCATCGACATGAGGCGACAAGATTCCGTTGTGGACGACTCAGACAGGGCAGTTCTGATGAGGTCCGGCATATGGGGCGCCATAATCGTCATCGGAACATTGTTCGTACTCGGAGACATCACCACTCCCGAGATCCTCAAACTCAGGCCCGATAGCCCAGGCACATGGCGAGTGGCGGAAGGTACTGCATTTGAGATAACGCCGATGTTCACTGCGATGGTACTGGGCCTGACACTGTTCACAGCATCCGTGGTGGCAGAGATAGTCCGAGGAAGCATCCAGGCACTCCCAAGAGGCCAGGTGGAGGCTGCTATATCTCTAGCTCTCACGCCTTATCAGAGACTCAGATTGGTAATACTCCCCCAGGCTCTGAGAAGTATGGTTCCGCTCCTAAATAGCCAGTACATGAACGTCTGGAAGAATAGCAGCCTAGCAATCGTCGTCGCATACAGCGACGTTTTCTACGTTATCTTCGTGATGATGAACAACGTCGGAAGGCTGATTCCGCTATTCATCCTGTTGTTAGTCACCTACCAGGTGGGTAGCCTACTCATATCAGGCATAATGAATGCATACAATGCGAGAGTCACGAGGGTGAAGATATGATGTCGGAGCCGCATGGATTCTCTGTTTTCGGAGGCAAGCGCCTCGAGAAACTCTTCGATGCGGAGAACTCCTTCGCCGGGAGATCCAGCTTTGAGGGCGAAGATTTAGATCGATGGCTATCACTGGCTGCGCTCTCAGTAGCCACTTTCTATTTCGTATTCAAGTGCATCAATGAGATGGATATGCCACTCGATGAACGAGTCACATCGACCGACCGAATGATCTACGTCCTAGGCGTATCATCAGTCGGAGCATTCGGTGCATGGATATTCTCCGTCATCTTACTCAAGATGACCTTCAGACGCTCCATGTCCACAGCGCTACTCGGCCTGGTTTCCGTCGTAATTGCAAACTATGTCGTAGAACTTGTTCTCGATATAGCCCTTCTGAGTATGAGGTGGGACATCATATGGTCGAACAGGGTTCTAACGCTGCTCGGTGCCAAGATGACAGAGGCAATGACCCAGGATTATATCCCCTCTGAGAATTGGAGGCTTTGGCCAATTGTGTATCTTACATGGGGTTTGATGGGGGCTGCGTATGGTGCATCAGCCACTTCTACCAGATCTTTCACGGCGTGGTTTGCAGTCGTAACCGCCGTCGTATTCGCCTACGCCACCAACCCCCAACTCGCCAACTACAATGTTGATTCGGTTAGAATCAAACTGCTCATTGCAACGATAATCGCTGTATCGGCTTTCGGGCTTTCTAGGGCTTACTCGATACGTTCTGAAGAATATAGGGTGAATAGGCTCAAGCGGCTATTCTTAGTACTTGCAGTTGCAGATTTCTTCCTGGCCATTCTCATAATGGACCCTCCGGAATGGCTACAGGCGTTTGCCTCCTATTGCTCCGGCATACCTCTTTTGGGAGACCTCCTCTCCCCGCTAACCAGCCCAGGCGTCCCTGCCTCTGTGTGGGGCGGATTATTCGTCAACATCATCGTTGCAATGGCCGGGTGCGTCCTTGGCCTAGTCGTCGGAATATTCCTTGCATTCGGCAGACAGAGCAAACTCCCCATAGTCAAGTGGCCATCGGTCTCCATCATTGAGATTGTGCGCTCCGGCCCTCTGATCTGCTGGCTGTACTTCGCCATGTATCTTCTTCCCGACGTCGTTGACCCACTATTCACAAATCCAGAAGACTTCGACAACATCCTCCGTATGATGGCAATCTTCAGCATATTCGGGGGCGTATACATCGCGGAGGTGATCAGAGGCGGGTTGCAAGCAGTGGATAGCGGTCAGAAGGAAGCGGCGCTGGCGCTTGGTTTGAGTCCCATACAGACCAAGAGATTGGTCGAACTCCCAAATGCAATTAGGACCACTCTGCCTTCGATAGTCAGCGTATTTATTGGACTTTGGAAGGACACGACCCTGCTATTCATCATCAATATACTCGATTTCTTCAAGTTGGCGAAGGACATGCCCAATACCGATCTCTCGTTCCTAGGCTATTTCCTAGAACCGCTATACTTCTCAGCTGTTGTATTCTGGGTGTTCGCATTCTACCTTTCCCGCATCTCCATGGGCGTCGAACGTAGCCTTGGACTTGTGAAAGAGGGAGGAGGAGACAAGGCATGAGTGAAGAGAAAGACATCATCATCAGGACAAAGGGCGTGAAAGTCAACTTTGGAGATTTTTGGGCACTGAAAGGAATCGATGTGGAGATCAGGCAGGGCGAGATTATCGTGATACTGGGACCTTCCGGATCAGGTAAATCCACATTCATCAGAACGCTGAACCGGCTCCAGCCTCACAGTGCGGGCAACATCGAGATAGAGGGGATCGAGATAGGCGAGAAGACCAGTGTCGCCGATCTAAAGAAGGTGAGGGCTGATGTGGGCTTCGTCTTCCAACAGTTCAATCTCTTCCCCCACCTTACAATCATGGAGAACATAACACTCGCTCCCATGAAGGTGAAGGGAATGACAAAGGCCGAAGCAGAGAAGAAAGCAATGGAGCTTCTTGAGAGGGTGGGCATACCCGAGCAGGCATACAAGTACCCGAGCGGCCTTTCAGGAGGCCAGCAGCAACGCGTTGCGATAGCAAGAGCATTGGCGATGGACCCGAAGATCATGCTTTTCGACGAGCCTACATCAGCACTCGATCCGGAGATGATTAAGGAAGTCCTCGATGTAATGGTAGATCTCGCCAAGTCTAACGTTACGATGATCGTAGTGACGCATGAGATGGGATTCGCCAAAGAGGTCGGCGACCGCTGCATACTGTTCGATGAAGGACACCTGATTGAAGAAGCACCTCCGGAGGAGTTCTTCTCGAATCCTAAGCATGAGAGGACCAAGCTTTTCCTCAATCAGATACTATAGGCAGTCATTCACGAATCCATTTTGACACTCTGGCATATATGCCATCGTCGAAGGTGGCCAGATTCAGTTTTGGACCGTTGTTGCCAACAGTGATTCTGGCGCCTCTGGTGAAGTGTAATTCGTCCCATCCATCTGCTACTACGTATCCCCTGTGCATGTCGCTCGTGAGTACGGTCGCCTCATTGGTCCATGCCCAATGGGACCCATCTACCCCTCTAGAGAGATGGGGGAGATCCCTTGATAGCGCCAGATAGTGATCATCAAGCTCATCTTTAGGAAATTTTGCCTTTTGTATATCCACCGCATGTCTGAACCACGCGCCTTGTCCAAGGAATGTGGAAAACAACATGCCGGAAGACGATTGACGAAGATCAAGACCAGGATTATGCTTGTCAGATGCTCGCTCAAGACGATATTTCGATGGTTGGTACTGGTGAGTATTTGCCACAAGGAGATCGTTCAGAGCAGGATCGGATCTGAGGATATTTCCCGACGTAGTAACAATCTCGGCTTGAAGACGAGGAAGGACATTTACTATGCAGGTCTCGTCTAGCACTCGCCTCAGATCGGATGAGAAGTTAGTGGCATTACTGCCCATGTAAAATCCAAAAGATCCTTCGCCATCTCCCTCTATCGGGTGACTATTGACTCCCATCACCAGAGACTTATCGTCAACTGAATGCGCTATTGATGTCAGGGTACCGTCCCCCCCGAGAACGATAACTACGTCAGGACCGATGAAATCCTCTCTTGAGACACTCTCTCTTGCGACGGTTCTGTATTGGATCTCTCCCGCCTGAAGCCTCTCCTCTAAAACGGAAATCACAGTTCTTAGTGCGCTGTCGTGCACTTCCTCGTGATTCTTCTTGAATACCACCAATAGGCGTTTCATGCTCGCTCCCAACCATACGAGCGGCAGCACCGCTTTGAAACGAACGCACACCGAGAACACTCATGCCTATGTCCCTGTACGACAGCACGTGCGCATCTGGGCGACCCTCTTCATCCTCCTCGCATCTGCCCTCGGGGGCTGCCTTTCTCCCGAGCCGCAGTGCACTGAAATGTGCTGGGTATTGGACGAGGAAGAACTCGATGACTTCCTCTCGGCACCGGGGGCCCTGGACGTCTTGGCGCTCGCCGATGCCAATGACAGACTACGGGTATCCACCTTGACAGAGGTCTACTCCTCGGCGGATGGGCAGGCAGGGTCGATCTCATGGGATGTAGCCAAGGACGATACGCTCCAGATATCCTCCATCGGGATGGCAATCAGTCTCGCAGGCACCCAGATGGATACTGAAGAGGTCGTTGCTGGTAATGTGACGAACATACGCGTCGGCTCTGCATGGTTCGAGGGCAGGGATGCCAAGCCCGAGCATGTCGACCCATTTCATCTTCTAGCTCTTCAAGCCGCTTCAGACCCTCTGGGGACATACCCACCGTTCGGATTTGACCCCTCTATCTTCTCAGGCATGGACTGGACGATAACTGCTGACGAGATATCCATGCAACAGATAGCAACTGCGACTGACGATACCGTAAATGTGATCCTCGAGATAATCGGGGAACCACCCTCCCTGGTGGGGGTACAGATGTACAACGTGGATGACGGGGGTTCTTTTCGATTAGACGTGGCCACGGGGGATGAGGTCACTATTGATGTAAAGCAGGGTATAGAACGCCTCCCCACGAGTTTAACATTCCCCTCACAGCCGTATCTCTTGCAGGATGCAACTGAATGGACAATCGTTTTACAGCCGGGGTTCATTCTCGAAATAGAGCCATCGGAACTTCAGATACATGGCCTTCACACAGAAGAAGATTCACTGATAACGGCAGCTTCGATAACTATCTCCGAGGCCCCTGCAAATATCACTGACGATAGAGGCCACTGGTGGAGCCTGGAGTGGAACGATGCGGACATGGATAAGTTGGTGTCTTCTGGAGACCGAATCACCCTGAGAACAGATGCAGAGGGCACCATCGGCGCAGGCATATGGGATATCTGGGCAGATGGTTGGTCCGGTACTGCTTTCAATTAGTGGGGAGGGTATCTTATGGCAAATAGCACGGAAAGTAAGCGTCACCCCCTCGCGAGGTTGATTTCCCATCTAAGCAAGCACAGGGGAACGATCATCCTCGCTTCTATATGTTCCATCCTCAACAAATTCTGGGATCTAGCCCCTCCAGTGCTCATAGGCATGGCTGTAGACGTCGTAGCCCTCAGAGAAGAGTCATTCCTTGGAAATATGGGTTGGACAGACCCTCGAGAGCAATTCCTAATTTTAGTCGGATTGACGGTGATAATATGGGTTCTTGAATCGCTATTCGAGTATTTTTATGCGGTTCTGTGGCGAAATCTCGCTCAAACTGCCCAGCATGAACTCAGGATGTCCGCCTATTCCCACATACAAGATCTCGAGATGCGGTGGTTTTCGGAACAGACGACCGGGGGACTCATGGCCATCATGAATGATGATGTTAACCAACTCGAGAGATTCTTGGACCAGGGCGCAACAGACCTCCTTCAGGTGGCCACTACCGTGATAGTGGTCGGCGGGATAATGTTCGCAATAGCGCCCGAGGTAGCAATATTGGCAGTAATTCCAGTACCGATAATCGTAATCGGCTCATTTGCCTTCCAAAGACGAATCGGTGAGAGATACACTCTCGTCAGGGAAGAAGTAGCAGATCTAAACGCATTACTCAACAATAATCTGAGCGGAATAACCACCATCAAATCGTTCACCGCTGAAAATCGCGAGGTGGAACGCGTAAGGATGGCTTCTGAAACTTACAGGGAAGCCAACAAGTCGGCAATACGGCTCTCGGCATCCTTCGTGCCATTGATTCGAATGGCCATCCTCTTTGCCTTCACTGCAAATATGCTAGTAGGAGGGTGGATGGCATTAGACGGCGCACTTTCGATAGGCGCATACAGCGTAATCGTCTTCATCACCCAGCGTTTGCTTTGGCCGCTAACTCGCTTGGGTCAGACCTTCGACCTCTACCAGCGTGCAATGGCCTCTACAACGCGAGTCTTGGATTTATTAGATACAGAAATCGGAATCGTAGAAGGGGATCTTGAGATCGAGAACGTTTCAGGGGCGATAGAATATCGCGATGTTACATTCGCATATCCGGGCCGTAGTCCGATATATGACAAATTGACTCTCTCGGTGCAGCCGGGCGAATCAATTGGAATAGTCGGTTCCACCGGAGCTGGAAAAACCACCATGATGAGCCTCATGATGCGTTTACACGACCCTGTATCCGGGGAAGTGCTTCTTGATGGTCACGATGTGAAGAGCCTGACCTTGAATTGCCTCCGAGGATCCATCGCCCTGGTCTCTCAAAATACGACTCTTTTCCCCGGCTCTGTAAGGGATAACATCCTCTATGGGCGGCCCGATGCGACTGATGATGAGGTTCTGAAAGCGGCTACCGTAGCGGAGGCCATTGATTTCATCCAGGCGCTGCCTCAAGGCTGGGATACAGACATCGGGGAAGATGGGCATCGACTCTCAGGAGGCCAGCGACAACGTATCGCCATTGCGAGAGCCGTACTCAAGAATGCGCCGATACTTGTTCTCGACGAGGCCACAAGCAATGTCGACAATGAGACGGAGGCGGCCCTGCAACGCTCCGTGGAAATACTCTCTAAAGACAGAACTACCATCATCATTGCACACAGGCTTTCAACCGTCAGAAATGCTGACAGAATAGCAGTCCTCGATAGCGGGATAATATCCGAGATAGGATCGCATGAGCAGCTTGTCCAGGCAAAAGGCCTCTACAGCAGACTTTGGGATGTCCAAACAGGGCAGGCATGAGGGCCAAACTCAAGCCATGTAACACCTCCGAAGAAGACATGCCATCCGACGGATCCCGTTCATACCCGCATCTCGGACCATTGCAGAAATCGATGGGCATCGAACTTGAGATGATGGGAAATGGTCGCTGTGCTGTGTATGTAGATGTGACGGATGCGCATCTCAACAAGGGAGGAGTCGCCCATGGGGGCCTGCATGCCACTCTTCTCGATACAGCAATGGGAGGAGCCACAGTATCCGCTCTTTCCAGGGAAGAGTGGTGTGCTACCGCCCAGTTGGATATCTCATACATCGAGGCAGCTCGAGTTGGTACGAGATTGAACTGTGAAGCCAGGGTCCTGCGCAGAGGACGGGCAATAGCTCACGTAGAGGGCGAGATATCTGACCAAGAAGGCTCAGTCATCGCGAAGGCAAGGGGCACATGGGGCATCTGGCCCAGCAGGCCCAGTCATCTGAAGAAGTAGCAAATCGCACAATACTTCATGAGCAAAGCCCTGCAGTCGCAAGCATGGCCAGAAGCGACTCCATACTCTTGGGACTTTTTGCAATAGCGCAGTTGATGCTTTGGCAGTATCTAGAAGATACTACAGTTGACCTGGCAGGAAATTTATTCGGAGTTAGCGGCGCAACCACCGCATTGCTCGCAATTTATTTCCTAACGTCTGTGGGACGTTATCAGAAGGAGTTCGATACCTCCTATTCGAAATTAGAGAAAACCCGTCTAGAGAGGGGTGAAGATGGCGCCTTGCAGAGAGTCGATAATCGAACTCTGACTAGGAAAGCCGGCTGGTGGGCGGTACCAATAGTTCTAATCGTAATCGGGTCGTTGCAAACGCTGGGCATGGTAATTTCATGAGGGCGTCAACATGTCCCGTGCAGCGGAACTAATCGATCGTGCTACAGACAACCCTGCGTTCGATGGTCTTGGCGGTTACTACATTTTCATACGTAGAGTCGCCATTCCGCTTATTCTGATTGGTGTATGCATGTCTTCTTATTACATGTCGATGATTTGGTTCTCGCACAGCACATCGATCATATTGGCGGGAATGGCTACTGGAATGAGCCTTGGCCCTATTATGGCCTTGGAGCAGATGTACGGTATTTGGATCAACAAGAAATGAATTCAAAACGTCGATACCACTATGGGGAGGCACCTTACGAGGGTGAATATGGCTGCAATGGTTGACTGGGTCTTAGGGCTGCTAGATGCAACTGGTTTGGAACTAATGTTCGGAATATCCGCACTGATTGGAGGCGTTTTATTCCTTCTCTGGTTGATACTAATCGTGGTACTCGGCGGAATCGGCGATATTGCCGAAGGGGTCCTGGGAATCAACATCGATGCAATGGGTGCGGATGCATCCTTCAAGGCTCTGACATTTCAGGGCGTGATGGCATTCATGATGTTCTTCGGGTTGACTGGAATCATCGTTTTGCAAGCTGATGGCCCTGAGTTCCTTGCAGTGATTGTCGGCGGCGCATCGGGGGCCGGCTCCATGTATGCCACGGGGAAGGTTTTCCAGTTCTTCATCGCCCTTCAGGCAGAAGGTACGGTTGAGATTCACGATGCTGTGGGCTCTACTGGCACTGTCTATCTAAGAATACCAAAGGGAGGTACTGGACAAGTCTCTGTTAGCCAAAAAGGCTCTCTTAGGCAGTATGATGCAAAGTCAACCGACGGCTCTCTGATTCCAAATGAGGAGACCGTGATCATCAAAGCCGTCGTCGGGACGGTGCTCATGGTCGAGCCTGCCGTTTACTCTGTCTCTGACGAAGAATGAGTAGGATAATATCGACTTTGTCGGCACAGCCTTCATATCCATCCTCATCGAGTCCACCCCATGACCCATCGCGCCCGCATGGCTCTCCTGACGATATTGACCGCCTTACTGCTGATTCCATTGGCAGCCGCTCAAGAGACGGATGAAAGTAATCCATTCGTAGGGCTCTCTATACTGACTTTCGTGACCATCCTGCTGTTAGTTGCAGTGGTCATCTTCTTCGCTCAGCGATACAAGCGCTGCCCTCCAGACAAGATCATGGTCATCTACGGACGAACTGCGGGCTCCGAGGCCTCCAAGGTGATTCACGGTGGCGCAACCTTGGTTTGGCCATTGATTCAGGACTACAGCTACATATCTCTGACTCCAATGACCATCAACATAGACATGCGAAATGCTCTGTCGCAACAGAACATCAGGATCAACGTCCCAAGTACATTCACCATTGGTGTATCGACAGACCCCCGAATAATGAGTTCGGCCGCAGAGCGTCTTCTTGAGTTGGACCTGGAACAAGTCGAGGAGATGGCCAAGGAGATCATTTTCGGCCAACTGAGGCTAACAGTAGCAACATTGACCATCGAGCAGATCAACCAAGACAGAGATGCTTTCCTCGACCTCATCAGAACAAACGTAGACGCCGAATTGAACAAGGTAGGGCTATACCTCATCAACGTCAACATCGTGGACATCACCGACGAGTCAAACTACATCGAGAGCATCGGGAAGAAAGCCGCATCCGAAGCAGTCGAGCGTGCGCGCGTAGACGTCGCAAATGCAGAGCGAGATGGTGCAGTGGGGTCCGCCGAGGCTGACAGGGCACGAGAGATTCAAGTTGCAGAGAACATGGCGCAGGCTGAGAAAGGTAAGAAGGCTGCAGAGGCCGATCAGCGTGTCTATGTCAATGAGCAAGAGGCTATCGCCGTCGAGGGTGAGAACTCATCGCAGGCACAGATCGCCAAGGTAAACGCAGACCTTGCCGAAGCAGAGGCTATTGCAAAGCAGCGTGCAGAGGTGGCCAAGGCCCATGCCGAGGCCGAGATTCAGAAATCGAAGTACATCGAGGAAGAAGAGCGTCTCAGGGCGAGCGACATCGTTAGAGAGAACATTCAGAAACAGCAGATTGAGATTGCTGCAGAAGCCGAAGCAGAGCGTCAGCGACGTATCGCCGCTGGTCAGGCAGACGCAATACTGCTGAAGTACGAGGCAGAAGCTGCTGGTGTTCAGAAGGTTCTCGAGGCGAAGGCAGCGGGTTATGCAGGTCTAGTCAGCAGCTCAGGCGGCGATGCCAAGGCCGCAGCAACGCTCCTCATGGTTGAGAAGATTGAGGGAATGGTGGCCGCGCAGATAGAGGCCGTCAAGAATCTCAAGATCGACAGCATAACCGTCTGGGACGGCGGAGGAAGCGCAGACGGCTCAGCCACCTCAGACTTCATCAGCAGCCTTGTACGAAGCCTTCCGCCACTGCACGACGTTGCTCGAAATGCAGGTGTCGATCTGCCTGAGTACCTGGGTACCGTGAATAATAAGGATGACCAGTAGCCGGCTCGGTGAGTCGTTGATACGGAATCGGTCGGTACTCGCAATCGCAATAGTTTCGCTATTGGCGATTCTGATCGACGCTATCCTGGACTCACGAGGAATATTCTCTCTGGGAGCAGGTACCCTCGGCTTCCTGTTAGGCTTATTTTTGACTTCATTCTTCGTAATCGAGACCGTTGAAAGGAAATACGCAATTGACTCCATATTGCCCGCTGCGATAGTGCTCCTCGGTTTCGGCTTAGACATGGCCCTCATCTCATCCGGGGATTTGGGAGTCGCAGGTTTGGCTTCTATTTTGATCGCTATAACAGTGGCATTCATCACTACCATGATCATGGGCAAAATCCTCGGAATAGGAGCGCCCCAATCATTCGCGTTGGGTGCCGGCGGCGCGATATGCGGGACGAGCGCAGTGCTTGCAGTGGCCCCATCGCTGCGTTTGGACGCTGCCAAGACAGGGGCAATAGTTGCAGTCGTAAACCTCCTTGGTCTGGCAACGTTCCTCTCCGTGCCCATTTTATCGCATCTGCTCGGGATGAGTGATCAAACTGCAGGGATATGGGCCGGATCAACTGTGCATGCGGTCCCGCAAGCAATAGCGGCCGGTGAGGCGCTTGGGGGCGACGCTCTCAGTCTAGCCTCCGGAACTAAACTTACACGAGTGCTTGGATTACTTGTCATCGTCCCCGCAGCCTCGCTATTTGCGGGGAATAAGGAAGCAACATCGACAGATAAGGGGAACAAGAAGGCAAACATACCTCTCTTTCTACCTGGTTTCATACTCGCTTCTATTCTCGCAACGACACTGGTACCCGCGCAAATCGCCACTGAATTGGAGAACTTTGGCAGCGTTCTGATGGTTCCTGTGTTGGTATTGATCGGATCTAGCATAGATGTCAAAGAATTAGTTGGGGCAGCCGGGCCGATACTCTGGGCAGGTGCAGTATCGACCGTAATCGTGATGGCATCCACAGCATCGACGCTCGCTATGCTCATGTAGCCCCTGCGTAACGGACAGGCATGGCAGAGGATGTCGTCATCGTCGGAGGAAAGCGCACGCCCTTTTGCGAGTGGTCCGGTGGGAAGAGGGGCGATGGCAAATCGGGCGGGCTATTGTCCGATGTTTCTGCCGAGGAACTCGGCACCATTGTGATTAAAGGGGCTCTTACCTCCACCGGAACGGACCCATCCGCCGTAGATCACGTGGTAATGGGGCACGCTCTCCAGACTTCCGGCCAAGCTATCTTTGGCGCCAGACATGCTGGCCTACGTGCTGGAATACCCCAGGAGGTGCCTATGTTGACACTCAACCGCCTATGCGGCAGCGGAGCCCAGTCCGTAGTCACTGCAGCCCAGATGATTATGCTGGGGGAAGCCAATACCGTAGTGGCTGGAGGCATGGAGAATCTGAGCCAGGCACCCATGGTGCTCAGGGGAACCCGCCCTGTAAATCGTCTAGGAAGGCCACCGGCTCAAGGACAGGTTCTGGACAGAGACATGGAAGACTACCTGTTCACCAATCTGTTGGACTCCATTTCAAATCGCTTCATGGCTCAGACCAGCGATGAACTTTGCAAACGACTCCACGTCACACGCGAGCAGGCAGACTCCTTTGCGGCGCTAAGCCACCAGAGAACAGAGGCCAGCGTCTCAAACGGGCTATGGGGCCAAGAAATCGTAGAGGTACACGCGCCAGAGGGAGTCATAGGGCCATCAGATGAAGACCATGTCGTTCCGGGAACGACTCCACAATCGCTATCTGAATTGCGTACGCATTTTGGTCCGGAATCCCTTGTAACAGCTGGAAATGCATCCGGAATCGTCGACGGGGCGGCGGCCGTTGTAGTCAAGTCCGCCACTCAGGCGTCGTCCGATGGAGACGAACCTCTTGCAAGAATCGTCTCGTGGGGGATTGTCGGCCTAGAACCGGCAATAATGGCATACGGCCCCGTCCCATCAAGTAGAATGGCACTGGAAAGAGCCGGCCTTTCAGTTGACGATGTGAGCAGGTGGGAAATAAACGAAGCATTCGCCGGGCAAGCTGTCGCATGTATGAAAGATCTAGGCATTGATGAACGAATAGTCAATGTAAACGGCGGTGCCGTGGGACTTGGCCATCCTCTCGCAGCCACGGGGACTAGGCTGCTACTTACCCTAGGGCATGAACTACGCAGATCCGGCGGCGGTTTCGGAGTCGCTACTGCGTGCATAGGCGGAGGCCAAGGTATTGCAGTGGTAATCGAGTCAATATAGCCGCAATCAACATATTTCCTCGCCACCCCCGAAGGCCATGAGCCAAGCCACACCAATGCGAAGTCTTGCTAAGACTCTAACGTGGAGAGTAGTCGCAACTACGGATACATTCCTCTTAACGTATTTTTCAGCAACCTTCATGGGAGCAGATCTCGGAATAACTACCGGACAGGCCACAGGTCTGGCCGCTACAGTAGCAGGATTGGAACTAGTCACAAAAATAGTACTTTACTACATCCATGAAAGAGGATGGGCACGATTCAAATGGGGAATGGATGAGCAGGCTATTGCGAATTAACCTAGTATCGTGCCTATAATCGCGGCTCCAGCAAGCCATGCTCCTAGCGAGGACCCCAGATTTCCAAGAGCTGTTACAAGTAAAATCCGACCAACTCTATTTTTCCAGAGCCCGGCTACATCCTCGATCACAAGAAACTCTGAGGCGTCTAGACCCGTGGGTTTTTGCATCTTATATTGAGTGTACCCTGCAAACCATCCCGCTGCAAGCGCAGGATTCAGCGATGTGAAAGGCGACGCAATAGCGCCCACCAGTATCGAAAGAGGATGCCCCCCTGCAATGGCTACCCCTAGCCCGGCAAGGGCAGCATTTGCAATCATCCAGTATCCGAGAGTATTCCCTATGCCCTCCAAGTCTCCCTGAAGCCACATCCACCCAATAATTCCAACCAGAATGGCCGGTATAGCACCCATCAGAATCTTTGGCCATCTTGATGGAGTTGGAATCACATCAAGGTTTGAGATAATCTCTACAGGGTCTCCATGAGGCGGTGCTTCCCATGCGGTTTTGATACCACTCAAGTGACCAGCGCCCACAACTGCCAGCACTCTTCCTTGTTCCGATGCCTGTCGTATCCTGCTGGCCATGTACCGATCCCTCTCATCAATCAGAACAACGCCTGCCTTAGGTGCAACATCTCGAGCCTCTTCCAGGACTTTACTGAGCATATCCGAATCTTCGAGTATTGCTTCTATGTCTTCCCCTTCTTCTCCGTCATCGTTCCAGAGGAGGGCGTTGAGAACGCGAAACTTCTCTACAAACCCCATCTTCTTCCAAGCTCTTCTAAGGGTGGTAACTATGTCTCGATCAATCAACTCAACAGGTAACCCCATCTCGTTTGCAAGATCAACGGCCCGGAGAAGCTCCGCCCCAGGCTTCTCTCCATGTTCAATTCCCATTCGCCTCTGCTGACTAGCAAGGGCAGACTGAAGCAAGATCATGCCAGAACGACCGTCTTTTATGATGGAGAGTAGATCCTCATCGTCCAATGCGGAGGGGTTCTCCAGCGATTTCAGTCGTGATTCGCATAATTCAACAGCAACAATGTCCGGTCCGAATTTTGAAATTTGCTCCTGCACCAAATCTATCGAAGTCTTACTGACATGCGCCGTACCCACGACCCTAACCCTGTTTCCTAGGTCGATGACCGTGTCACTCATTCGCCGTCCCCCTTAATCGTTGAAGCCATCGCTTTGAGGAGATCAGCGTGCTCCAATACGTCGTGAACCCTTAGGACATCCACGCCCGAGTATGCTGCAGAAGCTGCAACACCAAGAGTCCCGAAAAGCCTGTCATTGCTATCCTTTCGCCCCAGTAGGTCCAGAAACATCCTCTTACGGCTGACACCCCAAAGTAGTCTGACGCCTTCAGCCGGCACTATTTCCCGTCCCGCCCTCAGCAATGCAATATTGTCCTCGAGACGTTTACCGAAGCCAATCCCCGGATCCACGAGTATATTCTCTGGAGGAATGCCTGCCTCAATCAGGGCATTCACCCTATCGTCCAGATACTCGCCAACCTCTGAAACCACATTTTCGTATCCAGGGTCTACTTGCATGGTCCGCGGCTCACCCTTCATGTGCATGACACAAATTTGAGCCCCCGTATCAGCAATTAAATCCACCATCTTTTCATTTTCACCGCCGGTTACGTCGTTGATCATGCTGCAGCCCTTCCTCAAAGCTTCATCAGCAACGCCCGGTTTGCTGGTATCTACTGATATGAATGCATCAGGCCTCTCATGTAAGATGCCCTCAATCACAGGCATGATCCTGCTAAGCTCGTCTTCCTCACTTACCGGTGTGGCGCCTGGCCTAGTCGACTCACCCCCGATATCAATTATCGAGGCACCCTCATCCATCATCGAAATTCCTCGAGACACAGCATGAGCTGAATCATGAGATCTAGAGTCCGGATGAAATGAGTCAGGAGTCACATTCACAACGCCCATAAGTGCCGGGAAACGACCCCCCTCGGCGAACGCTCCACCCTCCAAGTCCACCCTCACGCGTGCTGGAAACAACGTTGGCTTTATGATGTGATGGAAGACGATGAAGGTCAATGATGGAGGAGCGCAGTGCCGATAACCCTGCAGAAGAACCCCTCTCGCCGGAGACTATGGAGCTCATGCAATCCATTGTCGTGAGGCATAGACCAAGCGATCCACACCACATGCGCACACTCATGACCAACGCCGGATTGCAGTCCGGAGCTTACGCTATGGCGGTGGGACTAATGTGGTGGATCACCGTTGCTAAAGGCGGGGCCCAACTCGGCGACTCGGACATCCCTTCATCTCTGATTGGTATGCAATTTCATTCGATCAGCATTATGGTGCCGATTCTGGTTCTGATATCCTCATTTGTTTTCGCATTAGGAAGTTACAGGGGCAACCCGGCACTTCTCCTCATCGGAGGCGCCACTGCTCTGCTGGTGGCTTATCTTGTAATAGAGCCGCTAGGACTGTTCCTAACAGGGTCGATAGGCGAGGCAAGAGTCGCACTATCGGCTACAGGTCGCTTAGCCGTGCTGTCTGCCCTTACTTACGCAGCTACCACGAGCGGAATAAGCGCGATACTGCTTTCATGGGTCCTTGGACAGCACCACTATCTCCCATTCGACGTCTTCGAGATGGTGGATGATTCCGACGAGGGTGATGATGATGTGTCATCACCCTTCCCGTGACTCGTGGTCGAACAGCATTTGCCGTGGCTAGAGGTTGTCAGACTGGGACACCGTAGAGATAGGGACAAGAGAATTACATCTCATCTCGGCCTCACTGCTAGGGCGCTTGGGGCTGATGGAATTGTCCTATGCGGGGATGAAGATCCAAGCATCATTGAAACTTGGAATAATGTTTCGGAACGTTTCGGCGGCTCCTTTTCAGCAAGATACGAATCGAGACCGATGGCATATCTGAAATCTTTCAAAAAAGGAACAAAAGAAAGACCCCCTGGAATTATCGTACATCTCACTATGTACGGGGAAGAAGCTTCGAAGACGCTTCCGAAGATCCGACGAGATCGCCCGGTGGCATTGGTCGTCGGCGGCGCGAAAGTGCCCGGGGAGCTATTTGCTATCTCAAATCACAATGTAGCCGTCGGGAATCAACCTCACTCAGAAGTCGCAGCTCTGGCGGTCGCACTCTCGCAGTGGCACAGTTCTGTTGCCATACAGAGCCGATTCGAAGGCGGCTCAATAAGAGTCATACCATCGAGAGAGGGGAAGAATGTTGTCGAGAAAAAAAGTACCTCTGATTCATGAATGTATAAGAATCGCATTCAGGCATCATACTCGATGTCGAGGCCCCCTCACCCTGGTGGATTCAGTCCCGGCCTCAATCAAAAGGGCGTTTCGGACGCTCCATCATTTCCCGATGCTGCAGACGAACTTCTCAAAAATACGTCAATAGAGCCGTTTACAGGACCCCCTGGAGTGTTGCTTTTAGCAGATGGCACCAGGGTCGAAGGGCGACTCTTCGGATCCTGCTCCGCAGGCGAGGGTGAGCTTGTCTTCACCACCGGCATGTGCGGATACCAGGAGAGTATGACCGACCCATCCTTCGCCGGTCAGATTCTAACATTCACCTGGCCATTGCTCGGCAACTATGGTATACACCCGGGAATAAGCGAATCTTCCGGCATACACCCTCGCGGGATAGTGTGCAAGGAACTCATGATCAACCCGGATCACAGAGATTCAGTTGGCAGCGTACATGATTTCCTCAGATCCCACAATGTCCCGGGTATATGCGATATTGATACTCGAGCGTTGACACGTCGGGTGCGAGAACATGGGACACTCCTGGCAATATTCGGGCCTATCGATCGCGAAGACGATTTGAAGAAGAGACTCGAAAGCATGCAGCCCCCTGATCAAGAAGATCTGGTCGGGGAAGTAACCTTGAATCAAGCCGCTCTTCTCAATCCTGGAGCAATTGACGAAGAAGGCAATCTTCTCCCTAGACTTGCCGTGCTCGACTGCGGAATCAAGTACAACATTCTCCGAGAACTATGTAGCAGGTTCGAGGTTGTGTGGTGCCCAGCAAGCTTGCCATTCGAGGACATCGTGTCTAATTGGAAACCAGTAGCATTGTTCGCCTCAAATGGACCCGGAGATCCTGCTCATCCAGGTGCTGCCAGTGATGCTAGAAACACATTGGCAGAGGCTGTCAGAGCAGGACTCCCGGTCATGGGGATATGCCTCGGTCATCAGCTAATGGGTTTGGCAGCGGGCCTCAGAACTTACAAGCTCAGATATGGACACAGGGGCGCAAATCAACCGGTGATTGATTTGCACTCCAACAAAGTGCACATCACCAGCCAGAATCATGGTTTTGCGGTTGAGGACCCCGCCAAGGGAATGCTAGCACCGCATCCTTCCGGAGCCCACTCCGACTCCAATGAGAATATCTTGGAGAGTAAATTTGAGGTACGCTACGTAAATGCAAACGACGGCACCGTCGAAGGACTCGATCTCATAGACAGACCATGCTTCACAATTCAATTCCATCCGGAAGCGTGTCCCGGGCCTCATGACGCTTCGCTGCTCTTTGATCGATTTTCTGATATCGTGGATGGCCATCTGAAATCCGCTCTGGAAGTCAGGAGTAGAGCCTGATGCCCCGAAGAGATGATCTGAAGAGGATCGTGATCCTTGGATCGGGGCCAATCAGAATAGGTCAAGCCGCAGAGTTTGACTTTTCAGGCTCACAAGCCTGCCGGGCGCTTCGCAATGATGGTTACGAGGTCATACTCATCAATTCTAATCCGGCTACAATACAGAATGACCCTGAGATGGCCGATAAGATATACATCGAGCCGTTATTGCCTGAAGTCGTCGCAAGAATACTGGAAATTGAATCGCCGGACGCACTCCTGGCTGGAATGGGGGGTCAGACAGCACTCAACATAGCCACAGCTTTAGCCCATGATGGGACACTGGCGAAACTTGGCGTGGAATTGATCGGATGCGATCTTCAAGCAATAGATGACGCAGAGGATAGAGATCGATTCAAGAAAGTCTGCGAAGAAATAGACCTCCCCGTGTGCCGCGCGATAGCTTGCAGCTCGATAGACGAGGTTCTAGCCGCAGCAGAAGACCTCGGAGCGTATCCCCTGCTAATACGCCCGGCGTTTACGCTGGGAGGCCTTGGAGGCGGCACCGCGTTCAACACGGGGGAACTTGTAGAGATAGCGAGACAGGGCATTCTCCATTCTTCCATAGGGCAGGTTCTCATCGAGGAAAGTATCTTGGGGTGGCAGGAGCATGAATACGAGGTTATGCGAGACACGTCAGATAATGCAATAATCGTCTGTACGATGGAAAATCTGGACCCAATGGGCGTCCACACAGGGGAATCTGTTGTAGTAGCGCCTCAACAGACCCTGTCAGACCGAGATCACCAGAATCTTAGGGATGCAGCACTCAAACTAATCAGGAGATTGAACATAAAGGGCGGCTGCAATGTTCAGTTTGCTGTCGAACAATCAACAGGCGAATATCGAGTTATAGAGGTCAATCCGAGAGTCTCCAGATCATCTGCATTGGCATCTAAGGCGACGGGTTATCCGATTGCTAGGATGGCGGCTCTAATCGCTGTGGGTTACACGCTTGATGAGTTACCCAATCCCATCACAGGGGAGGGAACTACGGCTGCATTTGAGCCGACATTGGACTACTGCGTCGTAAAAATACCTAGATGGCCATTTGACAAATTCAGGACTGCAGACAGGACTATCGGGACATCGATGAAGTCCACGGGAGAGGTAATGGCGATAGGGAGAGGTTTCGAAGAAGCATTTCTGAAAGCATGGTCCAGCCTAGAATATGGATCACCTCACCCACGTCCACTTACAATGGCAGATGCCTTAGGGGGGGAGACAATGGATGAGCGAGCCACAACTCCACTTGATGACGCGACTCTAGAGTCATGGCTATCCACGCCGTCTGATCGCAGGATGGCTGCTCTCTTTGAATCCTTCAGGAGAGGGTGGGACATAGAGAGGGTCAGAGAAATTTCTGGAGGGATAACCAGGTGGTTCTTGCACAGATTCTCGATGATGGCCTCAATTGAAGCAGAGATTGTGGAGGCCGGAGCCTCTTCAGACATAGAAAACGTCGAAGAATATTCAATTAGACGATGGAAAGGATACGGCTTCTCAGATGCACATATCGTCGATGCGATGAATGGTTTCAAGCCACATCTGGATATTTCTGCCATCTCTGAGATGACGAGGCACAGGCACGCGTTGGGAATACACCCAGTATACAGGATGGTCGACTCATGCGCTGCTGAGTTTGCTGCGGTGACTCCCTACTACTATTCGACATATGAGGGCGGCAATATTCCCGGAGGAATAGACAAGGTTCAAGCAGAAGTCTCGGAAGAAGTCAGGAGAATGGTCGTGATAGGATCGGGACCGATTAGGATAGGACAAGGAATTGAATTCGATTATGGCTGCGTCCATGCGGTTGGTGCGATACGGGATATGGGGCATGAGGCGATTATAATCAATAATAATCCTGAAACAGTATCAACTGACTTCGACACAAGCGACCGTCTTTATTTTGACCCCCTAACTCTTGAAGCCGTTATCGAGATACTCTTGAGGGAAAGGGCAGATGGCATAATTTTGCAATTCGGAGGGCAAACAGCAATCAATCTTGCATTGCCGATTCAGGGTCAGCTTGACCATCTGCATTCCATGGGGGTAGATTTGAAGATGGCCGGAACGTCTCCCGACGCAGTTGATGAAGCGAGCGACAGACAACGTTTCGAGGAGTTTGCTGCTAGGAATGGATTGAGGATGCCGAGAGGTACCACGGCAAAAGACCCCCTCTCAGTCAGGAATGGTGCTGCTGAGATCGGATTCCCTGTTTTGATCAGGCCCTCCTATGTGCTGGGAGGTAGAGGGATGGAGGTGCTCGCGGACTCAAAGCAGCTAGATGCATACATGTCCGAGGCTTATGTTGCGCCTGAGAAACCCCTGCTCATTGACGAATATCTTGGTAATGCAATAGAGCTGGATGTAGATGCTGTGTGCGATGGCCACGAGGTGCTGATAGGCGCGGTGATGGAGCATCTGGAGGAGGCAGGGATACATTCCGGCGATTCAACGTGCTTCATCCCTCCTCAGAACGTATCGGACACCATCCTCGAGGAAGTCGAAGAGTGGACTAAACGAATAGGCCTGGAACTCGGCGTGATCGGCTGCTATAACATACAGTTTGCCATAAAGGGCGATACGCTATTTGTGCTCGAAGTCAATCCGAGAGGCTCTAGGACATTCCCCTTCGTTGCGAAGTCAACAGGCATACCGCTTGCAAGGATAGCTGCAAGAATCACCATGGGCGATCTCCTAAAGGACTTGGACATACCTGAAAGACAGATTGACGCAGTAGCGGTCAAGGCGCCGGTTTTTCCATTCATAAAGCTGAGAGGACTGGACCCGGCTCCCGGGCCCGAGATGAAATCCACCGGAGAGGTGATGGGATCTCACAAATCTCCTGCCGCTGCCTATCTGAAAGCAAGGATGGCCACAGAAATACCAGTCCCAACTCACGGGGGCGTGTATATCACGGTGAAGGACGCAGACAAACATTCGATCATACCCCTTGCTAGCGATTTGCATTCAATGGGCTTCGTCTTACATGCGACGCACGGGACTGCCTCAGTACTCCGGGAGTCCGGGGGCCTACCCACTAATACCGCCTATAGGATAGCCGAGCATGGTTCTCCCGACGCACTGGACTTGATGCGCCAAGGCAAAATCCAACTGATCATCAACACCCCTACCGGTTCTGGGGGCGCGATACTCGATGGAAATATGATGAGAAGGCTCGCCGTCGAGCTAAATATCCCCTTTGTAACAACGCTTTCAGGTGCAAAGATGGAAGTCAAGGCGATATCCGAATTGATCAAGGGCGTGCCTGAGCCGAGGAGTCTGACAATTGGGACTGTCTAGGCCAAGGAAAATAACTCTGACAACTCATAACGATCACATTCTGCCATCAATGTGGAGGCTTTCGGTCCGTTGCTTCTCCCTATTAGTATCGAATATATGGCCAAATATCCACTCCTCGCCTCTATGTTGCATAGGTTCATGGAATCAACAATCAGGGTTCCTATGTCTGAATCATTCCATTCACACTCTTTGAGTCGATCTCCGAGATGCCTTATGAAAGCAATTTGATCACCATCAAGAGAATCAACCATTTCACGATCTGCGACTTTCGATATTTCTATGCGACTCTCTTCTGGAAAGTGATCCCCATTAATCCAGGCCCGCATTTTCGATAGACGCAACTTCAAGGCTTCAGAAGGCGATCCTGAAAGATGTCCAGATTTTCGCAATGATTCCCATACTAACTCGTCTTCAGATCTGATCTGCGCCAGAAGTGAAAGATGTCTGAATGGGACCTGTCCTGCTTCAATGGGCGCACCCCTTGAAAGTTGACTTAGCCTCAGTGCACCGCGTGCCGTAGCCGCTGCCACTTGCTTGCGGCGAGGCCCATCATCCCTAACAACGGGAGGTGACTTCACCAGCCTTTCATACTCGTCTGCGGTTTCGAACAGCATATTCCCGGTATTGAAGTCGATATGCTTGGACATCTTGGTTCTGGCAATCATATACCTTACAATTTCGGGGGGGACGATTTCCAGAGTTTCTAGGGGGCCAATAGTATTGCCACTGGAACTGGACATAGGCCCCATGCCTTTGATTTGTATCCATTCATAGACCATCTTCCCAGGAGGCTCATGGCCGAGGAGACGCGAAATTGGTATCCCTGTGTCATAAGAGCCTCCTGATGAACCGTGGTCCTTGCCGGCCGGCTCACATGTTATGCCGTGGAGGCCCCATCGAGCAGCCCAATCAACCCTCCACGGCATTTTACCGTCTGCCTTTCTTATGTCTGACTTCCCCTCCGCGCCATGCCTATCCTTCCAAAGGACATACGGCCGATCATACCCCGTTACTCTCACTCCATCGATACTACCATCTGATCCAAGAGGGTTGTACGGGAACCAATATTCATCAAGATCCCTGCCTGATATGGTTTCTATGATATCTCTAATCTCATCACGCTTCTCGATGACAGAATGTATCCTGCTTTCTAAGGCCCCAGATGCGTATACTTCGTGATTTAGAACCACTTCCGGGACCACGCCTATAGCTTCTAGAGACCTTAGGAAGGGGTCCAGAAAGTGGTCAGCATAGCTTCCTAGCGATGAATCCGGCTTCCCGTCTGCCCCCGGGGCTGGTATGAATGCAAGAGGGTGGCCGATGTACTTCTCATAAGAACCATCGAGAAATGAATACACTCTTCTCAGGGGATCCATGCTGTCTACAATGAATATGTATCTCGATTCGATACCCATGTCTAGGCAGCTTCGATGTATCATTTCCGCTGAAAGAATCTCTCTCAGATGGCCTATGTGAAAACTTCCGGAGGGAGTTATCCCCGATGCCACTGTCTGTGGCCCATCTCTCTTCGCGAGAACTCTTGCAGCATGATCCGCCCAGTGCATGTATGCCTTCCTCAGATTCTAGCGGCGCGAACAAGTGCTCTCAGGGGCACACCATCGATTTCATCCATCCATGTCTTGTTTACCAACACAAGACAGAGTACAACCTCAGCCCCGGCATTGGTGAGGTGTTCAATGGTTTTACGCATGGTCAGACCTGATGAAACAACATCGTCTATAACAACGACTCTTTTACCTTCCACGCCCGCAAAAACTTCCGACAGGTGTCCGCCTTCCTCTTCGCTGATACTACGGGCCACGCTAAGCTCAAGATCCATCCCAGAAGCTATGCATGTGGCAAATGGTATACCATTGATGGAAATGCCGACTATTGAGTCAATCTCGTCCTCTATTTCTTCCAACATTATGTCTGCAAAAATCTCCGAAACCGCTTCGATCCTCTCCCCTTTGACGGCGATGGATCTCCAACCGACTCTGATATCTGCGGGATGATCTTCAACTGGCTGCTGAGTGGATGACAACCATTGGATCGTTGTTTGGGACAAAGAGAGCTCATCAGCGATCTGTTGGGAGTTTAGCCCCTTTGCCTTCATCGCGGTAACTGTCGAGCGGAGCTCATCGATAGACTGAGGGGGCATGACCTTAAGCGCACACCGAGCATCAAGAATGCTTCGGATATATTTTCCGTTTTGGACTTAGAAACGTCCTGTTGAGCCGAAACCGCCTTCTCCTCGTTCAGTATCGCCTAAAGACTCTAGATTTACCTCGGTAAACTTGCTTGGCGGGATAGGCGCTATCACCATCTGCGCAATCCGCTCTCCTTTCTCTATCGTGTACGAACTCCCTTCTCCAATCCAAGTCATGAGCACGAATAACTCTCCCCGATAATCGGCATCAATCGTCCCTATGCTGTGTGGGAGTATGAGTCCCTTCCGACCAAGAGATGACCTTGCACGTATCTGCCCCTCGTATCCCGCTGGAATGGCAACTTTCAACCCAGTAGGGACCATAGTTGAACTTCTGAATTCCACGACGGTCTGTTCAACAGCCCTTATGTCCCAACCAGCAGCGTATTCCGAACCCCTCACGGGCAATGCAGCATCGGGATGTGTGCGTACCACCTTCACCTCGATGGGGGGGTCCATGCCATGGGCTGGGGCCATGTGTCCATATCCTCTCCGGTGAGGTGAAAAGGGACGGGTGGTTCAGATACTACATGGGTGAGTTCGATTATGAGTCTCTGTTGGACAGGGCCAGGGATCGTATTCCGAAGGATATCAGCGAACGTGCTCGTTGGACGATGCCCGAGCCAGAAATTCTTTTGGAAGGAAATCAGACTATACTTCGGAACTTCTCTTCTATAGTCGATTCAATGGATCGCGATGCCAACCACGTCTATCAATTCTTGATCAATGAGTTGGGTACTTCCGGCACTCAAGAATCCACTCGAATATTGCTCAAAGGAAGAGTGCCGCCGAAGAGAATCAAGGAGAAGATAGTGGCCTATGTCAAGACATTCATTCTTTGCGGACAGTGCAAAGCACCAGATACGAGATTTATCAAAGAAGATCGTACTTATTTGTTGAAATGCCAGGCATGCGGCGCTACTAGGCCCGTACGTCTATGAAGCTGTCATCGCAGCCACAAATGATATCTCTGATGTGTTCAGAAATCTATGTGTGGAATCATCGAGAAGGGCATTGATAGGAATATCGCTGGTCGGCTTTACCCCCACTCTTTCGATACTGATGACCCTCCTTGTGATTGACGGAGAGTCGAGCTCCCAGATATTCTTCATCCTGTGCAAGGCATGGATTTTATTCGTTCCAACATACTGGTTCTTGTGTTTAGAGGGCAATCCTCTCTCATGGTCGCTTTCAGATAAAAACGGAATATTCGAGGGAGTCGCCACAGGCTTGGCCATGAGCGCAGTAATATTGCTAGTGTGGATAACTCTTGGAGATTCCATAGACACCGAGCCCATGGTCGAGCAGCTGCAAAATACTGGTCTGACCGGTATTGAAGTCTACATGGCGGGAATGTTCTACTGGATATTCCTCAATAGCCTGCTTGAAGAGTATGTTTTCCGTTGGTTCATCACTGTAAAGGGAGTCGAGCTTACAGGAAGTGAACTAGGAGGGATCGTCGTATCCGCCCTGATGTTCACACTCCATCACGCTCTTGCACTCCATTTGTTCGGGTTCGAATGGTGGCAGACTGGAATAGCATGTTTCGGCTTGATCTCAGCAGCTGCGATTTGGTCATGGCTGTATATGCGTCACAGGTCGATATGGGTCTGTTGGATTTCTCATGCTATCTGCGATGTCGCTGTATTCGCGATAGGATACCAACTAATTTTTGATTGAAAATATATAGGCAAATATCCTTCTCATAGGTTGTATTAACATGGTTTCAGAGAGACCACCCTCTCCTGCGCCGCCGCCTCCCCCTGCGCCGCCGCCTCCCCCTGCGCCGCCGCCAGCTCCTGTGACACCATCTCCCGCACCTGATCCGGTGCCCGTGCCCTTGCCGAAGGGAATTCCCCCTGGCCTAATACAGGGAAATGTAGTGGTTTCTTATCAGCGACTCCCATCTAATAGCGCAGCTGCAGCGGGAATGGTATTGGGGATAGTCTCCCTTATATTCACAGTCATCGCTCCGGCCTTCTTCTTCTTTTGTTGCTTCCTCTCCATGCCGATGGCCCTTGCCGGAGTCGCTTTCTCGCATGCAGGGCTCTCGAATTCTAAAACGTCCGGAGTAGGTAATGGCCAGGCAGTAGCCGGGTTGATACTCAACTACATACAGATAGTGCCGTTTACGATGCTTATGCTTCTAGCTCTGCTTGGGGTTATATCGTTCGATTCATTCTCCTGACGCTGCCTTCAATTTGGTAGAGAATATCTTCTCTCACGAAGGTCATTCTGATACTCGAGGCCTAAACTAGCGCCATTTTCTGAAATCCACTCGCTGAACAGCAACTCCCCAATGGGCTCCTCTTCAGAAGCCATTAGGCCCTGCATCAGGCCTCTTATCTCAGCCATAGTAATGACATCATCTCTCAGGAAAATTCCGAATGCCCTTCCAGCCAACCAGCCAATTACAGGGGGAATTGGGACGATTAGCCTACTGACCCCCATCCCTCTCGCCATAACTCTGACGAATTCCTTGTAGGCGTACATCTCAGGACCTGCAACATCCATTGTCATGTCTTCATCGTTCATACCAGCCTCTATCGCCACTCGAGCAACGTCTTCGACGTGAACTGGTTGTATGGGGTAGTTCCCCAGCCCGAATAACCCGAAGACGGGAAAACTTCTGATTAGCCACGCCATATTATTGACCAGTACGTTTCTCCTCCCCCCGAAAAGAAGAGTAGGTCTAATGATCGCATAGGAGTTCCCCGACTCTCTCAATGCACGCTCCGCCTCCACTTTACCCTGGAAGTATGTCCACCCCGGGGCATCTTCGGGACGAGAGACGCTGAAATGTACTACTCTGCCCACCCCCGCTTCCAATGCCGCATCGAATAATATCGAGCAGTTTCTTGCAGCCAAAGAATGACCGTAACCCTCTGATTTTTTGTTGTACCTGACCCAGTAGGTATTGTACAAAACCTCTGCACCACGCAGAGATTCTACGAGAGAGCCCATATTTTCAAAATCAATAGGCATCACTTCGACACGCCCATCAAATGGATCATCCCTCCCGATAGCATTGGTTAGAGTTTTGACTCGTATTCCTCGATCTAGAAGCATTTTGGCAATCCATCTTCCCGAATAGCCGAATGCCCCCGTGACCACGTGGAAACCATCTGCCATAACAGGCCCCAGGGAAAGCATCCGAAAAATACCTCGGATGGCATGCAATGGTGTCTGTAAAGATCGCAAGCATGTTTCATCGATCCGATGGATTCAGAAGGGTCCTTTGGAGCGTAATATCATGGCAGTGAATGATTCAGATGAAGAGCCAACTTCGGGAGTACAGAATAAACGCGTACCGGAAAGAACCGTTAACGGCCTACCGACAATGTACTGCTTCGAAACCTGCCCCTTTTGCTTCAAGGTGAAGGCACTTCTAGGGTCGAGAGGAATCAAGTACTCGAAAGTAGAGGTAGATCCCACTTTCAAG
>DAVB01000043.1 GCA_002505455.1 Euryarchaeota archaeon UBA52 | reverse complement strand
CGAGAAAATGGGCCATGAAATCATCAAGATGAACATAGGCGATCCTTTGGCGTACCCCGGTCTGCCCACTCCCAGGCACATGATTGAAGCGTTCAAACAGGCCCTTGATCGACAAGACAACGGCTATGGCCCATCATACGGGATTCCTGCTCTGAGGGAAGCGATAGCAGCCGATGAGAGATCAAAAGGATGGGCATGCCAGACTCACGATGTCTACGTCACCCATGGTGTGACGGAAGCACTGCAGATCCTTTTCGCAGCTTTTCTTAACAGGGGCGATTCTATTCTCGCCCCAGGGCCCCATTACCCTCCATATCTTGCATACCCCCAAATGTACGGTGCTGAGACTGTCGAATATGCGCTTGACCCAGAAAACGGTTGGGCAATCGACGTAGAAGATATACGATCTAAGATGCATGAGAATGTTCGATTTATCGTTTTGATTAATCCCAACAATCCAACAGGGAATGTGGCCACTGCTTCCGAAATACTCGAGATTCTTGATATCGCTAGAGAGTGGCCCGGCTGTACAGTCATCGCTGATGAGATATACGACGGATTGGATTTTTCAGGATCGCAGAAATCTGTCGCTTCACTTTCTGATGACGTTCCAGTCATCACATTGAACGGCGTATCAAAAGTTCATTTCGCACCCGGATGGAGAATCGGCTACATGGCATTTCACGATCCAACACATGTCCTCGATGAAGCACGAGATGGAGTAGAGAGGTTGCTCAGGAGCCGACTTTGCGCTTCTACTCCCGCTCAACATGGATATCTCGCAGCTCTTCGAGGAGACAGGGGATGGTTGGATGAGAGGCTAGAATCTATCAGAAGTAGAGTAGACCTATGCATGGACAGAATTGAATCGATTGAAGGCCTGTCATGTAATCGGCCCGGTGGCGCATTTTATCTATTCCCGAGGATAACCGACCAAGAAAAATTTCCATCTGATAAGGAGTTTGTATTGAACCTTCTACACGAGGAACACGTGCTACTGGTCCATGGTTCAGGATTTTCTCCAGTCCATGGTTCCGGACATTTCAGACTTGTAGCTCTCCCTCCTGAAGATGTGCTAAATGACGCATTCGACAGAATCGACCGGTTCATGAGGGCCCGCCCATGAACTTTCTTCGAAGATTGTTAGGCACGAATGTTCCGAACCCCATGGAACGTTTGAGGACTACAGAATCAGGATCAATAATTGACACATTCAGGTCAAATTCCCCTATCTGGCTAGTAAAGTCTGACACCATGACATCAATCGCTAATGGGATGTCCGAGAGGCTCGGACCAGACGTGTTGCGAACACTGCGTTACGCGGCAAGAGATGACTGGGCGATGATGCTCAGCGAGTCAAACATTACTTGGAAAGGCAACGATCCATCCTCGTGGAGAGAATTCGATCGACTCTGGAAAGGCGATGGCCACTTGCACGCCTCGATGATAACGGATAGCGAAGTTACTCGATATGTGGTTGAATCCACGTCTCTCGCGTCGCTCGCCGCAGGCTCATTTTCCGCAGCACTTGAACACGCTTTACGGAACAATATCAGGGTTGGGGTAGAATCCCAGAACGAAGGAGCCGCATTTCTCAGCGTGGAGATGTTGGAACAGTCCGAACTCCATTCACACCTTCTTAATCGAAGAAATCCATCCAACGAAAGAATGCTCGACAATATGCTTGAGATAGACGGAATCGAGATAGATGATGAGGGAGGATTGACGCTATTTAACGCTCCTTTGTCCATAGTTCCATTGAGGCTATTCACCTTCTGGGAAAGTTCCTCATCACATTTGCTCCCTATAGGTGGTGAAGAGTCATCAAAAGAATGGTCAGAACACTTGGGTAACTCAGTAGCAGAGGCATTCATTGATTCAGGCGAGATGATAATGATCGAAGATGAGGGGTCATGGATGGAAGTGGGAAAAAATCAAATTTCAAAATGGGGGCTTGGAATTCTAGACTCTGCTTCTATTCTGGAAAATACACTCAGAATAAGACTCAGATCAGATGCACAGTACTGCATACCAAGAGGCATCCTAGCTGCCTGTTTACAACGAGCAACGGCTAAGAAAATCACTCCAAAAGAATCTAGATCTGACTCAGGATTTGAGCTTCTTTTTGATTTGAATGGATGAAAACCCCACGCTCCTCTACGCCTAACGGTTATATCCGGGGCACAGCGGAATGCAGGTAGCCTTGTCGGGGGGCGAGCCGCAATGAAACTCAATCATAACCAGTATGCAATCGCTGCAATCGTTGCAACGCTGTGTTTAGCAGGCCTGTATACCGTAGTCGACGCGATGCTCAGTACAAGTCAGAGTATCGGATATTACGAGCCGGCTGCAGACGATATTTTCCTCGATGAATCCGAGACTCAAATCTCTGGTCAAGATTTCGACTATGACGGTATACCCGATAGAATGGAGCAAACATTGTACGGTACGAACTGGCAACTCGCTGATACTGATGGGGATGGCCTATCCGATGGATGGGAGATCGACAATGGGCTAGACCCCTTGGATAGTGGCGAGGCTCAGATTACGGACATAGATTTCAGTAATCCAGATGCAGGTTCAGATGGAGGCGATCAGAATGAGACGTTCCCCGATCCAGACAATGGTCCCAATGGAGATCCTGATCGGGACGGCCTAACCAACATAGAAGAAGCAGAGATAGGAACAAATCCAAGTGTAAAAGATACAGATGGAGACGGACTAAACGATCGCTGGGAGTCTCTCTACACACTAGAGGTGACAGCTGCCGGATCCGAGCCATTTTTCCTGCTCGACCCCCTCAATCCAAACTGGGATTGTCCTCTCCTCACACCCACCAAGCAAGCTGAAATCCAACAGCAGATAGGTCTTGCTGACTGGCAAGATCTTGCAATTGGACCATTCGGGGAGCATTCTTGCGACGCAGTTCTTGATCTCGAACCATCAGGAGGGGACACGCTACCCAATTACATTGAAGAATTGTACTCTACAAACCCGCTTTCTGATGATAGTGATGGGGATCTTATTCCTGACAAGGTAGAGGTTGCTTACGGGATACAGTATCTAGATGTCCACTGTGGGAGATTCACTTTCTCTTCAATAGTAAAGGATGCCCCCTATACATCCATGATGAGCGAATCCGGCGATAGAGACTGGTTCTCTCAAGATATGGATGGCGACGGGAAGTTCAACGGACCAGGCGATTGGGATACAGACGGAGATGGGATGCCGGATGGATTCGAGTACTGTTATGACGATACTCTGGATCTTCTTTCGCCGACTGATGCATACGGCGATCCTGATGGAGACAGTCTAAACAATCTTCAGGAGTACGAGGTTGCTTACACATGGGGGCCTACTAATTTCACTAATCCTTCATCAAATGATACTGATGGGGACATGATGCCCGACGGCTGGGAGCATCTCAATGGGATAAACCCGAGAGATGGGATGAACGCCCTGTATGACCCTGATATGGACGGATTCGATGCCGATGGAGACGGTTCTGTCTTCTACTCCGAACTTGTCGGTGTTTCAACTGTGCAGAGTGTCTCTGTCGAACTGGGCGATTTCGTCCAGAAGAATCAGACCCTGATTTGGATTAGGACAGTTCAGGATCTCGCGTATATCAACGTCCCAATCAAAGCACATCAAGATGGCTACGTGTATGGGATACACATCGAGGTGGGCGATGAAGTCGAGCGTCGTAGTCAATCCCTCATGACCATTGTTGAGGGTTATGAGCGACTAACAAATTTAGATGAATACCAGGCGAGGGATCTGAATAAAGATGGCATAGTCGATGGTCGATCGACAAATCCAATGAATCCAGATACTGATGGAGACGGCCTGATCGATGGCATAGAAGTCATAGGATGGACTATCCGAATTGTCGATGGAACAGCACGCGATATCAAGGTCAGAAGCGATCCAGGGGTATTCGACTCCGACTCCGACGGGCTATCCGATTCGATGGGTTACTACACCACATATACCAATGCAACTGACAGAGATACCGACAGCGATGGTATCGAAGACTTCACAGAAGCAATGGACGGATTCCAATGGAACGGTTCAGTGTATTTCACCAATGCTTCAAGAATCGATACAGACAACGATGGTTTGGATGATAGAGAGGAGGTTATAGCAGGACAAGATCAGTATGTCACAAATGCATCAGATGTCGATAGTGACGATGATGAATTGAAGGATGGATATGAGGTTCTCAACATACCCCGCCCATGGCAGACCGCGACAAATCCATTGGACCCTGATACGGATGGGGATTTACAGCCAGACGGTTGGGAAATGCAAATTACATCTGTTGAGGATGATACCACTAGTCACAGCCTATGGATAGCACCTGATAATTGGCTCCCCCCTGGATGCCAGTCAATGCTTGAATGTGGGCGAGCCCCAGGGGGCTGGATATGGGACAACTACCTACAGGGTTTCTCTTCTTCCGGCGATCCTGATGGCGATGGCATACTCAATCCGACTTACACATTTTCAGAGTTAAATTTGACAGGATTCACTATCCCAGAGAATGGCAGATGGGCACTAGATCCAAGCTTTGGTAGCCTTCCAGACTCTTCGTTCGATGCCGATAACGATTCGCTACCTAATCTCATGGAGATACCTTCGAGATGGGACACAAATCCAGTACGCGTCGATACAGACGGCGACTTGCTACCGGATGGCTGGGAAGTTATGCACAACGAGTTTGCAGTGACATATGGAAATATCACGTTATCAGTAACTGAGCGCGGGCCACTTGATCCGAAGATGATAGATTCGGATGGTGATGGTGTGGACGATGGTTCGGAAGACCTCGATTCTGATGGATTGAATGTGCTACATTTGATGAATAAGTACTGCCCAGGTTGGAATGATCCTCAGAATTCAGCATGTCATATTGATCCTGGTACGTCCTCCGGATCAGTATTCTATGACGATCTTGGGAATTACACTAACTACGAAGAGTTCCAGAATGGAACTCACCCTATCCTGAATGATACAGATGGGGACTTGTGGCTCGATGGTAGCGAGGTGTATCATCAGGATCAAGACGGCGACTCGATGTGGAGTGGCTGGGAGTATTTCTTCGGACTCGACCCCCATGATCCTTCTGATGCTAGTATCGATAGCGATGCAGACGGATACACGAATAAATGCGAGAATAAGTACAATACAAATCCGCTCAATCCGCTCTCATTCCCCGGACAAGGTCAACTTTGCAATCAGTTCGACTGACCCACTAGTTCTTCCCGAATGAGATACTCCGAGGGGCATGGCCTCTTGGAGCATTCTTCCGACCACTGCGGATGTTGGCTTCCTCGCAGAGGGCGAAAATATCGCTGAACTGTTCAAAATATCTTCCCAGGCTCTTCTGTCAATAAGATACGGATTCGCCCCGGAGACCCCGATACCTTGGAAGGAAGGCGAGCAAATCTCATTTTCAATTTCTAGATCGGACAGGGACGATCGTGATTTAGTATCATGGCTCGAGGAAGTAAACTGGTTATCCGAGTCTGAGTCATCAATGATGCGCATTACTGATGTATCCATCAGCGACGCTCAAATATCTTCCAAGGCAGTAAGATTTGAGGTTGATGAAGCTGAACCCCTAATCGAGATTAAAGCAGTCACGCACCATGAGTTAGAAATAGGTACCCGAGAGTCTGAAGATGGTTCAATTACCGGGCTGTGGGCCAGAATCATTCTTGACGTTTAGTCAACCGTCGATTTCCAATCCCCTGTATATCTCATTCGTCGTTTGAGTTACTCTGATGAATGTGGTGCATTTTGGCAAATCTTTGATTCTCCTGGCACCCACATAAGAACAACTCGATCTAACGCCCCCTAGTATCGATTGGACTGTGGTTGAGAGCGACCCTCTGTATGGAACCCTCACAGCCTTGCCTTCAGGCGCTCTGTGATCTGCAATCTCTCCATAGTGATGCTCCATTGCAGTTGAAGAAGACATGCCGTGAAACGACTTGAAGAGACGGCCGTCTTCAGATTCCACTATCTCGCCACCAGATTCGTCATGACCTGCGAACATCCCTCCTAGCATAACAAAGTCGGCACCCGCCGCGAAAGCCTTGGCAATGTCGCCCGGAGAGTTGCACCCCCCATCGGCCATCACATGCCCCCCGAGTCCATGTGCAGCATCTGCACATTCGGAAATAGCCGAGAGTTGCGGATAACCCACTCCAGCAACTTTCCTGGTCGTGCAAACCGATCCCGGCCCTATACCAACTTTCACAACATCTGCACCGGCTAGAATTAGAGCCTCAGTCATCTCATTCGTGGCAACGTTCCCTGCGATAATTATCTTATCAGGAAAATCCGACCTCACTCTTTTCACAAACTCAAGAAAAACTTCCCGATATCCATTGGCGACGTCTATGCATATCATCGATAATTCGTTGTTAGTTGCTAATTTCCTCTTCAGGAGCTGGAATGAATCCTCAGTGGATCCACAAGTCACTGCGACGTATCTAGCATCCACACCGTCCGCCCATGCTCTCTCAAGATCCTTTACAGAGTAGAATTTCTGTAGACAGGTCATCATATTGTGACTTTGGAGAACTTTGGCAACATCGAAGACCCCAGTAGTATCCATGTTAGCTGCAGACACGGGCACTCCTTCCCATGTTCTACTCGTGTGCCTGAAAGAGAACTCCCTCTCCAGCGTTACATCCGATCTTGAAACCAACGTGCTTCTCTTAGGCCTAATCATTACATCGTCAAAAGCTAGCTTTATTTCGCTCTCTATTCTCATCCAGACCTTACTAATCGAACGAAGCACTACTTTTGAGTTTGTTGACTGGAAATGAGTCTGTTAATTATCCTGAAAAGACAATCTAGATGCCTAATTTTTTCGGTGTTCCTGGGCACACCCGCTTTACTTGAAAACTAGGTTTTTAGCCCCTTTAGGGCATTTCATACCCTCTCCAGTTATATACTCTTCAATTTGAAAGACATCCACTCGTAATGCGAGGAGATGAATAAAATGGAAATGGATATGAATGCAATGAAAGCAGAAATCGGCGGTGCCTTTGCGGTATCGTGGGCAATTGGCTTTGGAGGTGGACTAGAATGGGCAGTCGCATTGGCTGTTGTTTGGATGGCCTTCGCCGGAGCGCATGTTTTGCCTGTGGTAACCTGGTGCAACATGATGACTGGGGACCTCAGCGACGTTGAGGGTAACTGGATGGCAAATGGTATGCGCCTAGTAGCACAGATGATCGGTGCTTTGCTAGCTATACTGCTCGCAACAGAGTTCGGTGGAATTGAGACCGGATGGGAAGCAACGGATATGTGGTTGCCAGACATAGCAGACAACCTTTGGGGTGTACTTGCCATGGTAGCTGCAGGCGCAGTTTGGTGGCAGGTTCACACCAGGTGCGATAGTGCTTGGGCAAGTGCATTTGGTCTGATGATCGTTGGCGGTGCAATGATGCTAGACGGCGGTAACGAGATGGCAGCGTCCCTCGCAAGTATGGGCGATGGCATCGTGGACACGCTCGTCAACTGGATCTTCGATGGCCTATTCGTCGGTGTTGGTGCCCTTGTAGGCGTCAAGATCGACGAAATGCTCTGATTAGTCAGAGCACCCATGACATACGTAAGCAGGCTGGGGGGGGAAACTCCCCAGCCTGTCAATCAATATCACTAGCTCAGAAGATGCTTCTACCAGTCATTCAGAGTCACGGTCGTAAGGCTCTATGTTCTGCCATTCGGAGGAGTCCGAGCGTGCTACGATGGCATGCACCCAGTCGTCCTCTGAGCAGTTGAAAACCTCGTGTGGCAGACCGGGTTCGATGTAGAACATATCCCCTTCACTGTGTATTACTGACTTTTTACAACCAGGCCCATATTCGTGCCTAACACTCCCCTTCAAGAGAAATATCATGACATCGAAATCTACGTGGATATGCGCCTTTGCTATTCCGCCTGGAGGGATATATGCTCTGTTCATGGAAAGTCCAGTTGAGGGAGTATTCTTTCCAGACAGACCAGCACCATATTCAATGTTATTCCATCCGCGTATCTTCTCTACATCTCGTAGGCTCCAGATACCGCCTTCATCGGTTACGAATTTTCCAAGATCTAACTGTTCCCCCGTTAGTGCCAATTCATCCTCATTCATGACTGATATGATCGTATAGTGGGCAATAATGGTTATTGATACTAGTAGAAGATCCTTCGGTCAAGCATAAAAGGGGTCGGCATCTCGCAAGCGCATCAGGTGTTCTGTAATGAGTGGTCGAGCAGCAATTTGTACTTCCTCCGGAATTCCACTTGTTGAGCCCAAGGCAACTTCTTTTCCTTGCCCTGTGTGCGGCGAGCCAATCGGCCGAAGCGAGAGATGCAGGGATCAGGGCGTCCAGTACAGATGTCCGAAATGCTCATTTGAAGGACCTTGATGTTGGAGAGATTTCCATGGGACAAGTCGTTGTCAAGTACAAAATTACGTTAAATCAACCCGAGGACGAACGTCCCGATTATGATGGAATAGCAGCCAAGATATCCGTTTTAGAAGAAGTTCAATCCATTTCAATAAAGCCGCTGGCTTTTGGCATGATGTTCATCGAAATAGATGTTGTTTTGGGAGAAGGCGAGGGAATCGTCGATGGATTCGAAGATAAGATCCGTTCGATAGACTCTATGATATCTCAGATAGAGGCCCTTGAGATGGGTCGTCTATAAGATCAATAATGGTCCAATGGAGACCTCATGAACTCCCGCATGAGTACTGTGGCGTAGCTTCCAGGCGGAAGGACAAATCTGAGCCTCAGACAAGCCCCATCAGGGTGCCAACGGTCTCCATCCCTAGGTCCTTGATCCCATCTCTGTGAAAGATCCTCGTCGGGGACTGGGGGGGCTTCTTCCACAGAGAAGTCGCTAAAAGGGACCGCTAGAGATCTACGCGTTCCATTTGTAGATAGTCTAGGGATCTCAGGAACCATCCATTCTATGCCATTCAATCCTGCAGATTTCATGCCTTCAGTCTCATGTCGCCCCGCTTCTCCTTCTGCGAGAATAACGCTGTTACCTGGAAGGATGCCTGTTATTGCTAGCCTCCCCCTCTCAGCATTCTTAGTGCAACGGTCAAGATTCCATTCACTGACCAAAGCAGACTTGCCAACATCGGTCCGCCCATTCTCTGAAAGAGGTGCAACGATATCCCCTACGGATGGACGTGTGATTTGCATGGAATCCGATAGACGACTCCTCAGAGCGTGGTTGAATGCTAACGACTGAAGAGAATGAATCATCAGGATTTGTAAAGACTGAGGAAGACTCTTGAACGCCCCGATGTAATCATCTCCACGGTCAAGTAGGCGTTCAAGCATCGCTCTCTCAAAACCAAGATGCTTAGGGATTATCTCCAAGCATTTCGAAGGTTCCTTCGTCTCTCTCCAAAGGGCTCTGAATGATTCCACATCTTCTCTGTGCCCGTCCCCCTGCATCCCTATGTATGTTGAAACAGCCCCTTCGAAATCAGAATTAACTAGACAACGTCCAACCTCTGCAGTTACCGGTCTAGTGGAACCAAATCTCTGAGGCCCGATCCAATTAGGAAATGCATTCATACCATGGAGATTTTCCATTTCCGACCTAATGGACAATACGCGACTCATAGCTTCCTTGCTATCTAGAGGCTCCCCATCCGGAGATACGCAACCTCTTACTGTGATGGTGAATCTATTCCCATCGTGATCACCCATCCCCACCTTTTGATGGGTTCTTCCCAAGATTTCTATTTCTGAATCTGGAATTTCCACCCTCTCAAGGATATTCGAACTGGCATCGACAACAAGAACTTGGGTGGTCACAGCTCTTTTGTCTTTAAGTCCGGATGAGAACACCCTATTCCTTGAAATCTTACACGCAGAAGCAAGCCTCCCAATAAACCGATTAGTTTCCCAGTTTCTCAGAGTCACTCTTATTGCAGTAAACCTCCCTTTTGGATCAATGGCGGGTGTCCTTGCCTGTTCTTTCACTCTGAAGTCATCCACACGCGTTTTTAGCACGCCGCCTATCCCTTCATGGGGGACACAAAAATAATCCAGACCAAGATAACTCTCGACCCCATCACGGTCGAACACAAAATCACCGAATCATATCTTGAGGGTCGAGAAGTCCTCGATGATAGAATCGCATAATTCGGACATCACCTTTGAGGCATTCTTGCCTTTCTTGACTCTGAGGTACAATTCTGGATCATCAAGATCAGGATGACCCGTGAAGAAATTCGCATATTCTACATCAGGGTGATCATTCAACCTCGATCTAAAAAGCTGAAGTGTAGAACTCCCCTCTCCGACAATCCTGAGTTTGAGTTCCACACCGTCATTTGCTAGGAGTCTAACTGGCATGGCCGCGCGTCCATACTCTCGGTTTTGATATCTTCTCTTGTGGAAGAACGCTATGAACCCCAATTGTGGCAGCCGGGATTATACCCCAGTTCATGTGGGGAAGGCCATGCGCAGAGCCGAGGAGTCAACAAGTCGCCTCGCATCTGCCCTTGAGAAATATGCGATGAGCATTGTGATTGGCTCTCTCCTATTGACCTTACTTCTGGTGTCCCAACTTGTTCCGCTGCCAGAATTCTCAACAGATGTATCCGACTTTGCCCCTCCAAACGAATCCGAAGATAGAATTGAAGCCATAGAGTCTGAATTCCCTCCTCAAATGTCCAGGATTTATGTCGATGTGAAATCTTCCGATGGATCTGAAAATCCACTTTCCGTCGATGCTTTGAATATTCTTTATCAGAAATCTGACTTTGTCGATGAGCTGGCCCAAGAACATGGGGTAATGATCGGATCCCACATCAATGTAGCAAGAACGCTGAATACCCTCATAATGGAACAATCTCCGTCCACAGATCTCTCCAGCATGGATGATTGGGGAGACATAGTCGACGCAATACAAAATGATGAAGATTGTACAAGTCTGGCAGGCGAGACTGCTGTCACTTCTGCAGCTTCATACGCAGTTTCTACATTGGTGAGCGAGGACCTGGTCTTTGATGGAATTTGTGATTACCTCGATGGTATAGATGGTGCCGATCCAACTCCATTTGCTACATCAACGATGTGGGTCATAGAGGTTTCAGAAGCATCCGATCACGAACGCATCAGAAGTTTTTCCGTCGAACTCCGAGAGAAGCTATCTGGGGAAGGAGTTGAAACGGGATCCGTCCTTTCCTACAGCGTAGTTTCAGAAGATCTAGTTAGTGAGGACATCAACTCTGGCACTCTTTCCAACTTCACAATTCTTCTTGCGACATCTTTGGTAGTTAT
The DNA here is from genome assembly GCA_002505455.1 of Euryarchaeota archaeon UBA52. GTDB lineage: Archaea > Thermoplasmatota > Poseidoniia > Poseidoniales > Thalassarchaeaceae > MGIIb-N1. Next base: position 5,738 of record DAVB01000043.1, on the reverse strand, counting down.
AGTCGGCATACTTGCCATCGCCTTCCGGTCTACGGTGATGGTGGCAGCCCCCCTTGTAGCGCTTACCGCAGCACTTTCGTGGACCTATGGTCTAGTGGCTCTATTTGGGTATGAATTCACCGTTTTAGATATCGCTGTCGCGCCGGTGATTTTGGGTCTTGGAATAGATTATGGGATCCATCTTCAGAGGGGCTACGAACTCAATGTTTCAAGAGGCATGAAGCCGGCCAGGGCGTGGGTTGAGTCTTTTGATCTACTGAGACTGGCGCTTTCGCTCTCAGTGATTACCACTGTGGCAGCCTTCCTATCAAACGCATTCTCGCCCATAATACCTCTTCGAGCCTTCGGCACGACTCTAGCAATAGGCGTCGTATGCGCCTTTACAGCCAGCACTGTAACCGTCGGAGCAATTCATGTAGTCTCCGAACGTTCTGCTGGCAGGTACAGAGGGAGAAAGCCAATTGACCATTCAGTTTGGAGGCGAGCCTCAAGGCTTCAAGACAAGAGTCTTGCAAAAGTGGTCTCGATAGTCGCAATACTCACATTAGCTTCTGCAGCGGTTTCAGTGGGAAAGCTGGAAACAAGTTTCGAACTGACAGATTTCTTGGATGACGATATGCAGTCTATAGAAATTAGAAATGAAATTTATGAGAATTATGAAGTTGAATTCGTAAAGACTGCGATAATTCTAATCGATCTAACCGACGAAGATCAACCTCTTGAAGACGAAGATATCATGGATACAATACGAGGTTTACATCGTCGAATGGTCTTGGATGAGATGGTCATAAGGCCTGATGGAACAGAGGGTAGCAGACCTCAGTATGAGGGCCTCTATACCGTCTTACGCGATCGTTTGGAGGTTGATCCTGATTGGGGCCAGGAGTATGGGGTCGAACTTTTCGACGGAGAAGTGGGCCTTTCTTCAGAGCATTCAGAAGGCGACCTTCTTCTTGCCGTATCTGCTCTGATTGAGGATGAATCCCTGGGTGACCCTCTTAGGGGCAATACTTGGGCCGATCGAATTGCAAGGACGGTATCGATCGATGAAGAGGCCGGTGTCTTGCAGTATCTGATGATTGACGTTGCTGTAAGAGCGTCTTCTAGCGAAGATACTGATGCAATCGCGGATGGTTTCGCGAATCATGTAAAATGGTTAGAGGGCGATGACGGTTGTGGCTGCTCAGCGTATCTTTCTGGGGAAATCATCGTGATTGAATCCGTGCTTGATGGACTATTCATCTCTCAAGTCGAGTCGACCGCTCTGAGCCTAGTCGCATCTTTCCTTGTTCTGATGGCCATGACTAGACGTTTGAGTACTTCAGCAGTCATCATCCTCCCTGTCGCCCTTGCAGGGGTCTGGGTGGTTGGAACAATGGCTGTAGTGGGTCTAAACTGGAATGTCCTCACAGTCATGATCACCGCACTAACAATAGGCCTAGGGATAGATTACTCAATACACATGTGGCGGAGGTTCGAAGATGAACTAGAAGCTGGCGCGAATCGTGTCGAAGCAATGGCTACAACCTACTCTGTAACCGGTACAGCCCTTATGATGTCCGCATTTACTACTGCTTCCGGATTCCTGGTTTTACTGCTCTCACCCGTCCCCGTGATACAGGACTTCGGACTCGTCAGTGCAGCCTCTGTGGCCCTGTCACTTATTCTTGCACTATTCGTTCTCCCCGCACTTCTTCTCTCAGAGGCGAAATCAAGAGCCATTTAGATAAAATCGACTTTCCGCTGGGTTTGAATCCTCTCGCCCCCTCTCGCCGTCGTGCCTGAGTACATAGCACGTGATCCTAGGACCGGTCTTCCGATTCGCAAGGTGTCTAGCAGAAGTGGCCGTAATCTTGGTCCACTGACTCCGGCTTTGGGCCGTTGGGCAGTAATACCCCTGGACAAGATAATCCCTCTTGCAAAATCTGATCTTGCTGCTGTCGAGATTCCGTTGGGCGATGGGGGCGGATTCGCGACTCGTAACGACGCCATCGTCGCACTACACCGAGTCTCGGAAGAGCGTCTCGATAGGGCCCATGAAGCGTTATCAGAAGCGATTGATGACGATGACCCTGCAGTCAGGCTATCTGCAATTACGGGCCTTCCGAGAATGATGCTGAGGAAATCCGAGAATCTGATGTACCAATTGATTGTCAGGTTAGACGATTCTGATGCAGATGTTTCCGAGTCGGCGTGGGAGACGCTTGAACGTGTAGCACCAATTTTCCCATCATCTTCCGAACTAAGTCTCGAGGACCTCTTGAGAAGGCCCGATCAGGCGGATAGAACCCGTGCTTTCAGAGTTTTGAAGGCGATATCGAGAGAATGGGTCGAGGCAGGATGTCAACATCTTGAGTCCCTGATGAAAGAAGAAGAGGTCGATCTTCGTAGAAGATCGGCAAAGTTGCTGCGAATAGTTACGGAACGCGGAGGAGCAGTAGGCTGGGACTTGATAGCATGGGCATTGGAGGATACAGATTCCAATGTACGCTCATCCGGCGCAGATTGCCTTCCGAAGTTGGCTTCCGCCGAGCCTCGAATTGCAGCAATACTTGTCGAAGCATCTCTGGGCGAGAAGGACTCAAAAGTTAGAATGAAGATTTTACGAGCCATAAAATCTCTCGATATGCAGAACCCGAGAGTAGCCAGGTTGATCATAGATGGGGCCGGCGACCGGGACATACGATTGAGAAGGGCCTGCATAGACCAACTATCTGTTGTTTTGACCGGATCAGATCTCAGGGAAACTGCTGGACAGCTGGCTAGAAGTGAGAAAGACCCTGAACTGAAAAGGCGTCTTGAGGCTCTGGCATTTGATCCAGAGATGGAGGGCACTGAAGAGGAGAAGAATCGATTTTTAGCAGATTTAGACGTTGTAGAAGACGCTGAAGAAGCCTCATTAACACTCCAAAAGAGAAATCGGACCCAGCGTGAAGGTCATAAACAGGTGGAAGGTCGGCAGGCCGACGAGGAATGACAATGAGCGAAGCCATCAGCGAAAAAGAAGCGCGTTTTGAGCGCCTCTGGGCTGGAGAGACACCGAAGGGAGTCAATCGAACTAAGGCACTCAAGTTCAGACAGTATATGCGGCAGCATGTCCTTCAGAAATACCACAAGCGACGCAAGGAACAGTTCGCTAGTGCAGACAAGGGCCATTACAATCACAGTTTTACCAGCAAGCACATGTTCCTGACGAAGGAAAACTGCAGAAAGTACTGGATGGGCGAGCTTCAGCAGCAGATCAAGGACTCGGAGAGCTTCTGAGGCCTAGCTATGAGCAATTCCGGATTTTCGAAATTTAATCTGTCAGAAGATACCTCCAAGGCTCTTGATAGCAAGGGATGGGCGAAACCAACTCAGATTCAGCGCGAGACAATACCCGCTGCGCTTAACGGCCGGGATGTAATAGGGCAAGCTCGAACCGGATCTGGAAAAACCGCTGCCTTTGGGATTCCGATAATAGAGACATGCACGCCAAGTGGACTACCTCAGGCAATAGTGCTCTGCCCAACAAGGGAGCTAGCCGTACAGGTTGCAGAAGAGATGAGCTGGCTACAGGGCAAGAAGGGCCTGAAGATTAGGACCGTATACGGGGGAACAGATATCGAGCGCCAAGCAAAGGAACTCGCCGCCGGCACTGACATCATAGTTGGAACACCTGGCCGTATAATTGACATGACTAAGAGAACGCATCTAGATCTATCAGGAATCAGCACATTCTGTCTTGATGAGGCTGACAGGATGCTCGATATGGGATTCTTCCCGGATGTCATTTGGATCGTAGAACAAGCACCTAATCGGAATCAGACTCTCCTATTCAGCGCCACATTCCCTCAAGAGGTTCTAGATGCTTCTGAAGATTTGCTGGACGATCCTGAGCAGGTGTTCACGGGAGAGACTGAGATAGAGGTCCCCGAAATTGAACAGAGACACGTCAGGGTAGGACGTGCCAACAAGCTATGGGTCCTCGGCAGAATCATTCTCACTCTTGGCGAAGGAGAACAGATGCTCGTTTTCACCAATACCAAGAGGATGGCGGATATGCTCGTTGATCGCCTTGATAGGCATAATTTCGAATCGGTGGCTTTGCACGGCGACATGCCTCAGAACAAACGGGAGAAGATACTCTCTGCATATCGGGAAGGAAAACACGCTGTGCTTATTGCAACTGATGTTGCTGCGAGGGGGATAGATATCGATACGATAACCCACGTAGTTAACTATGATCTCCCTGATGAAACCGAGGCATACGTCCATCGAATAGGCCGTACAGGGCGCATGGGCAGATCTGGAATTGCTTGGTCTCTTGTGACGGCAAATGACGTTCTCCAACTCGATCGCATTTCTTCCACATGGAATCTGAAGATACCATCCAGCGAACCGCCAAACCTGCCTCAAGGAGTCGAACGCGATCCTGTTCGAAAACGTGAAGATTGGGATGAAGTTTCAGACTCCTTTGGCATGGTTAGGATCAAAGTTTCAGTAGGCCGGGAAGAAGCATCTAAGCGAGAATTCAGCGATTGGCTAAAGTCGGAGGCAAAACTTCCAGATATTGCAATTGGAGATATCTTCCAGGAAGATAATTCAGCAATCATAGAGATACATGTCGAAAAGGCAGGCGCAACGCTTGAGATATTGAAGCGACGTGAATGGGCAGGTTCGAGCCTTGAACCAGAATTGCTAGATAGGCCCGCCGTCGCATTGAATCGTGCATCCATGTTGGTCTAAGCATGGTCGACCTCAGAATTGATCTAACCGGGCATCTCTGCCCCATTCCCGTGCACGAGACAAGAAGAGCAATAGATGCCCATTCGCCAGGTGCAGTAATCGAGGTGTTCAGCGACGATCCCGAATCGCTTCACGATATACCCGCGCTCTGTGAAAGAAGGCAGGCTGAATGCAGCCATAAGTTGCTCGATAACGGCGTCATTCTATTCCGCATAGTCATCGCAAATATCTGATTCGAACAGAGTAAAGATTGAACGGAAAAACATGTACGCACATTAAGGGGGACGTCGTAATTTGGTAGAAGATTTTACACAAATAAAAGAGATCGATTCAGTGCCTGCAGAGGCAAATTTGCCCACCGTTCATGGGGATTTCAGGATACGTATATTCAATGAGCCATCCACTAATCTAGATCATGTAGCACTTACTTTAGGAAATATGGATGGTCCGGATCCAACGCCAGTCAGAATACACTCCGAATGTCTCACAGGCGATGCTTTCGGCAGTCTCCGATGTGACTGTGGCCCACAGCTCGATGCAGCATTATCGATAATCAACAAAATAGGATACGGGTGTTTAGTATATCTCAGACAGGAAGGTCGTGGCATCGGCCTTCTGGCCAAGATACAAGCATACAACCTGCAGGATAAAGGGGCAGACACACTTGACGCTAATTTGCTGTTAGGACATCCTGCTGATGCAAGGGATTACTCGTTAGCAGCCACTATCCTCAACGCAGTAGGAACTAATAGAATCAATCTAATGACAAATAATCCTGATAAAGTTGAACAGCTCACTTCGTTAGGCGTAGAGGTCGTAAATCGGATGCCATTGATAGTCGGTGTAAGTGATGAGAATAAGGGCTATCTTGGCACCAAAGCGAGTAGGATGGGACATAGGATATCAGATAATGACCTAGATAATCCATGATTTGGGGCCGTGGCCGGGACTTGAACCCGGGCCGGCGGGACCACAACCCACCGTGCTAACCGCTACACTACCACAGCCGT
>DAVB01000041.1 GCA_002505455.1 Euryarchaeota archaeon UBA52 | reverse complement strand
CGCCATTTGAGAGGTCCCATTAATGAGAGAAAGACCCTCTTTCGCACTTAGGGTGACGGGTTCTTTCCCTATGTTCTCGAAAACCGTCTTGGAGGCAATTTCCTCCCATTTGTTTCCACGCTTGCACATAAATTGGCCTTCTCCAATGAGCGCCATAGCCATGTGAGCTAGCGGGGCGAGATCTCCTGAAGCCCCCAATGAACCCACTGATGGGATAGTTGGCGCATATCCGGAATTAACCAGGTCAAGCATTGTATCCACAACTTCCGGCCTTATCCCCGAGACCCCTACAGCCAGCGAATTTGCACGAATAGCCAACATCCTTAGGGATGTTACAGGGTTCATGTTAGGTCCAATTCCACAAGCATGGCTTAGGATCAAATTACGTTGTAATTGTTGAAGTTGCGACGGTTCGATCTTTACATTGGAAAGACTCCCGAATCCTGTGTTGATTCCATATACGGATTCATCGCTCTCGAGTATCGATTCAACGTACTCTCTTGAGTCTGCCATTAGTTTCCGCGCGGACTTTGAAATGAGAATCTTGGTAGGCATGCTACCGATCGACATGATGTCTTCCAAGGTCATTGACTTTCCATCAAGTATGATTTCCCTCATGGTGAATACCCCCCTATCCTCTCAAGCAATTCTTTGTCCACCAAAGCCGGTTCGGTGATAACTAGGCGAGGGTCCTTTTTCTTAGCCCTATTTATTGCCCACATCGCACCGGGATTTCTAGCCCATGCTCTTCTAGCAATACCATTGTCAACATCCCACGAGAGCATAGATTCAGCACGCACAGCAGCGTCAATTGACCCGTCGAGAACAAGTCCGAATCCGCCATTCATCACTTCTCCCCATCCGACGCCGCCGCCATTATGCAAGCTTACCCAAGTAGCCCCTCTGCATGCATCTCCAATGAAATTCTGCACCGCCATGTCGGCCGTGAACCTTGATCCGTCTCTGATATTGGCTGTTTCTCTGTATGGGCTATCGGTACCGGACACATCGTGATGATCCCTTCCAAGGATAATCGGTGCTGATAATTTACCGCTAGATACCGCCTCATTGAATTTAGCAGCTATTCGCCTCCTGCCATCTCCGTCTGCGTACAATATCCTAGCTTGGCTCCCAACAACCATCCCATATTCATCTGCATTGGTTATCCATCTTAGGTTATCTAGAATTTGGCTCAGAATCTCGCCGGGTGCGTCGGATGATTGCTCCAACAGAACCTGCTTGGCTATCTCATCGGTTATTTTCAGATCCTCTATGGATCCAGATGAGCATACCCACCTAAATGGACCAAAACCGAAATCAAAACACATGGGCCCCATTATGTCCTCAACATACGATGGGTATCTGAAAGAGCCGTCTTGACCCACATCCGCCCCTGCTCTTGAGGCTTCTAACAAGAATGCATTTCCATAATCCCAGAATTTCATTCCCTTTTCGGATAACCGATTTATCACACTCCCATGGTCAACTAGTGTTGATTTGACCATCTTCCTGAATTTTTCAGGGTTCTCTGAAAGCATATTAGAAGCCTCATCATATGACATGCCTCTAGGAGTATAACCGCCTAACCATGGATTATGGAGGCTGGTCTGATCACTGCACAGATCGGGGACAATATTCGCATCTTCTAGATGCTCCAGGAGATCCACTATATTGCCAATGTAACCGATTGAGACTGGCTCTTTATTGGCTATAGCACTCTTCGCACGAGATGCTACCCACTCTAGATCATCGCTCATTTCTGATAGCCAACCTTGTGAGAGCCTCTTTTCGACGGCATGCCGATTAGTCTCTGCAATTATCCCAACTGCCCCGGTTATCACTGCAGCCTTTGCCTGAGCGCCCGACATGCCGCCCAGGCCGGAGGTTACGAAGAGGACTCCCTCTAAACCGCGTCCATGATCCAATCCAAGATGAAGCCTAGCCGCATTGAGGAGGGTTATTGTCGTGCCGTGAACGATTCCTTGCGGTCCTATGTACATGTAGGATCCGGCAGTCATCTGGCCGTACTGCGTGACACCGATTGCATTATGATACTCATAATCCTCCTGTGTAGAGTGATTTGGGATCATCATCCCATTTGTCACAATTACCCTAGGCGAGTCTTTGTTTGAAGGAAACAGGCCCATTGGGTGACCGGAGTACATCACGAGAGTCTGATCTTCCGTCATTATGCTGAGAAGGCGCATCGTTATGAGATACTGTGCCCAATTTTGGAATACAGAGCCGTTGCCCCCGTATGTCACAAGCTCATGGGGATATTGTGCGACTTCGGGATCTAGATTATTCTGTATCATCAACATTATCGCTGCTGCAGATGGTATTTCAGCAGGATAATCACCTATCGGCCTCGCGTGCATAGCATAATTTGGTCTGAACCTGTGCATATACACGTGGCCATACGTTCGAAGCTCGTCAGAAAACTCAGATGCAAGCTCCTCATGCCATGATCTTGGAAAATATCTGAGTGCGTTTTCTATAGCGAGGGAGAAGGAATCGGAATCGAGATTCATGGGCCGAGGAGGCGCATGATCCACATTTGTATCGATTTCTCGCTTAGGAGGGAGGTCTCCAGGAATGCCCTCTCTAACGAGTTCTCTAAACGACTCTCCGCCCGACATCAAGATTCGCTCCAATCTAATGTAATTGAGAGCATGTTTTCTATTTCTCTCATCATCTCGGAAAGTTTCGACTTGAAAGCCTCTCTTTTCCCCTCCAATATCTCCGGAAGATTGGCTGTAACATTGTCAGCTCCGATTATGGAAGCGGTTGCCAAGAGATGCTTAGAGGCCATCAAATCGCTGTGAGCATTCATGTTATGCTTGCCAATTAGATCGGAGTGCAGCACGGAGACCTCGAGCACCTTCGAGACGAGGTTTAGGGGTACCTCAGCAGCGATTACTGAAGCGGACTCTATTGCACTCATTCGCCCTGGGTCTTCTTTGTCTAAACGATATGCATGTACTACAGCATCATACGCTTTGCAATCATCATTATAGCCGTTGATAACAATGTCTTCGAATCCCATAGTTTTGGAGATTATAGATTCAGCAGACGCATGGCCATCCTCCCACCTCTTAGATTTGAGAGTTAAATTGGAAACCATCCTAAGAAGGCCCGTTCCTTGGCCCCATGCAAGCCAACCAACAGCACCGCCTCCGGGTGTAGGCTGTCCACTTGAAATATCAGAAAGAGTCGTTTTGATGTCCATTTATCCACCCTTGCTCATGCCCTTAAAGCCCATTCTATTATCCTTGATTCGGGTTCGAATTTTTCAAGAGTGCTGAGCCCTAATCCAAGTATGGCTCGCTCAACCAAAATCTCCTCTGAAGCTTCTTCTCCGCAATACCAACGACCTGCGTTAAGCAAACTTTGTAGAGGTACGAGTCCGACTATTTCACTTCCATTAACCCTGGCACCCAGTGGCTCTGCCAGTGCTCGAACAGCTTCATAGGCTACGTGAATATCTGTTTTATCCGGATTCGAGAGATTCATAGATACTTGCGATATCCCATGCGATTCAAGCTTTACACCCATTCCTTGTATAGACTCAAGCATGCCCCCAATTCTCACTCTCTGATCGTATTCTGACTTGATGAGGAAACCCGACGTTCTGAGGATCTTTCCAACTGTAGCGGAAACTTGTGGCTCGGGCTCCTCGATATTTACATTGTAGGCTATCAAAATTGGTCGTACTCCAATAGCCATAGCTCCGAACCTATCGCAGCCTTCATCCCATTCTCCAGGCCAACTATCGGGCATTCTCGTATCTTCGTTTTTCCAGGCACCTCCTGAAAATCTCTCTTTGAGCCCTTCATACCCCCCTCTTCGTAAGTCGGGTAATCTGGCCCTGGAAGGATGAGAAGCATAAGATCCGTATTTGAACATCGATACCTCCCCCATTAGTTCAGCGAAGCAGGCTTGAGCGACAGCTGAAGCATCTTCTTCAGTTGAATCGCCAAGTGGTATGAATGGAAGCACGTCCACTGCACCCATTCGGGGGTGCCCTCCTTTGTGATTCCTCATATCAATCAGGGAACGGGCCGTTCTGACGAGTGCTATGCTGGAAGAAATGACTTGTTCCGGCTCTCCAGCATAGGTTATTACAGTCCTGTTGTAGTCCTCATCTGGCTCGACACCAAGTACTCTTGAGCCTCCATTTTCCACTGAGGAGACTATTGATTGAATTATCGAGTGGTCTTTTCCCTCACTGATATTCGGCACAGCCTCTATCAGAGTCATTTCTTCTGACCTCACTGGTACAATGCCTCTGCTCCTTCAGCGGAGCGCGACCTCTCTGATAGGACTCGCCTGACTCCTTCCTCTAAGTCTTCCTTCGACATATCCTTCTTGCCTTTGGATATTGCATACATACCGGCTTCTGTTACCACTGCCTTCAACTCCGCACCGCTCATCCCTTCGCATTTCTTCGCAAGTTTTCTCTTATCTACAGAATCATCTAGAGGGGTATTTTTAGTATGAATCTCTAAAATCGATACCCTCCCTTCTAAGTCCGGAGCATCTATCCCTATTATTCTATCAAACCTCCCAGGGCGTAGTAGGGCTTTGTCGAGTAATTCCATCCTATTTGTGGCAGCGATGACCATCACTCCGTCAGATTCTGAGAATCCGTCCATTTCGGCGAGGAGTTGCATGAGTGTTCTGTGGACCTCGCGATCTCCCGAGGTTGTAGAGTCTAGCCTCTTACTGCCAATTGCATCTATTTCATCAATGAAAATTACCGAGGGAGATTTCTCTCTAGCCATCGAAAATATCTCACGGACAAGTCTTCCGCCCTCCCCAATGTATTTCTGAGCAAGCTCTGATCCGACTATGCCAAGAAACGTTGCGTTTGTTGAGTTGGCAAGCGCCTTAGCGAGCATGGTCTTACCGTTACCCGGGGGACCTGCAAGGAGGACCCCTCGCGGAGGGTCTATTCCAAATTTAGAGAAGGCATCCGGATTGAGTATTGGTAATTCGACAGCTTCTCGGAGAGAGGTAATTTCTTGGTCGAGCCCTCCAAGCATGCTGAATTTTGTGTCTGGTTTGTGTATTATCTCAGAAGCGGAAACCAAGGGGTCCCACCCATCATTAAGAACTTCGATTATTGAGAGGGTGTCCTGATTCAGAGTTACCCTTGACCCCGGAAGAAGCTCCTCGTGATTGATTCTGGGATTGTATGTTACCAGGAAAACGGTCCCATTTGAGCTCTTTACTATCGCTCTGTCTTCGATCACATCCTGCACATGGCCTACGACGAGTGGCGGGGTTTTCAGATGTCTGAGATCTTCCTCAAGTCTGCCGGCCCTTTTGGATACCTGAGCGATCTCATTTTCCAGAAGAAGTTTCTCTGTGAGGAGGGTTTGGGTTCTGTCAGCGAGCATCTCAAAGTCACGTTTCAGAGAGTCGATCTCTGAAGCCAGATTGGCATCGCTATCAACGTCATTTTCAACATGAGGGGTGCCCGCCGCGTCGCTCGCCATGGCCCTCCTTCTATACAGGCAGTTGAGAAGCCTTCGGCTGAGTCGAATTCATGACTGATTAGTAAAACCGGATAGCATGGCCGTGTGTGAGCTGTGCGGGAGAGAGAACACTGGAGTGTTCAGCATACTGGTATCCGGGACTAAGATTTCCGCTTGTTCAACCTGTAGTGCAAAGAGAGGGTTTTCCACCCCGTCTAGAGAATCCGGTAAAACAAGGCCGCCTGTTAAATCTTCAATACCCAGAACTCGAAAAACCCGTCCAACATTCGAAGCAGCATCTGATTTCCACATAAGAATAAGAAATGCCAGAGAGGCACGGAGTCTGACTATCGAGGAGCTTGGTAGGAAGTTGAATCTCCGTGTACAGGATCTTCAGAAATACGAAGGTGGGAGCGTGCCCCCAGACGCTGTTGCTAAGAAAATCGAGAAAGAGCTGGGAATTATGATACTGGAGGAAGTTGAAGCGAATGACGTCTCTCCAGTTGTAAAACGTTCGAACAGGTCCGTTACTATAGCGGACATGCTAGATGATCTGATGAGGGATGCATCCAATGACTGATGTCAAGCAAATCAGGATTGAAGCCATACATCTCGATCAGGATGATCCCAAGAAATGTACTGCTAGAAAATTGGAGAGGAGGGGGCTCATACGTTGTAAGACAAGGATCTCTTCAGCCGCAAAGAAAGGGATTCTTCTAGACCCCCTCTCGAAGACAATTCTGAGCCCGCTCGATGTTGATTTAATCAAAGACGGATCTCTTGTTGCACTAGACTGCTCGTGGAAGAAAATTCAGGAGTCTATTAGGATTATATCAAGAACTACGAGGCTCGAATCAAGAATACTCCCCATTTTACTTGCAGGGAATCCAGTGAGCTGGGGGAAGAGGGGGCGAATGAGTACTGCGGAAGCTCTTTCCGCTTCGCTATACATAATGGGGCGGAAAGATCAGGCTATTTCCCTACTAAAACCATTCAAGTTCGGCGATGCGTTTCTTGATCTGAACGGTGAACTGCTTGAAGCATATTCTTCTTGCAACAGCCAGGCTGAAGTTGAAGAAATGCAGTGGGAGTTTTTCAATCGCCCCTCATCTGACATTTGATCCGGGGGCTATGTCTCCATCCGGCCTGAGCAATCGTACCGATCCCGCCCCATCATCGGCTGCCAAGAGCATTCCCTCTGACATAACACCTCTGAGCTTCCTGGGCTCCAAATTAGCTACAAATACAACCAAAGAATCCATCAGATCCTCTCTGGCATAGTAGTCTTTCAGACCTGCGCAGACGGTTCTTTCTTGTCCGCCACCTTCTGATATTTTAACCACGTAGAGGCGGTCTGCATCAGGGTGGTCATTGACGGAAATGACCTTACCGATCCTGAGTTCTACAGATGCAAAGGTATCGAAATCAACGAATGCCACACCCTCGATGTGTGAGGCATCGTTATTCATTGTGTCTGTAGATTCTTCATCTGATAGAATACTCTCAAGATCGAGCCTAGTGAACAGAGGGGCGGATTCAGGCAAGTGGGATGGACGTTCTCCATTGGACATAGCATCATCCCAGAGCATATCTCCGGGTGATCCGGGCTCTCCAATCATGCTCCACAATCTTTCTGATTGGAAAGGCATGTAAGGGTAGGTGAGTATTGAAAGTACGCGTAAGCTATGCCATGCGGCGGATAATGGCAACAACGCTTTCTGAATATCTTCAGGATTCTCAGAACGCAGATACTTCCATGGTTCTGATCTTTGAAGGAAGCCGTTCCCCTCTTGAGATATGTCCATTATCTTCCTGAGTGCCTCTTTGAACCTCTGACGTTCCATTGACTCTATCGCTCCTTCTAGCTTCGATTCTATGAACTGCTTGAAGTCAGGGTAGGCCTCTAGACCTGGCAGCGAGGTAATTGGATTTAACCCATTTTTAGAAGCACGTTTGACTAGTGAAAGGACCCTATTCACATAATTCCCATAATTACCGATCAACTCTGAATTTACACGTTCGACAAACTCTCCCCAACGGAAATCAGTATCGTGAAGTTCTGGCATGTTTATTGTCAAGTGATATCGAAGTGAGTCAGGATCGTATCTTTCAAGGAATGTCGGGAGCCACACTGCATGCTTCCGACTTGTTGAGAATTGGTCGCCGGACAGCATCAGATACTCGTTAGATGCAACATTGTCCTCAAGATGGAGCATCTCTTGCTCCTCCTTCCCTGAGTTGAGTGCTAACAGTATAGCAGGCCATATTATGGTGTGAAAAGGGATATTGTCCTTACCCATGAAATATACGTGTTTGACCGATTCTCCATGTATCCACCACTTCTTCCAAATGTCTTCATCAACATCATCACTTGAGTTAATTGCGTGACGTTCTGCCCATATTCTGGCACAGGTTAGATACCCCTGAACTGCGTCGAACCAAACGTAGACGCGCTTCGATGTCCATACGTCCCCGTCCAATGGTATCGATACGCCCCATTCGATATCTCTCGTAATAGCACGGGGGCGTAGGCCCATGTCCAGCCAATTCTTTGTCATGGATCTGACATTTGGCTTCCAAACCCTCTGACGCTCTGAAGCGTGCTTCTCCAAATCTTTCTGCAAGATATCTAATCTAAAGAAGAGATGATCCGTTTCTCGAATTTCGACGGGATCTTCGGGATTGAGTTTTGAGATGGGTTCAATCAACTCATCGGCTTCGTATGTCGATCCGCACGAATCACACTGATCACCCCTAGCACCATCTGAAGAACATCTCGGACATTTTCCCAGAACATACCTATCAGGAAGAAATTGTATTCCCCCATCGTCATTAATGGAGCAGAACTGCTCCATAGTTCTCCTTTCCAGGAATCCTTTCTCATGCAGTTCTAGAATGACTCCTTGAACTAACTCATGATGTCTTGAGTCAGAAGTCCTTCCATACAACGTTCCGCCGTAATCTACGCCCCTAGAGTCGATATTATCTCCCCATGAGCAGCCAAGTTTCAGTAGAGAGTCTAGTATGGCCGTATGATTCTCATCAACAATCTGCTGTGGCGATTTACCCGTTTCATCAGCTGTCACTGTTATTGGTGTCCCGTGCTCATCGGAACCGCTCAGCATCAATACTCTTCTACCCCTCATTCGCTCATACTTGTACTGAATATCAGCAGGCAGGCAATTGCCCGCTACATGTCCAAGATGGAGTGGCCCGTTAGCATACGGCCAAGCCATGAA
>DAVB01000003.1:549-20106 GCA_002505455.1 Euryarchaeota archaeon UBA52 | reverse complement strand
TGATCCAGTAAAGCCTGCGATATTCGATGTGAACAGGTCACCCGTCCACGTATGGCCTTCTACAAGATCGACGGTCGGGAGCATTTTGTTTTCGAGAAGAACGGGCAGGACGGACTTGGAGAATGCAAATCTGCCCTTTGAGCTATCCCAAACCGCGATTTGATCGCCATCTAGCGTGATTCTGTAATTTGGGGCCCTTCCGGAAACCTTTGCGCCATCAAGCCACCTATCATCCTCGTAGAGATGTCTTGAGATGGATCGGAAAGATTCGAGCAATGCTACACCTCTCTTAGGTTCAAGGGCATTCGCCTCTTTGGTAGCGGACTGAACCTCTTCAGAAAGTCGTTTTAGGGACTCTTGCGAGCCTGCAGTATCGCCCATTCTGGTATCGATTACATCACATCCATCAATCGCTAGCCTGACCCCTGAATGATTGATTACAATATCAAAGCCGGCACGAGAAACGACATCAGATACCATCTTCCTGATGATGTGAAGCTCGTCCATATCCCACTCCCCTGTTACTGGTATGTCATACGAAGATGCAGGCCATAGAATCTCTAGCTCCCTTGGTACCAGTCCAAGTGGAGCAGTGACCATAATTTCAGAAACTGCACGGCTTGATATGGCGTCTCTGAATTTCCTATGGCTGGGCGATCTTCTGTAGGGCTTCGTTGCAGAGCACGGCAGAAGTACCGCTATTTCCGATTGATGGGGCATTGGAGTCCATCCGTTGCCAATTGAATGGTGCCAGCGTTTGATCATCGGATCGTCTCTGGATCTTCTTGAAGAGCAGTCCCATACCCTGTCAGATTCGGATGTAGACGCCAGACCGGCCTGTCCGGGGTCATTAATCGCCACCTCTGAAAGATATGCATCATGGCGTCTCATTCTCTGTACTGATCGGGAGCTTGAGAGGCTTACAGCCTCTGCGAGTTGTCTTATTCTACCTTCTCTGATAGCTATTCTAGTCTCGCTCAGAGCATCTTTCCACATTGAAATCTGGTGATTCCATGAGTCTTCATCATCTATATCCGAATCACGTAATCTAGGGCCGAAGGCAGAAAGGAGGATTCCACTAGAGTGAGCCCTTCTCGATCTTGAAAGATCCATCAGGTCGATGCCCATCCAAGCAAGAAGGGCGCAATTATCAGGTCCTGAAATTCCAGGTGCCCAGATCAGTGAAGAGGGGAATCTTCTGCGCAACGCATCTATCGCCTTGATCATGCGAAGATCATCATTGACTAGCTGAGGAGCATCGATCAAGCAGATTACAGACGGTTCCACAGCAAGATCAGAGAGACGTGGATCATGGGATAGTGACTGAAGCGATACTGGTAGAAATGCTTCTCCGAATGGCAGTGTCCCTCCATCAGACTCATCCAATGTCGGTGGCAAGGATAAGCCCTCTGAAGCCTCCCACGTGACCTCCTTCTCGAATGGGGGGCAAAGTTTGCCTCTAGTCCTGAGTTTCAATGTCGAGGGGACGCGGGCCGAGTCTCTGGTGAGTCGGAAGGGTGCTATTCTTGAGTCCATCTCAGAGTCACCATCCACGAGGACCAGTGAGGGTGTTCTTGCAGAGGGTTTCTTCCTGTCTCCCAATGCAAATATTCGCGCAAATCTTTCCCGCGCCTCAACTGTTCTGCCGAGTGCAGCCTCGTCGGCCATGAGTGTGGCCGCAGTACCATCTGCTTGAAGGATTCTAAGGTAAGAGGCTCGTCGAAGAGCCATGCAAAGCACGAGACCGGGGATTTATTTCGTGGTGTCTATTCTTTGTATTCTTCCTCTTTCTGCCGCTCAGGATAACGATTCCAGCCTTCTTGAAATCGAGGCATTTGGGCCGACGTATGTCGCAATTGAATGCGAAGACGGACCTTGTTCGGGATTCTCTCTGGAAATCTCGGGTTCCGATCAAGTCGTGTTTGAGGATGGCTTGTCATGGTCGGGGAATGCCAGTGGTCGACTGACATACAATATCCAAGAGGAATCCGATGCAATGGGTTCTGCGTCCATTATTACACTCACATCGGAAGATGGATTCATCCATGAGCATATGGATGTAAATGGATCGTCAGGGGTTTATGATGGAGGCAACTCAATCCCCTCATCGGAAGTTTGCATGGATGACTTGTGCGAAAGCCTCGTATTCCCGACTAAGAGAATGTCAGGATGGTTTGATTCAGGCGGTGATTCTGATGCATGGCTACTTGTAAGCGGTGGGATTGCATTAGTAGAATCAATAGTCTCAGAAGCACCTTTTCTAGTTGAAATATGGAAAGAAAAGACAGATGGCAGTAAGGAAATGACAAGCAGGGGTTCATCCGTCTCGAGCGGGGGCCTGCATATGCATGCTGGAATCACGGTTAGTGCCTCCAGTGATGAAGACGCGTGGATGGTTTTGTCGGCAACGGAGCAAGATAGGCGTAATTCTGTTTACGCGGTCGAGTTGCTAGTTTCCGACGAGGATGGCGCAGGAGTCTCCCATTATACGAATCAAAGAATGACTGCGAATTCATTCTCATCATATGCGAGGGGGCTTTTCCATTTTCCAGGGGACTTTGATTCATTCATCGTACCAGCAGCAGGAGGAGTAGAATTCGAAATCTACCCATTTACGGACAATAACGATTCGGAGTCAATTGAAATTCGAGAACATCTGCTGGATGGCAGCATCTCAGAGAAGATGGAGCATTTGTCTGGTGTAACGTCCCATGATACTATTTCTCTAGAGATACGCATCGGTTCATCTGTTGAAGGCGCATGGGGAATTCAAGTCATGCTTGAATCAAAATCTTCAGATTTTTCTGGCTCAGCCGGATTGGATAAACATGGATTCGTGGGGGACGCCCCCAATCGTCTTCCGCATGATTCTGAAGAGTCCTCGATGTGGCCAATGTGGACTGTCGCCTCGGATCAAGGAGCTTACTCATCGTCCATGCTTCGTCTTCAGGGGGACGTATCTGACCAAGATCCAATCGACATATACCTGGTATCTATTGAATCAGATAATGGAACCATGATTCGGAGTGATCCCGAGATGGGAGGGGCTAATATTCAGATCCAGGAGTTAAGGGGCGAGTCTGATTACTCCATCATGAATTCAACAAATGGTTCTCAGATGCTTCTTCCGAAGGGGGTGCATGCCATCAGGGTCGAACAGGGCTCCGGCCAAGTAGGGGCCTATTCATTCATAATCTCCGTCAATAGCCCTCCAAAAGAAGATCTTGGATCCTACGTCGATCTTTCATCAGAGGCTCGTCCCTACTACATCTTTGCAGGCGTATTCCTCCTTACTCCTGCCTTTCTGGTGATGCTGATGATGAGGAAGGAGATATTGTACAGAATCTTTGGCGGAAATGAGGGGCACACGATAAATCAACAAAAGATTGACTCGATAAGAAGTAAGCTGGAAATGGGTATGTCCGATGACGATCTGGAGGCGGCCTTGGAATCTGTAGAAGGATCCGGTTTAGTCTCTGCACGTGCAGGTTTCATTGTTGAGAAGGGTCTTGTGAATCGAGAAGTTGCAAGTGTGTCTACCTCTACCCCTCTAGGTGATATCGGACTCTGGATTGATGATAGCGAGAAGGGGGCGATTAGTTTCGGGATGGCCTCGAACGCTGTTTGGAAAATGGCTTGTCTGAGGCTTTCATTCCCTCATGGCCCCCGATCCGAAATTTCCGAGGTAGAGGGTGAATGGAAGTTCCATGGAGACGAGATTCTTGTCGGGGACTTACAGGTAGGGGAGTGTGTGATGATTTCGATCCGTGTTGCGCCAGTTCCAGAAATGATCGAGATTGAAGTGACTGGTCGTGTGAAGGGGGAGCCTGTGGCAATTGTTCCGCGGAAGGCCCTCAGATGGGATTGAGCCTGTCTGCCTACTTTCTTCTTCGTTTGGCTTCGTCCCTAGCTGAGTCCTCAGGGTTTACGCCATCATCTATGTGACTTCTCAGATCTTCCAGCGCCTTCTTCGCAGCCCGTGAGAGCCGCGGAGGAGACTTGAGTCTCAGGACTATTGTGACGTCTCCTCGTTTTCCTCTCCGTCTTGAGTTAGGAAAACCACGACCCTTGACTGTGATTGTATCGCCAGGCATGGATCCGCTCGGGATTTTTATCTTGAGGGGCTCGTCATCCACGTGAGGGATCTCTAATTCACAACCTAAGACAATATCCGAGTAATTCACTGGAAGAGCCATTAGAAGATCCGCGCCATCACGTTCAAACCAAGGATGTTCATCGTGCTTTACCTCAATGTAGAGATGGCCAGCAGCACCTCTTGAGTCCCTGGAGGCTTCCCCGAATCCACTCATGCGGAGCCTTGTGCCGGAATCTATTCCAGCCGGAACCGTGAAGCGCACCCTCCGATTTTTATTGAGGCGCCCCTCGCCACCACATTTCTCACAAGGATCTGTTATTGTCTTACCATCTCCATTGCAAGCGGGACAGTCAGAGACAACCTGCTGAGTGAATGGGCCCACTCGCTGCATTCTCCTTAGGCGTCCGTGTCCCTCGCATGTCGAGCACTCTCTAACGTCGCCTGGGCTGGATGCGCCGGTACCTGAACAATCTTCACAAGAAGACATGACTTCGATTTCTATCTCCTCTTCAGTGCCGGTAAACGCATCTTGGAAAGATATCTGATGACGATAAAGCAGATCGGAGCCTCTCTGATTTCTACGAGTCTGGCGGCCTCCGAATAAAGTGCTGAAGATACTGTCAAACCCTCCGCCGAATAAATCGTCTATGTTGATATCTACTCCTTGGAATCCGTCTGGTCCGAATGGGCTGCCACCTGGTCGATTGTGCCCAAAACGATCGTACTTCCTACGTTCATCCGGATTCGAGAGGATGGCATATGCCTCTTGGACTTCCTTGAACATGGCTTCTGACTTCTCGTCATCGGGATTTTTATCAGGATGGTATTTCCTCGCGAGGGACCTGAAGGCCTTCTTGATTTCATCCTCGCTGGCGCCTCTATCGAGGCCTAGGACATCGTAGTAGTCCCTCTTCGCCATACAGCATTCCCACCAACGCCTCCCGGAAGGGCTCTTTCAATCCGACGCAGGCATTACAGTGAAGCCCCTCAAGTAGTGCAGCAAGAATACCGCGGGACGATATGGTTACGCGTATTCTATCTGATGAAGGGGCAATCACTTATTTTCCTGCTGTTTTAGTCTTATTTTATCAAGTCGTTTCCTAGCGAGCTTCTCGGCTCTTCTGTCGAGCCATGCCGAGATGCCTCTCGATTTTCGTTTGATCGCGAGTGTATTTCCAGGCTCCTGAGGATTTTGTTCGTCTCCAGTGTCTGTTGATACCTCTACTCCTGATACGCGTATGTCTCCCGGTTCCTGGTCGCCGAGATCTAGCTCTCGAGACTCCGCATTGATGCTGGCAACCCCCTCGGACATTTGGACCGGTTTCTTCTTGCTGTTTCGACGTTCTAGCCTGGCCAAGGCCTCATCTGCGCGTGACCATAGGCCCCCATCTTCAAGTCCGTATGTCCGACTTAATCGATCTATAGCGCCTGACCTTAGAAATTCATGATCCTTATTTTTATTGCCTCTGCCTATGAGGATAAGGCCAATCATGACTGCAAATACGTGGATTCCGATCAACACATTTCTATCAGAGACCAATATCGAGTCGATGACTGGAAGGGACATCCTCAGGACAAGCAAGATGATGGTTGGAGTGAGCAACAGTCCGAGTGTTATTGGAAAGGATCGTCTGGCCATAGTGCTCGGTCTGCAACTTTCGACATGAATGTCACCTGTACTCGCATAGGTGTGATGTATGATTAGCGCATGGGAAAGACGATGGAAATTGTTGTCGCGACCACTCTGTTGAACCATGAACATCCTGATTTGGTTCTTGACGCAGTTCGAAATATGTTCCCCGACTGGTCTCCAGAGAATATGCCGGAGAGAGGCGTTTTTCCCTCCAGCTCTACCCCGGTGAGACTTGTTTCGAATGTCGAGAGTTTGAATGCGATGATAGAGGAGGCTAGGAATCACAGGATTTTGGACACTGCCCTCGATGCAATGACCTTGAAATCTGATGGTGAAATCTCGACATTCTCACTCTCCAGACAGGCTGCAGCAGCAGGGAAATGCTCCTTCGTTATCGATGAGGCTCCTCTTGGTGGGACGATTGACGTCACCGTGAAGGAGGTTGATCTCGATGGCTATCTTACAACTCTGACAGACCACCCTGGTAGGGACAACGTCCCCAGACGGCCCGGTGACGACCTAGCAATGAATGAAGACGGGAGTTCAACGGAGTGGATAGATGCTCGGAAATTGTAGTCATGGAAGGCCATTGGCCATCCATGCTTCGATAATTGGGGTATCGGCTGGAAGCCACTTTACCTCATTGAGATTCTCTCTATCCAACCAAACAGATTCATCGTGTTCGATAAGAGTGATTGAATTAGGATTCACCACGCCACAGTCGATTATTCTCAGATCTACAGTGCGGTCCTCATATCTGTAGAGTTCCCTGGCAACCTCTTGTCCTGGCGTTATGTGAATTCCTAATTCCTCAGTAACTTCTCTAGAAACTGCCTCTAGGAGATTCTCCTCCTTCGACACCTTTCCGCCGGGAAATTCCCACCACCCGGACCATTGGTCTTCAGGTGGCCTCCTACAGGACAGTATTCGCCCCGCCGAATCTCGTAAAAGCGCCCCTACCACCAACATCACAGGAGGTGCAGATATTGCTTCTGCGATGCCTGAAACGGCCTCGATCTGACGGTCCAGGGATAACAATCTGATCGGAGGAAGGTGTATGAAAAGAACTGGAAGAGGCCTGTTATCCGCGTGGATATTCGATTCCAGAACTGAGTTCAATGACCTGAAATAGGTCTCGTTGCAGATATATCCGCCACATTCAGAGCTCAGAACGATATCTTCTGAATCTTCGATGCATTCGTCGATAACATGCCTACTCAGTGTTGTAGTAATCTTCTCTGGGGCTCCATCGACTATTTTTTCCATATTCAAAATTCGACCTGAATTATCGATTCTACCGATGTCATACTTGTTCTTAGCCTCGATTTCTATGCAAATCCTCTTTCTCTCCATCGCTATACCGAAATGAAGGACTCCCGAGCATTCCCCCAACTCGATTGCCCGCGAAGCAATCTTTGACCCCTCCTCATCAACAGGAAGAAGTTTACACATGACCTCGTTATTACCCATTTCTTTGGCTATTGCCCTCGCAACATCCCACGAATGATTGGAGTCCATGCCATCGAATGGCTCGAATCCGGTTACCAATATTGGTCGCTTCTGGCTATGGGACGGAATCTGCATGTTTGTCCTCCTGAGGTTGCATCACATATTTGTCGTGTCGCTAAGCTCGCACCCCATGGCATCCGACGAGCTTGCAGTCACTTTGGACCCGAAAGGGCCTGTAAGGGCGACTCCCCTGGGCGTCATAAAGGCAATCTGGAACGAGTTGAGCGGAGGTATCGGCCCATGGGGTGCGTTCCGACCCGTATTCTCCACAATGCTTGCCATGATACCATTCCTCTATCTAGGACAGCATTTCAACAGACAACACAAGAAGGGTGCTTGGTGGTTCATACTACAACTACCGCTCATACTGACAATTGTCCTTTGGCCTCTGATCTACATCTGGTCCATCATTGACTCCTGGTGGGTGTCGAATGGCATAGTATCCAGAGGGTCAGCTCGATAGTCTAGAATGTCTCCGGAAGTTCAATTGGGCTGAATAAATGACCTGGGCTCCGAGATTTAGAAAGT
The DNA here is from genome assembly GCA_002505455.1 of Euryarchaeota archaeon UBA52. GTDB lineage: Archaea > Thermoplasmatota > Poseidoniia > Poseidoniales > Thalassarchaeaceae > MGIIb-N1. The sequence continues at coordinate 12,340 of DAVB01000003.1, read as the reverse complement.
TGGATTCTGACCAATCTCTCCCAGTCCCTGAGAAGTGCAAGTACGGATGCAAATGGTGCTTCTACGGAATTAATCGCCGTGCGCATTAGTGTATCGAGAATGTCCATCCTATCTTCATCGAGTGAGCCAAGCAGGCGGTCCAATGGGAATGAGTCGATTAAAGGGGCCTGCAAGCCGTCTTCCAAAGACATTGGTTTCAGCAGGTGCTCTGGTAATTCTTCATTGGCTGAATCGGCTATATTACTGAGTTCTAGGCTGATGATCCTGATGTACTTTGAAAGTACCAAGGCAACCTCTACCACGGGCATGCTGTACTGTTTAACGAATGAGACCATATTTTCATGAATGAACAGTATTCTTTCCCCGACGGGCTGATCGGTTCCAGGAATTCGAATATTCTCCTCCATACAGCCTTCACCTTCACTGTACGGATCTGTCATCGTACCTGATAGGTGAGCCGGAATTGCCCCTAACGCCATCAAGTAAATCGTCGGCGATCTCAAAACGATCATTGAGCCAGTCTCCGTCAGTATCCCAATTGGTCGGGTCGGTTCCATCGGCTATTGAATCGCCATCGAAGTCCAACAACCACCAACCGTACGAGTATTCTCCAAGGCCTATATTGGGGAGATGGAATTCATCCCCCGCAAATCGATTGTAGGAATCTGTCCAATTACCGCTGAGTAAGACCTCGTCATTGCTAGTGTCTATTTGGGTGTAGTCAGCATCATTGTCATCTAGAATCAGCGCGTATAGTCGATCGCTCATGCTGATTCGGTTCATTCTGAAGTAATTGGAGGACAGCGATGATGTCTGGCCGCACAGGCCTAGGACTACCTCCCTGAACTGCCACCCCTCCTCAACAGGATCGCCCCTGCAGTCGAATAAGGGGGCGGATCGGACAAGTGCGGGTGAAGAAAGAGTGGCATTTACTATCCCGAAATATTCTTGGAAATTTGTATATGGCACATATTGACAGCCACCTGTTCCGCAGTCGTAATCTCCATCTCGATCAGCATCGCCTCCTACATCTGATGCATCGGTCGCATCCAGGGTGAACCAAGTCCAATTCAAGATGGGTCTCGAGATGGCGCCGCCATTGATATTTACGGGCTTCCAGCTGTTGGATGATATCTGTTGCCAGACCACTTCTATCTGCATAAGGGAGGACCAGTTGTCATTAGCTTCATTCCAACCCATATGATACTCGTAGTAATCGGGCAGCATATCCCCATCAGTATCATTATCTAGAGCGTTTGTACCATACTTGAGTATCTCACGACCGTCAGAGAGATTGTAATTTTGAAGGTAATCAGAGACCGAGCCGCCAATTCCGAAAACAGGTTCCATCAATATCGAATCGGAGTCAGAGTCATTGGATAGCGGGAGGGTCCCGTTACCGAATTCCATCGAATTCGTGAATAATAGTGGTGAGTTACCGAATCCGATTTGCTCGGAAGAATTAGCGGACTGGAATATGCGGTCCACCCATACGCCTTGTTCCGCCGGGCTGTCTTCCGATGTCCGGTCGTACCACCCATCGGAATCAGGATCATAAGCACCGTCCAAAGGATTCAGTGGGTTCAACGACCACCGGAGCTGTCCCTCCGGGAGAGGGAGCCAGTGGCCGAAAATAGAGTAGCAATATTCCCATCCGTCGGGGAGCCCGTCCATGTCTGAATCGTCATGCGTAGGGTCGCTTATGCCTAAGAGAGTACGATTAAAGCTGTCAGGGTCAAAGGAGTTGATCAGACCCATCCTCTCGAAGGATTCTTCAGACTTAGTTGCGAATATATTGTACATCTCATCGATGGACCCCTCTTCTGACAAGCCAGCCTCATACTGGAGCGCGGTGATTGCATCGGTTCCGTAGGAAACTGTACCTAAACCAGAGGGGATTGTATCGATAGCAAGGAGTTTCCCATACACCCTAGACTCGTATTCAGCAAGGTTATCGAATGACTCTGAAGGAGATATCAGACCATCGCCATTACAATCCCACGAGTCCTCATCAGAATCCCTATCGACGTCCGTGGAGGTAAGTGGGTTTATCGTCCATTCATTTGACTCCAGGTCCCACTCAGTGAACCAGTATTCGTAGCCATCACTCATCCCGTCGCGATCGGTGTCTTCTTCGCTGGGATCAGACACGCCCATCAGTGCTTCTAGGAGAGGTCGCATGAGCCCGCTTGATTGCCACTCATTGAATTGAGAAATTGCAATGTGCGCTCTACCTTGTTTCGTGAATAGGACCCTGTAAACTCGATTCATGGACTCGAGTGCGTCTAATGTGGTTGCTTCCTCGTGGAACCTGGGCGCGTCTGGGGGCGCGAGGGCGCCGTTGGCGGGATTGGTATTTGTCAAATTAAGCTCTACAAGGTCAGTTAACCCGTCCCTGTCCGAATCGAAATACCCGTCAGAGGGCACGAGTGGGTTTAGTGTCCAGGTATCAGCATCATAATTCCATTTGGTGAATATCATCTCCACCCCATCAAGTAATCCATCGCCATCAGTGTCCGGGTTATTGGGGTCTGCAGTCAAGGGGCTGTCTTGGTTGATTGTCCTAGCTGCTTCCCCGAAAGAAATTATGGAATCGGCTGTTAGCCATGGAGTAGGCATCCATTCACCCCCATTGCTGAGGAGATAGAATTGTGGAGAGGTTACAAGGGAGTCGATCTCACTCATATTCCCCGGTATACTGCTATATTCCTCCCAGTTGGTGAGTCCATCGCCGTCCGGATCGCCGACATCGTCGTTTCCATTTACAGGATTGAGTGTCCAACGCTCATCAAATACTGACCATCTTGCGTGATATGCTTCCCACCCGTCCGGCATCCCATCCGAGTCTGAGTCTGGAGAGACGGGGTCAGAGGAGCCGGTATCGAGTTCTGTTATGCCAGCAAGAAGGCTCGTGACTTCTGTACTTGCTAATTCTCCGAATGAGGCCTGTGGGTCGCTAATCTGTTCTGATGCATTGAAAATCCAAGTGTCGAAGCCTTCAGGCAGGTCCGATACAGAGGCCCATGACCCTCCGACGAGTATTTCCGACTTTAGATGGTACTCGAGCCAATTCACGAATTGCTCCTGAGGGGCAAGTATTCCATCGCCGTCCACATCATATCCGTCTCCATCCGGATTGCCCAGTGCGTCGCTTCCATTGAGGGGGTTAATCCCAGCATTGGCTAAATTCCAAGAGCATGCATACCTAGCTTCCCAACCATCGGGAAGACTGTCACCATCTGAATCCACCAGATTTGGATCCGTAGCGACCCATGATGCCGCACTTTCGGCTGATTCTCCATGAGTCACTAGGCCATTTTCCCTAACGGTTTCAAGCAGCACAGACCATCGATATTCACACCCATTAGTCAGACCGTCGCCATCTGCATCTTCATCCGCATCGCTCGGATCTAATGGGTCCAGCGTCCAGATGTTCCCCCCCGTATATGCATCGCCTATCCATCTTCGATTCTCAATCTCCCAACCATCGGGCATCCCATCGCCATCAGTATCAGGATTAGACGGGTCGGTAGGGACATCTGCACCGCCGCCTGAGCCAGAGTTCAACCAGCCTGAGAGATGCACCTGTCTTGCAAGTATGCCATCGGAATCATCGCATATCTGCTCAGGGATGCCCGGGCCACCAGTTGAGAGGTAGTGGCATTGGAAAGGCGTTGAATCGTAGAACCACCCCCAATACTCTTGACCATCAGTCAGTCCATCCCCATCGCTGTCCGTGAGTCTCGGATCTGTCCCATTCGAGCCATTCTCAGATATTGAGATGTAGCGATATTCGTCCAGATTGGTCCAAGGTGCCTGGAATCCGAATGGGCCTCCGACATCAAAGCCATCGAGATCAGCGTCCCTTGGCGCGTCGAAGGGATTGGTCGGATCCAGGCCATGATGGAACTCCCAGCCATCAGGCATACCGTCGAAGTCTGAATCCGTAGATGTGGGGTCGATTGGGAGGATATTCATGTAGCGTCCCGATTCAATTCCTGCGGATATCCACCTCTCCCCACCAGTGATCCATGACGCGATATCGGAAATTGGGCCATTCATCTTCACAGGCGGCTCAATCATCCCCAGCACTCCGCTGCCATCCCCCTCCAACGCCCACATGCCTTCTCTTGATCCAACTAGCACCATTCCGGGTATCTGCTCGATAGATAGGACATCGTTGCCGCCTGAGAGCCATGATTCTGAATTGAACATCCTATCATTCGAAATGGCGTATGCAGGTTCTGTGACGAGGTCATCGAGATCAATGATGTGAATGCCGGACGGAGTGCCCAGCCATACACCGGTGAGTTGGGCCATATTTCCGCTTCCGTCCAAGATGCCTGCGAGTTCAAGGGCGTTGACTACAGCTGATTTCGAGGTGTTGAGAAGGTCTGCTATCCCGACGAATGATTCTGCATTTTCACCATCATATACCCATAGTGGCGATCCAAACGTTTCAGACAGATCGCTTGTTGTCCATCGAATCAGACCCGTATCTGTCCCGACCAATAGCATTGGTGGCTCACCTTGTCTGACAACATGAAGGGCAACGGTTCCAGTGGCATTTTTAGTTGACAAAGCTTGCTCAAGAGTCTCGACGTTTTCTAAACCGTCGATACCTAGAACGCCATTATCAGAATTAACGACAGCACTGAAAACAGAACCGCCTGATCCGAATAAAATCATAGCACCAGGACCCATTGGAGGCAGCGGACTTATCGAAAGAAGAGGTGTTGTGGCCAAGAAGGCGGTCGAGTCAAGATCGAGTTCTCCCTGTGAGATGGGTATTGCCGTGATCCCAAAGTTAGTGGACACCACTATTGCCTTCGAGCCGTCTGAAAGGGTCGCTACCTCAGCATCTGAAATCTCCCCCTGTACTGATTCCTTGTAAATTAGAGTCGAGTCATCGAGCGGGTCCAATACTGTAATTCCATATTTTGAGACGATCAGGACGATACCTTCTGAATCGATTGCCTCAACCGAGACCACTGACGAATCGGCCAGCGGAGGATTGGACATCTCAGTTAGGAAGGATGGCTCATCGGGGCTTTCCATGGATGCTAAATGCAGACCGGGTCTGACGGAGAATCCTTCATCGATGGAGATCAAGTACTCCTCATAATTGCTGAATGCCTCGCCCCATCTTGATGTCGCGATTGAGCTATCTTGAGCGATATAACCGTCACCATCTGAGTCCCATCCATCCATATCATGATCAACTATGGCGTCTGAGGCATTTCTCGGATCGAGGCCGTAATGATACTCCCAACCATCGGATATGCCGTCTCCCCGGATAGCGAGTGGAGTTGCGATTCCGTCATCCACTACATAGTGGTCTGAGTCTGAATAACGGGGGTCGCTTCCGAGCCAGCCGGGTAAGCCTGTTTCACTTTCTTGGGAGGTTTGACATGCTCCATCAGCGATCCCGGGAATTGGACCTTGGCACCACAGACCATCCCTCTCATCTACCCACCCATCTGGCTGAGAGTATCTGTACTCTTCAGGACTTGTGAATCTCTCACCAGGCTCTACTTCCCCGTCACGATCGAAGTCGAATCCATCTCCACAACCCCATTCAAGAAGGCCAAAACACTGATCTGGATCTTCTATGGAGTCTCTCGGATCAAGTGGGTCGAAATAAAGACAAGTCCACGCAGTGGAAGATTGGTCTATGTAACCTGCACCTCCATCGGTGCACATGCTTATTTCAAATCCATCAGGCAGACCGTCCCCGTCAGTATCCGCTTTTCTGGGGTCGAGATACTCTCTGAAACCGCTTTCAGTTTCCTCGGGAGACTTCCCCGTCAGAGACAACCTTGTGGAAAAGCATGATTCCAAAGAATAGGGCCAGCAGAATTCCTGCAGGGCGGTAGCGCCATCTCGATCTGCGTCGCTGGTGTTGTCTGTGGAATCGAGCGGATCAAGGCCTTGCACTGTGACGTCTCCAAGAGGGTCGAATATGATTAGCGGCTCTGCAAAGGCACTTTCATGAACATCAGGGATTTGGTCCTCATCGGTGTCTACCGCAATGGGCGCCCCTCCAGTGGCGTCATCGGGATCTGTTGATCCGACTGGACTTTGTGGCCTAGTTTGAGAGAGGAATAGCACGCTAGACAACATGATAATGGCAAGGAAAGCGGCTGTCTGCTTCCTCCTCATGGTCTTCCCCCAACCACCATGCTCCCAATGTGGCTTATCACGGTGATGGAGCGGTGTTCGGACGACGGCACTATGTAATGGTGGATTGGAAGTGCTGATTGACGCGTTTCTAACAGATTTGTTCATTGAGTGCTCTTATCGTCGACCGCTTTGTGACATTGGAAATCACACATCTTGGATCAGGTAGCAGCGGCAACTCTGCCGCATATAGATCAGAGGATGCAATTATCCTGATTGATTGTGGTTTCTCGATGAAACAGATGGAAAAACGACTTCTTCTGGCTGATATTGAGCCTTCTGATGTTGATCACATCTTAGTTACTCATCACCACATGGACCACTCGAAATCAGCGATGAAAGCTTCGAAGTCATGGGGAGCTCGTCTCCACAGCAACCTTGAGACTGCACTAAGGATGGGATGGGAGCCCGTATCGGATGTCAGAACTTTTGCTGACTTAGATAGAGTGGTGCTCGGAGACGATCTGAGCGTGATTCCCGTCCCTGTACCTCATGATGATGCTGACAATGTTGCATTCATCATATCTTCAGAGGGGGAAAGGGCTGCATATGTGACTGATCTTGGAGAGGCTACTGAAGAATTGAAGAGCCATCTGAGAAGGTGCGCACATATCTCTATCGAGGCTAACTATGACCACTCACGTCTTATCTCCGGTCCTTATCCTGATTCGATAAAACGAAGAATCAGCGGGAGAGGGGGGCACCTGTCGAACCTTCAGACGGCAAAGATTCTCGAAGAAGTTGTTAGTGAGGAAACAAAATCGATTGCATTGTGCCATCTCTCTGAGAAAAATAACGCCCCCCATCTCGCAGAAAGCGAGGTTTTAGTCAGAATTGATGAGCATTTCAACGGTGATTTGGCCATATCTAAGAAGAGTGGGCCAGAGTTTGTTCATCACCTTGGGTGAAGTCTGCGAAGCGTCTTATGATTCTGTTTTATCTCCCCATGAGAGCCCTGTGAACTGAATTTTGGATCTCCTTCATTCTGCTCAAAGCCCCAAGGTCCTTGAATACCTTAAGCGACCTTTGTAAGTAGGCGACTCGTTCTGAACGGTCATTCCCTATGGTGCCCAATCTTGCAAGAATCTCGGCCTGGAATAGCCTGAAATCATTAGCCTGCGCGATTGCAAGAGCATCCAAATAATGTTCTGAAGCCTCGGAAACTCTCCCTGCATCGATGAGCACTTGCCCCAACAGCATCTCAGTTTCTACCGCACTGGTTGGGTTTGCCTCTTCGGAAAATGTGTCTAAAGCTGCGTTATAGTGGATAAGTGATAATTCAATATCCTTCGTACGAGCATAGTACCTGCCCAATATCACCCTTGAGCGAGCATGGGATTGCATGTCATTTACTTCGAGTGTATGGTCGTGCACAGCTAATGCATGTTCTCTTGCTTTCTCAGTTTCCCCAATCTCCAAGAATGCATCAGCGAGTCTTAGCTGAGCTGCTGTAAGCAGATTGCCTTCCTCGATTTTGAGCATCTCCTCAACATTTTCGTAAACCTCCCTTGCTCTCCTGTCGTCGCGTCTCTGGCGGAATATGGCGCCCATGCTAATGTACGAGTCAGCAGCGCCCTTGGCGTCATTAACGTTGATTTGGATTCCGAGTGCCTGCCTCAACATCTCAAGAGCGTCGTCAAGCGCCCCGCGCTTAACCCCCAAATCTGCTTGACTGGATAGAATCCTCGACATTGCCTTTGGATCTTTGATACGCCTTGCGATTGATGCAGCTAAGTCAAATTGCTTCTCGGCTTCGTTCCACACGCCCTGTATCAAGAGTATCTCTCCCGATAGTTCGTGCACCATACATTCCACGGAAGGGTCTAGTCCATCGTGTTCTATGGAGCGAAGGATGCCCAGTAATTCTGTGTGCCCCCCTCTTACCAGTTCCGGACCGTGAGTCGTGAGAACATTAGAGAAGCCATCCCAATCACCTGCCAGATTAAGGTGGTGAAGATGTTCAATTCGATCTTCAGTGGTCATCGAACTTCTCGCATACCACTCTGAGGCTCTCCTGTGAAGGTCCTTCTGGATTTGGTCGTCCATTGAGCGGGTTGAGAATTCACGGACAAGGTCGTGAACGTCGAGTTCGTCCTCATTGGCCCTTCTGGCGAGGCCTCGTTCGATTAGACCATCAATCGCTTCAGCCGATGTAAGTTCGGGAAGAGCCTCTGCAGGAATTGGCTCCCTGAACACGGATATCGCCCCAAGAATCGTTTTTTCTTCGGATGAAAGCCTGCTGAATATCTCTTTCTCGATAAATGCCTCGAGTGTTGTGTGGACCGAATCGGTTAGGTTGCCCCTGTTAATCAGTTCAAGGACCAATGGATGGCCCCTCGATAGAGCATAGATGTGGGAGAATCCGGGATCATCTATGGAAGGCATTGAGCTCAATAGCATCCTGCTTGCATCTCGATCTAGGCCATCGAGCCTTAGATAGCTGGATATTATCTGGCCCTTTGAATCGGTTTCAGGTACTACTTTCCTGAATGACCTTGTGAATAGAACCATGCCAGACTCCTCTGTTTCGTCGATCCTCTCGGCGATGGACCTGAGTATCGAGAAAAGTACCTCGTCCCCAATTTTGTGTACATCATCTATGACGATGAGCGATGGGGTGGACTTGAGTCCTTCCAAGATTAGGTTAGAACAGATAGAAGGATTAGGCGCTTTGGCGCCTTGCAGGTAGTCTGAAAGTGCAGTCTGGCCCAACAATCCCAGCCATTCCCCCACAGCCTCGAGGAAGGCTCGTGCACCATCCCATTCCTGGCACCTGTGGAACAGAAGATTCCTACGGTGTGTGAAACGTTCTATTACCTTGACTGCCAAAGCAGTTTTTCCGATACCGGCGATACCGGGGATCACAACAGTCGTAGAAGATTCTTCAAGGATGTGAGCGATTCTGTCGAGTTCTGAATCCCTCCCGAAGAATTGACGAATTCTCGGCATATCAGCCAAGGAGGAGACGAATTGCCTCTCAATGTGCTTCGTTAGGTCTCTCTCGATTAGGCCGGGGGTGAGAGTGGTGAGGTCGATAGTGGCATCATCATCCATGTATCGAAGTATATCCACATGCCTGAGTTCCATATCAGATTGGGAGACGATATCCCCAATCGTCATCTCCTCTACCTTTCCACCTGGCCTTATTGTCTTCACAATCCGCTCAGATACCGTTGACCAGACCTCATCTGAAAGAGAGACTCCTTCATCGGTTAGGAAGTATGCTTTTCGCTTCCTAGTCACGCCCGTGATGTGCGCTTGACGTTCGATTACATATCCTGAATCCTTGAGTGAACCGATGGCACGGGGTACGTTCGATCTCGCGATGGAAACAGCATTGGCTATGCCCATCTGGGAAAGGGCGAAGGGGACTTCGACCCTGTCTCGATAGTCAGCATAGTCACGAAGATGGAGCAGTATGCGTATTTGGACGCCAGGTCGCGCAGTGCTTGGACGTGGCATGAACAACAACTATCTTTGTCTCAATGAAAAGGATTGGTATTTCTCGGGCGCTTCCTGATTATTCTGATGTGACTTCATCGGGAACCCATTCATCGGTCTCAGTATCCCACTTCCACCCGGGATGATCTGGATCACGCGTGTATCTCTCGGTGCTGCCGACTTCAGACGCCTCAAGCGGATCATCTGTATCGAACTCGATGAATCGTACAGCGGTTAGTCCCAAAATTGCCAGTACTAGCAACACTGCGATAACAATGCCAAGAGGGAAATCGCCGCCTTGATCGGAGCCATCCGATATTGACTGCCCGTAGATCGAGTCGCCCACACCCATCGTGAACTCAGGCGTGACTGTACCGACAATCCTGTTTCCGGGAATCAACAGTGACCAAGTGCTGTCATCCTTCACGACCGTTGAATTTGCGGGATTCGAGTCGATATAGGCAGTGACAGCGCGACCTGGTATGCCAGTCCCTGTGAATATGACTCCCTTGTTGGTGTCCTGATATGGGAGCGGAGTATCCACAGAAAATACGGTGGGTATGACGATGAAATCTACTGGGTCGGATTGCACCTTGGATCCGAATTCGTCCTGTGCTAGGAAAACCACACCCTCCATATTCCACTCAGAAATTTCAGTGGTGTAGAATGCCATTACGTCGGGATCGTAAGTAGCGACCCCGTTAGAGTCGATTCTTATCCCAATTGCGTGTTGGTCGTCTGCGACGGCCAGTATAATGTCCTGATCGGTATCTGGATCCGAGAAGTATGCAGATAAGTCGATTGTAGCGGCGGTGCATCTGTCGAGTATGTCGTCATTTTCAGCATCGCAGTACAACGTGAACTCACTGATCCACGCAGACCCATCGAATACTGGGCGGTTGTTGTCCTTATTCGGGGGGTTATCTGCAATTATCTCGATCTGATCCCACTGGGAGTAGTCGATTCCATCGAAGCTCCTTGCCAGTATCGTATACGGCCTATCATGGATGAGTCCTCTTGAATCCCAATCCGCAGTCCACCTATCTCCATCAATCTCGGAGCCGGTTAGCGTGATTGTGTCAATCAGTATCTCATCTACAACATCTCTTATCTCGATGTCGATTCGATTCACATTTCCATCCGGATCTTGTGCAACGCCGCTGATGGTTGTCGATTCACCTGTTTCGACATATGAGCCATCATCTGGGTCATCAATCTGAATGAGAGGGTTTCTATTTGCATTGTCAATACTCAAAGTGCGTACCTCCGGTATGCATTCATCCACCACGCCAATGCAGAAGTCTGAGTCAGATGCCCATATCGTGAATGTGTAATCTTCCGATGTTCGAGGTAATGCGGCATAGCTCCAATCGTAAGTCCAAGTATTCCCGTTCCATACAGCGTCTGCAGGCGTATCGCTGTAGTACTGTGATCCTTCTATGACGATATACACGTTGCCGATGTCTGACCCGCAGTCATCTGGGCATCCATAGTCATCAGTAGCTACACCGCTGAATGTTATTATCTTCTCATCGTTCCTATGCAACGTTCCATCGGCCGGCTCGCTTACAGTAAGTACTGGTGGCTGAGTGTTGAGTTTGATTGTCTTGGATACAATCTCGCTGTAATCTAAGCCATCGAATGAGCGAATCTCAAACACATAATCGTCTTCCGGATACTGAGTCATATCGAGCGAGTATGTCCATGTTCTGAAAGGATGGTTTGTTCCTGTCACGATGCCGGGCTCCATGCCGGAGGTATCAGTCGCCATTCCCGCGCCGGCCCAACCGCCAGTAAACGGATCTTTCACTTGGACGCTGTGTACGTATCCTTTCTGAGCCCACATGGAGTCTTCTGCTGAAGGATAGACCCCTACCCACGAACCATCCCAGGCAGTTCCTGAAATGGTGACTATTCTCCGGTAGGATATGTCGCTAGACACGTCGACTGTGACTGAGGGAGCCGCATTCTCGAGGACTACAGTCCCCTCATACGTCGATTCCTGCAGAAGGAAGTCTTGAGTGGAGTATCCGAACCCGAACTTGTAACCCCTTACGAAATACTTCGACATCTCCCTAGTTCCTGCAGCATAGTCGCATGAGTCGTCCTGCATGTCAAAGACGAGATCTCCATCGTTGTCCACGCCATCCGAGCAAGAGTCCTCGTACTC
>DAVB01000003.1:0-233 GCA_002505455.1 Euryarchaeota archaeon UBA52 | reverse complement strand
TACTCGTCATCGGCGAATCCATCGGGGTTATCTCCGCCTTCTAGGCCCCTGAAATCCAAATGTGAATTGGAAGGCAAAGATACCCATGGGGTTCTACCGTCGCTGAGCGTCTCGAGGGAATAAAGGTCGTTCCCAACCCCATCCTCGATGAGTATATTCGTACCGGGCACGGCTGTACCTTTGGAAATAGCCTGGAATCGAACAAGCTCGGCTCTCTTTACCTGTACGGAATA
>DAVB01000060.1:87562-89680 GCA_002505455.1 Euryarchaeota archaeon UBA52 | reverse complement strand
AGAGACGGTCAGCATGCATGCGGATTCGCCTCCGGCTTCGACGGCCTCTGCGGAATGGGGGGACATCTCGACCAGCCTCCCCGCATTGTAGGATCCGAGGCCACCGTTCCCTAGCACCTGATAGTCGTCCCGGCCCCAGCACCATACGTCCCCGGATATCCCGACGGCACAGGCGAAGTTGGTTCCGCTCCCGACGGAGACCTGGGCCAGCGGATCAACTTGGTAGGAAGGCTGCCAGCTGCTGCTGTTCCACAGCCGCACGTCGACGAGCTGCTCGCCCATGTCGTCGGCGAACCCGTCCCCGTCCAGATCGGAGTTCCATCCTACGGAGGAGGTGCTCTGGATACCCAGCTGCCCCTGGTTACCCTCTCCCCAGCAGACGGTTGTGGCGTCAGTCAGAGTGGCGCAGGCGGTGTAGGAATTTAGCGACAGCGAGACAGCGGTCCTGTTGGGTCCGAAATCGATGAATGGGAGTGCGTCCCCGGTCTCGCCGGCTTCGTTGCCGAAGTAATCGGCATAGCCTCCGCTGCCGGGGTTTCCAAGGACGCCACTATGATCGCGGCCCCAGCACTTGACCTGCCCGGACACCATGATGACGCATGTCTCTTGGGTGCCCGCCTCGACGTCCTTCGCGACCATGCCTGTGCCAAGGTCGACCGTCGTCGGGGATGTCCTTGTGCTGGTATGACCGAGCCCGAGCTGTCCGTAGTTGTTGTTACCCCAGCACTTGAGCGTGCCATCGAGCAGTACCGCGCATGCATGATCCCAGCCGGCGGACACGTCGACCGCCGGCTGGCCGAGGGTCAATGTCGGGAGGCTGTCGCCCATCTCACTGGGGCTGTCGCCCCAGGAGGTGTAGGATCCCAGCCCAAGATTTCCGTAGCCGTTGTAGCCCCAGCACTTGACATCGCCACCATCGATTATCGCGCAGTTGAAGTTGTACCCGGTCGATAGCTGGGAGACGGTCCGATTGCTCCCGAGATCCGTCCATGGGATAGTTCCACTGGTTCCAGTGTGCGTAGTGCTCCCTATGCCCAGCTGTCCGTAGTTGTTCAGGCCCCTGCACTTGACGAGCCCGTAGACGGACACCGTGCAAGTATGGTCGTAGCCCATTTCCAGCTGGTCTATGGAGGACGGTGACTTCTCGATGGCGCTGCTCGAGAGATGGCTCTGCACGGGGGAGGTCGACGTGTATTCCACGAGCCTCCCCTCGCTGCTTGGCCCCGATGTCTGGTCCGGCATGGACCCCGATCCCATCTGGCCGGAGCCGGATTCCCCCCAGCAACCTATCCTGTTGAACGAGTCGGATGCGGATACCCTGAGCACCGCGCAGGTGGCGTCGTGGCCAACTGAGACCTCCACGGGCGTCCCGTAGCCGATGACCGCTGTGACAGGGGACGTCGGGTTGGACGACTGCGCGCCCGCATCTCCGAGCTCCCCTGAGGATTCACGGCCCCAGCACTCGATGGTCGACTCGACCACAGCGCAGGCGTGCTCGATGCCGACCGACACCCCTGTGTGCCTGTCTCCGGTCGCGCCCAGGTCCGCATAGGTGCCGTTGTGGCTGGAGGCGGCTGAGCCGAGGAGCTCGTCTTCGTTGACGCCCTCGCCCCAGCAGATCGTCTCAGTCCCGGAGTCTACAAGTCCGCATGTGACGTCCTGGCCGGCGGATATGGAACGCAATCCCGGCATCGAGCCGATCTGCGAGCCCTCTCCCGTGAGGTCGACCAGCACAGGGGCGGTCGAGTTGCCCGCGGTCAGGGAGGGGCTCCCGAGAGTCATCTCGGAGCTTCCTCCGTTGTAGCCCCAGCACCACGCCTGACTCTGGGAGTCGAGGGCGCAGGTATGTCTCGATCCGGCGCTGACCTCCTCGAAGATCGTCGTAGCGGAAGTTGCGTAAGCGGGTGTGTGGATGCTAAAGGTGTCAGCGAGGTTACCTTCGAAGTCCTGCTCATAGACGATGGTTCCAGTCTGGTCCCTCACGACAATGTTGTCGACATACATCGTGTCTTCATTCGAGTGGACTGAGTGGTCCTTGTAGAACCACCAGCCTATGTTCTCAGCCGTGGGGGAGTAGGATCGGGTATTGGAGGACCACCCACCGTTGCACCGGGTGTT
>DAVB01000060.1:0-87268 GCA_002505455.1 Euryarchaeota archaeon UBA52 | reverse complement strand
CACCGTTGCACCGGGTGTTGTCATCTTGGATGGCTAATGCTGAGATTCTGCCCACGACTGCGTAGTCGGCGCAGCCCTCGGAACTCGCTCTCCAATCAAAGGACACCGTGTGGGTGCCGGTACCGCCCCACTGGGAGATCGGACCAGGGATAATCATCCCGGATCGCGAGTTGTGGACGCCCTGATTGGTGCTTGAAGCGACTGTCCCCCGGACGCTGTCGTAATACGAAGTCGTCATGGGGTAATCAGCAAACTCAGCGCGGAACTCCCCCCCTGATGAAAAACCTGCAGGCATGCCTGTCATGGAAATTTGCCCCAACTGCCCGGATGTGCCGGTGCCCCAGCACAGCACCCTGCCCTTCGATGTCGTCGCGCATGTGTGCTCGAGGCCTGCGGAGACCGAGGTGGCCCTGACGTTTGCCGGGATCTCCGCGGGCGCGGGGCTGCCGGTCGAGGCCGTGCTGCCGGTTCCCAGCTGGCCCTCTGCGTTGCTGCCCCAGCACCAGACGCTGCCGTCTGCTCCGACCGCGCATGCGTGGTCCGCGCCGGCGTCGAGGGATATGGGCCGGAAGTCATCTGGGAGTCCGGTCACGTCCCCGGCCGTCTGGGCGTTGTTGCCGGTCGTGGTTCGCCCCAGCTGGCCCTTGTCATTGAGCCCCCAGCAGTATATGTCATTGGCCGGCGACACCGCGCATCCGAATGAGTCGCCCATGGCGAGTATGGCGGAATCCCCCACGGCTGGCAGGTCCACTCGGTCGTCGAGCGAGTCGCATGTCCCGTCGAGGTCGAAGTCCTCCGGCGCGGACGAGGCGTCGCCCGGGTCCGTGCCGCAGCGGAGCTCGTCGTACCCTGTGAAGCCGTCGCCGTCCACATCGAGCTCGAACCCATTCCCCGCGAATCCCCATGCGTTGAAGACCCACAGGTCGTCGCTGGCGCCGACGTGCGCCGCTATCCACGTGCGTCCGTAGTCGTCGATGAGTATGGAGGACCAGTCTGATTCGTAGTTGAACACCTGGCTAGTCGACCATGTCCCATCGGATCTCGAGGCGATCACGATCGAGCCGGCATCATTGGACACCACGTGCGGGTCCATGCTCAGGTCGACGGCGAGGTGTATCTCTGAGTCTGTGAGTCCTGTGTCCTCGCTGTTCCAGTTCGCTGCCGAGCCGCACCCGGAGGCTGACGGGTTACACGTGTGCAGGATGACGTTCCCAGAGGAGTTGGAGTGGGCGACGAGTAGGTTCCCCTCGGCATCCATGTCCATCGACACCACTCGCTCCGTGGTGCTGGAGGCGGTGTCTGTTGAGATGACGCTGGCCGTCGCTGTCGTGCCTGATGAGGTGAGATACCTCAGCACTGGGTCGCTGGATGCGCCGGGAGTTACGAATGCGACGTGCGTCGTTCCCGATTCTGCGTCATGCACCGCCTCGAGATTCGAAACGCCGGAGTGGGATTCGTCGAAGGCTTCCGACCACTGGGAGGCCTGGTGGCAGTTTGAGGGACACTCCAGGGATGTCAGCTTGGATCCCGTGGACCATATCGCGGTCAAGCCGCTGGGGGTGGACAGGATGTCCACGATGTCGGCGCTCGTGGACTGAGCGAGCTGGGTGACCACCCATCTCCCGGCGACCTTGGTCGCGAAGATGACGTCTTGGCTGGTGGAGTCGTAGGAAGGGTCGGCGACGATTACGTGCACTCGGTCCTCGGAGTCGACTGCGATCGCGGTGGATAGCACGTTGGATGTCCCCGTTATCGGGGTCTCGACCGTCCATAGGCCATTCAGGAGGACTGCCAGTTTCACGTCGTCGTTCTCGTCGTCTGCGTAGGAGATGACCGGACATCCGTTGGAGAGGGGCTCCATGTCGTTGCCGTCACCGACGTCGTTGGATGTCTCGTCGACGGTGGTTCCTGTGAATGTGGGGTGGAATGGCGGGAAGATGTACGAGTCGCAGCCCGAACCCTCGAAGTTGGTGAAGATTTCGACGTCGGTGTAGTCGGGTGGCATGTCGTTGCCATCATCGCCGATGTAGTTCGTGGACTCGATTCCGAGCTGCCCTAGAACGTTTAATCCCCAGCACTGAACTGCACTGATTGAGTTCATCGTGCAGGTCATTCCGTCTCCTGCGGATACATCCACGATGGACTGGCTGCCTGTGTTGACAAGTGCGAGGTTCGACCCCATCTCATTGAGGCCATCGCCCCTGTTCTGTGTGTCTCCGTAGCCGAGTTGTCCCGCTTGGTTCGCTCCCCAGCACTTGACCCGCGCAGCACTGACGAGCGCGCAGACGTGATCCTTCCCTGCATCTATGGCCTGGACCGAATTGTAGTTGGTGTCCGTGATGGTCATCGAGTCGCCCATCTCCCCAGAGCTGTCGCCCTGGTTCGAGGTGGTCCCTATTCCCAGCTGACCATGGCTGTTGTAGCCCCAGCAGGCCACATCGCCGTTGTCTAGTACGGCGCAGGTGAAGTCGTCCCCAGCGGTTATCTGGACCGCCGTCCTCCCTGTTGGGAAGTCGACGGCCGCCATGCTGGCGCCCATCTCTCCCGAGTCGTCCCCCACGTCGGAGGTGCTCCCGATACCCAGCTGGCCTTGGGAGTTGTCGCCCCAACAGTACACCTCTCCGTTTGAGAACAGAGCGCAGGAATGGTCCCAGCCCATGGCCAGTGAGTCCGGCGTGGCGGAAGCGATGGAGGGGGTGGAGGCGATAGGGAAGTAGTCGCCGATTTCATCCGCGGCATCGCCTATGAAGGAGGTATTGCCGATCCCGAGCTGCCCCTGGCTGTTGTCCCCCCAGCAGATGATGTCGGAATTGTCGAGGATTGCGCAGGTGTGCCTGTGGCCGGCCTCTAGGTCAAGGACGGTCCTGCCGGTTGGCAGGGGTAGGTACGGCAGCACTTCCCCGGTCTCCTGGTAGCCGTCCCCGAATCCGTCGACGTCGTTGTATCCGATTCCGAGCAGTGTGGTCTCACCCCAGCATTTTACCGATCCGTTCTCGAAGAGTGCGCAGGTGTGGCTCTCGCCGAGTGTGGCCTTCGTGATATTGAGGCCGTTGCCCGTGTCGACGAACGGCAGATTCTCGCCCATCTCACCAGTCTCGTCGCCTATGTCTTGCGTGTTGCCGATTCCAAGCTGACCCTTATCCCCGATTCCCCAGCATTTCATGCGGTCTCCAAAGTCATAGGCATCATCCCCGAAGACGCAGGTGTGGCCTGATCCTACTGAGAGGGATGTTTGATTGAGGTGTTTTGACGAGCCTCCGACTCCGTGGCTATCCGCCGGCTCGGTGGGCTCCTTGACGACCTCATACGGGGACCCCGTGAAATATGCGGTCTGCACGAGCATGATCATGAGGAAGGAAAGGAGCATTGCTCGCCTTTTTTGTCTCTGGTCTCCAGATTTTCTGGTTGATTTTTGGGGGCTTGACAAGGCATAGCCTGCAGACATGGCCCACGGAACTGGATACATGTATTAGAAAACAGACCTTTCATAACAGGGGTTGCCTTGGCAATGAGACGATTATGGCCCCCAACATTGTGGATATTGGTGCGCTTCTCGCACTTGTCACTATGGGCATTGCAACACCTGGGCCGAATAATATGACCTGTTTCGTTCACTCAGGAGTGCATGGTTGGAAGAAGTCTGTACCGTTGATTTTCGGAATGGTGTTGGGATTCGTTGCTTTGAACTCATTGGTTCTATTTGTGGTTATCGAGTCTTCGGGAATAGAGTCTATATCGACACTCATCCACTGGATAGGCGTTATCTTCATCATCTTGCTAGGGCTGGGGATATCTCGAGTTTCAGCGGTTTTCGAAGTCACGAAGGAGCCTCCTGTTCTGGGCCTGAAGACTGGATTCCTCATGCAATGGGTGAATGGGAAGGAATGGGGTTTCGTATCCCTCTACATGACTCAATTCCTCGATGCCTTCGGAGGGGGTTTTCAAGGAGGTTTTCTGATGATTGCTATAGTGACCACATACTGTATCGTGGGCATAAGTACGTGGACAGCCTTTGGGCAGACATTGGAGGGCGCCTTCAGATCTAAGAGGTTCACGGACCTGGCATTCCCAGTAGCTGGCACTATTCTGGTTCTAATCGGGCTGGCGGCCGCATTGAGGGGGCCGTGATCCCTAAATCGTGTCCGACCATGATGTCATGATGCTCATCTCGCCTCTCTGCAAGTGTTCCGAGACTGTTGCCTGCTTGAGGTCCAGCCTATCCGCTATGTCCCGTTGAGTGCATCTTCTCGGGTATTCGTAATAGCCCATTGATATTGCTGTCTTGACCGTCTCCTTCCTACGATCTGGAATCTCCTCAACGAAAAATTCTGTTTTTGGGGATGACAGGGTGAAAAGAATCTTATTCGTAGCCATCACTTCTCTGGTTTTTCTTGCCATCTCCCTCAGAGAGGACTGCTCCCCCATGACTGTGATGATGATGCCTCTGTTTCTATCCCAGTTGGAGGGGTTTGTCGGCCATACTTTGGGAATTTTTGATAATTGGGCGAAAAAGGGGCCGCTCATTACCCCCTTAACGACCGCTGATTGTGTATTTTCTGAGTAGACTTCCTGTATTGATAGGATTCTGCTCATAGGGTGCTCTGGCCCCAGTTGCGTGAATTCATCTAAGGATCTTGGGTGTTCCTTTGTTATCTCGAGAATGTGCGTGAATCCCTTGGGGCCGGGGACTGTGCCTATGAATCTCCCATTAGGGAAGTATTCTGTGAGTTGATAGCCGGGAGTTTTGGCCCAGTCCTGTTGCTTCAGGGACAGCCCAATGGTCCTGAGGTTGTAATCGCTCACGGACTAACGTGGGAGGTGCTATCGTATAGCACCATCTATCATGAAAGGGTCACTCAGTGTCGAAAGACTGCAATGCCTTCTCAAGATCCTTTATTCCGGTTCTGAGATCTTCCAGCTCAGTTGTAGATAGCCCATCCTGATTCTTCAACCGCTCCTTCTGCCACTCCAGCTCACGCTCCATTCGGTCGCGTTCCAGTAGTAGCTCACGGGATTCTTTTCTTGCTTTCATTCGAGCCATTGACTGCGCAGTTGCCTTTCTGTGCTCCCTGCTCTCAGTGACGCCGCCGGAGAATGGCGATGGCTTCTCCCTAAGTTCGATGCTCGTCGGGAATGGGATTGAGATGCCCTCGATGCCGAATCTGTAGTGCACCTCTTGGAATATGTGGTCTCTCGCCATCTGCTCATCAGCATAATCTCCGAGATACCCGAAGAGCCTGAATACAACTGATGAGTCTGCGAGCTCCCAAAGATGTACTCTGGGTGTGGGCTCGTCTAGGACGAATGGCGTCTTCTGCAGGACTTCAAGCAGCACGCCCTTCACATGGGCTGGGTCTTCATCGTAGTCCACGCCGACATCCAGGGTGAGATAGAGCCTCCTCGCCATCCCATCGCCTCCGCCCCTTGCGAAGTTGGTTATGCTTGAGGAGATCAGAGTGTTGTTCGGGATCACGACTAGTCGCTCATCGAGGGTGAGTATCTTGGTCGAGAGGATTCCCACGGAGACCACGGTCCCAAGTTGGCCCTCGACCTCGATCCTATCCCCGACATCGAACGGCCTGTCCAGCGATAGAAGGAACGAGTTCACAATATTTCCTAGGCTCTGCTGAATCGCAAGACCGATGATGAGGGAGAATACCGCCAAGGATGCGAGAACGCCGAGAAGTTCTATGCCAAATCGCTCCATTGCGAGTTGGAGGCCGAAGAACCATACTATCGCGCGTCCAAGGAATATCAGTAGAGGGTTTCCCCCGGAGACCGTTACAGAGGACTTGCGAGTAAAACGGTCCAGTAGCAGAGGTGCGAAATGCTTGATCACCACGCTGATTAAACTGGTTGCGATCAGTATGTATG
This sequence comes from Euryarchaeota archaeon UBA52, assembly GCA_002505455.1. Classification (GTDB taxonomy): domain Archaea; phylum Thermoplasmatota; class Poseidoniia; order Poseidoniales; family Thalassarchaeaceae; genus MGIIb-N1. The sequence continues at coordinate 81,394 of DAVB01000060.1, read as the reverse complement.
CCCCGATGAACCAGTCGGCTGAATTAGAGTCCACATCGCTGCCTCTCCCGTACACCCAGATCAGAGAAAGATTGAGCGCCCCGATGAAATACAGGCCATATGCTCTAGATTCGGCTGCATTGAGCAGGGCGTCGTCCCATGCCTCTTCGGTTCTCAGGACGGCTTCCCTCCATTTGCCGATAATTAGTCTTAGAACTCCATAAAAGGCCAAAGTAAGAACTAATGCGAAGACAAACTGCCAAGTTGTCTCACTTCCGGGAAGGGGCAGGTCGGCGATCATCTCTTTCAGGGGGTCACTCATGGTAAACCCCTGAAAGGGGCCATGACATATGATGGTCACCATTCATGAATGGTTATTTTCCGTTTTTCTTCAGACAATAGACCGATTGTGTCTTCTAAACTGGGCAATTTAGCAGCCATCTCCGGGGCATAAAGGATTCTCCATGCGACTAGATGCTGGGCGCAGACCATCTTTATCGCAAAATCATCAGGCCTCCAGTCGGACCCATAGGATACAGAGAGTGTTCTTTTGGCCTCCATCTCCGTGTCGTGTCGCTGGCCTGGCGATACGTCCAGATCTAGTGCTATATCCGCCTCATCATCCTGATTAACCATGTTGGACCACGGGCCATCAGGCAATTGACGGCGTCCCTTGATTGGGAATATGAGACCGCCCATGCGCGTCCATTCCAAGGCGATGGAGCGTGCCGTGGCGCCGCCGCCCCTCAACTTCAGTATCTTGCCCCGCGGCACGATGCCCTCTGATTCACATGCCTCCAGAAAACCCAAACCATCTGTATTTCCTACCTCCATACGGCCTTCTATCCTAGCAATCTGATTGATCGACTCCGAGAGTGGGGCCTTATCGCCATACCACTTGGAAAGGGCGTATTTGAGCGGGGCTGTGCAGGAAATCCAGATATCTCCCTCGAGAGTTGCCAGATGACTGATCAATTCGTCGATCGAGTCAACCTCTATGATCAATCTCGATGGGGACTGTATGCCGACCGACCGACCGATCACATCGAACAGCATTGGTGTCACAGAATGCTGTACGGGTGAGCCTGCCACCCCCCACGCACCGGGTACCCTCATCAGATGCTCCAAGGAGGCGTATCGAATGAAGGTTTCAAGTGAGGATGGTCTACGGTTGGGCGATGGAATCCGATCTTGAGATTGCCCGCAGGGCCGAATTACGCCCTGTCACAGACGTAGCAGAGTCGATAGGTATCGAATCTGAAGACCTTCAGTTACATGGGCCTTCGATCGCGAAAGTGACCTGGAATCGTCTACGTGATGTTGATGAGTCGCGACGCGGGAAGTTGATTCTGGTCACAAGCGTAAATCCCACGCCATTTGGTGAGGGAAAGACTGTAACAACAATAGGGCTCAATCAGGGGCTAAATCGGATCGGTAAGAGGGCATGCTGCGTCATACGTGAACCATCAATGGGCCCTGTATTCGGCATAAAAGGCGGTGCTGCAGGAGGGGGTTACTCGCAGGTTCTTCCCATGGAGGAAATAAACCTCCACTTCACGGGCGACCTGCATGCTGTTTCGATGGCCCACAATCTCCTGTCAGCGATGCTAGACAATCACCTGAACAAGGGCAATGCTCTCAATATCAATCCTGAATCCGTGTTCTGGCCAAGAGTGATGGACATGAACGATCGCAGCTTGAGGTCGATCACGATAGGGCAGGGCGCCAAAGTGAATGGGCCCGTACGTACCGATAGATTCGACATCACGGCTGCAAGTGAAGTGATGGCAATACTCGCATTGTCAAAGAACTATGCTGATCTCCGGATGAGGCTTGGGTCGATCATAGTCGCCGCTGATACTGAAGGTGCCCCTGTCACTGCTGATGATCTGGAGGCTGGGGGTGCGATGGCCCTGCTTCTGAGAACTGCGTTCCTTCCCAATCTGGTTCAAACTCTTGAAGGCGATCCAGCGTTCATTCACTGTGGGCCTTTTGCAAATATTGCTCATGGAAACTCATCAGTGATTGCAGATTCGATTGCATTGTCAACATGCGACTATGTGGTGACTGAGGCCGGATTCGGAGCGGACATGGGTGCAGAGAAGGCACTTCAAATAAAGGCAGCAGCATCCGGGGTAGTACCGGATTGTATCGTGCTCAATGTTACTGTTCGTTCGATGAAGCTTCACGGCGGGGCTTTTGGAAAAAGGGGATCTAGGCGTCCTTCCAAAGAAGAGATAGCCGAAGAAGACGTTGAAGCCGTCAAGGCGGGCGCTATGTCGAATCTAGCACGCCATCTTTCCAATCTGTCCCGAACAGGCTTACCAGTTATCGTATCGATTAATCGATTTGAGACAGACACCGATGCTGAATTGAACGTGCTGAGGGATGTTGCATCTCGCTCTGGTGCGGAGAGTGTTGTCCTGTTCGAGGGGCATGCGAGGGGCGGGCTCGGTGCGAGGGACTTGGCGGAGGCGGTTGTAACAGCTGCTGATAATCACGTGAAAAACGGAAGGCCGTATGAGCCGGTTGTTACCGAAGACGATGGTGCCCGTTCTAGAATCTCAAAAGTGGGCCTCGAGCTCTATGGTGCATCATCCATTACTGTATCTGATGAGGCAGAAGCTGCTCTGGCCGAGATCGAGTCTTGGGGATTCGGCGGCCTTCCAGTTTGTATGGCCAAGACGCAATATTCATTCTCACACAAATCTGACATGCTGGGGTCGCCGACGGATTTTGAATTGCCAATACGAGAGATAAGGCTGAACGCTGGAGCCGGATTTATCGTAGCAGTATGTGGCTCTATGATGACAATGCCCGGACTTCCCACCAGACCCGGGGCTGCAGGCATGGATATCGATGAAAACGGAGAGTTATTCGGCGTCTTCGGATAGGGTGTGTACATGCGCGAAGTCTCTCGTTCAGATAACGGGGTGAAGCTCCGTATTGACGACGACGACGATCTCTGGACATTGGCCAGAATTTGTCGTGAAGGGACCTCCGCTGGCATGCTGTCGCATAGAAGGGATTCCACAACAGGGACTCAGGAGGGAGGGCGCTCGAAGCAGGCGGAAAGGAAGCCGATGTGGATAGTTCTCAGAGTTGAGGAGGCTGGTTTCCAGCCATTCACAGATAATCTTAGGCTCCATGGGGTGATTTCAGAGGCCCCCATGGACGTCGGATCATATCACACGCACATCATAGAAGCAGGAGATGAGATCGAACTATCATGGGAAGGTGGCATTGACTCAAGAGATTTGCAATTGATAGAGTCTGCAGTTGCCGATGGGCAGCGTTCCAGGGTGGGGCTGATTGTCGTTGAGAATGATGAGATTCTTCTTTTCGAGGTCGCAAAACACGGTATTCGCGACGTATCTTCCTTCTCAATGAGGGGGGGCGGCAAGAGGGGGAAGGATTCCTCCGCCGTACGATCCGATTTTTACTCGCGGGTTGCAAAGGAGGCGTGTCTCGTTTTCGGATCATCTATGCCGGTAGCGATATGCGGACCTGGGCTCGCTCGGGAGCGGTTTGAGACGAATCTACGGGAAGCCTGTGGAATTGTGAAAATCCTCAATGTGGCCACGAGTATAGGAGGTAGGGCAGCGGCCAACGAGGTTATCTCGGAGGGTCTCGCAGATTCTCTTTTGGGCGAATACGCAATCGTTCACGAGGTCCGGGCTATCGAGGAAGCGCTCAGGAGAGTCTCGGTGGACGGGGCGGCTGCATATGGCATCAAAGAAATTCAGTTCTCGGCAGAACAAGGCGCGGTCGAATGCCTGGTTATCGAAGCATCACTCCTCAGAGAGGAGGGTCTTGCCGCTAAATGGAAGTCTATCTCAGATGCAGTTACAACAGGTGGAGGCTCGATTATTCAAGCATCAATGGACCATGACGCTGGAAAGCAACTCATGGGTTTTGGAGGCGCATTAGCCCTGCTCAGATGGAGGGCTTGATTTGGAGGTCTCGCACATCAAAGTCGTCAGCCTCGGACATGAAGGAGGGATTGCAAAGGGTGTTATCGATGATTTGGAGTCCATGGGGGCCTCATGTACTTGGATGGATGTAGGCAGATCTGATTTTGATCGCACGGTGGTCGACTGGCGGTCTACGCTCTCCGGAACACACTGGCTAATACTGGAGATGTCATCCTTCGGAAAGGAGGTCTCCATCTCATCGGCGGTTGGGGCTGCGATGGTATTCGCTGAGCTGGAGGGGGCCAAAACGGCTCTTGTTGTAGATGAGGGATCAATAATGGATGCTGAGAGGGCCTGGGGCGCCATTGTGGAGAGGATCAGGCAAATCGGATTCATCTCGATGTCTGCCGATGGGCGAGATATGATTGCGTCCATGGAAGAGGTCGATGGTAGCGAGATAGGGGGGCTTCTAAGGCTCAGGGGACTTGTTTCAGTGGTAGCAATTATGGACGAAGGATCGAGTTTGGTGGAGATCCACCATAATCTAGGAGTAGAGATGGGTTCCACTGCTGTTGAGAACCTGAAATCAATGACTGCAAGTATGTTGGCAGGTTTGCCCTCGAGCAAATACAGTTCGGAAGGAGTACGTTCTTCGGCGGGCATCTAGTTTAGGAAAGGAAAATCGGAACTTTTCGTCCATCAGTTTAGAAGTCGAGGTCCCTCCGCCCCGCCGGAGGCGATGGGATGCCACTCAGACTCGGACCCGCAGGAGTACCCCTATCATGCAAAGGTCGTACTATCGTTGAAGGCATGGATGACATAACCGTCCTAGGGCTTGAAACGATGGAAATACAGACCGTCAGAACGATTCAACCGGCTCATTTCGATCAATACTGGCAAGCAGGGATTCTATCGTACAAGACCGGTTTTCAGATGAATCTTCACGGCCCCTACTATGCTGAATTACTAGGCGGGAAGCGCGAAAGAAATCGGACCCTCACCAAATTCGAAGTTGCGCTCCAAGTCTCCAAGATAGTGAATGCCCGTCATATTGTCTTCCACGTTGGCCCGTATGGCGAAGAGGGGCCAGGGAAAGAAGCGAATGAGAAAGTTGCTACGATATTCTCGAGCATCGTCGAGAGGATTCACGAAATATGGGGCCGTCCTGAAGAGGAAGAAGACTATGCAGCTTTTCCATGGGTCCACAGCGAGGACCCGCCCCTGATAGGGATTGAAACCTCGGGACGTCAGGAATTGTGGGGCACTGTCGACGAGGTAATAGAAGTTGTAAATCACGTACCGGGAACCGTTCCAGTACTGAATATGGCGCACATACACGCTAGAGGGCACGGTTGCATGAGGACTAGCGAGGATTACGCCGAGCTCTTTGAAAAGGTGAGGACTGGGCTCGGCGGCAGCAAGTTCTACTGCCACTTCGCAGGAGTCGAGCATCGTATGGGTAACGCTCTACATTACACTCAAATCAAGAAGTCCGACTTGAAGTTCGAGCCTTTCGCTGAGTTCTTAGCTGAAGACGGAGACTGGATGGATCTCACAATAATTTCTGATTCCCCATTGCTTGAGCACGATGCCATGTTCATGCAGCAGCATCACGACAAGGCACGTGAAAGATTGCTGGAAATTAAGGCCCGGGATGAGCGTCGGATGAAGATCGCAGCACAAGCGGGAATGGCCCCGGAGGACTTACGCCCCAGGGAAGAAAGTCAGCCATCAATTAGCAAAGCGGATGCAGGGAATGCTGTTGCTCAGAAGGAGGAGGAGAAACCTGCTTCCAAACCCAAGAAGAGCGGGAAGATGATGTCTTTCGATGACGATCCAATCGATGATGATGACTTATTCTGATTCGAACTTTCCGTCCGACATTGATCCTACGAACTCCTCGATGTCTATCATGCCATCTCCATCTGCATCTATCTCATGGAATAATGCTCTTGCATGGAATGGCTCAATTGAGGGCTGTAACACATTCAAGGCCTTGGTGAATTCTTTGAGAGTCAGGTGATCGGGATATTTGGAATTCGCACAGGCGTTGAATACTAGCCACCATTTTTCGATCTCGTACTGCTCTTGATTGAATATTCTTGATCTGATTATCCTCCATGGCGTGACATTCTTTTCGACTTTCCCCCTGGAGTATGAAAAGTATATTCCTGAGCCGATACCGACTGCGGCAGCGGCCCCGATAAGGGCGCTGGTTCCCATCAGAACAAGCAAGACGAAACCCGAGACTATCCCGAATATTTGCATTGCGGGATACATCGGGCTCTTGAACGATGGAGTGTACCAAGTCTCGCCATCAGGGAGCCTCCGCAGGACGATGACTGTGGAATTTATGAACATGAAAATCATAATTTTGAATCCTGAAGCAAGCTTTGCCACATCACCTACAGGAATCGTCAATATGGCGATTGCCATGGCTGCTCCAGTGACTATGATTGCATAGTGGGGCGTCTCATATCGGGAGTTCAAATCTTCAAACCATCGAGGCAGCAGATTGTCTCTCGACATTGCAAAAATGAATCTCGAGGAGCCTAGGACGCCTGACAACGCCATTCCCGCCATGGAGATAATTGCCACCGCGGCTGCTACCACACCTAGAGAAGAGCCGCCAACCTCAACTGCGAGAGTATGGATGGGGGCCTTATCTGGCTTATCAGAGCCTATTCCTAACTGACTTGGGTCCAGTAACCCGAACAAGAAAAAGGAGATCACAACATACACCAGAGTGGCTATGACAAGAGTCCACAGCATACTCTTGGGCAGATTTTCAGAGGGAGATTTGATCTCTCCTGCGACCGCTGCGATTTTGGTCACTCCGGCAAAAGAGAGGAATACGAATGCAGAGGCACTTCCGAGTCCTATGACTCCATTCCGAGAGAACAAGCCATCATCTGAGAATGCATCGCTCTGAACCGGTTTGCTCCACTCGAACGATGGGTCCATAGCAGCGAGAACCACTAAGAGCAAGGTGAAAAGTACAGAAATCGAAACAATTGGGAATTGTATCTTTTTGATGCTCTTGACTCCCATAATATTGATGAAAACTATGATCGAAAGCAAAAATATCGCGATCATCTTCGAAATGTTCTCAGTAAATTCGAATCCGAGGGAGCCTTGAACAGCATAGATGTATGCGCTGAAGCCTATCAGTGCGAAAGCGGATTTCAATCCGAATGAAGCCCATAGTCCCAATCCAGAAATCATGCCCATCCATGCACCGTAAGTCTGACGGATGTATACGTATGAGCCGCCTGAGGAAGGCATTGCAGTTCCGAGTTCTGCCTTTGAGAGAGCGCTCGGCAAGACGATAAATCCTGCAACTATGAATGCAAGCCAAAGTCCGGCTCCGGTTCCCCCAGATTCAGCTAGAATGTCGGCACCAAGGGCTGGAATTACGAACAAAGTGCTCCCGAGGGTCGCAGAGAGGGATATTGCAATCAGGCCGTAAAGCCCGAGGCTTCTGTCAAGTTTCTCGGAAACATCCAACGGCTTGAAAATCAAGGATTTGAGGTTGAAGCCGGCATCAATGCCCTTGACCATGTTTAACAGCAAATGCCTTCCCTTGTTGAAATTATGCTCTTTCCCGCGGAACCCATAATCCTACAAGAGTCGGTTGATTCGGATGGTTCATGATGTCTGTTGCGAACAACACGGTGACTAGAGTAAATTATACTGGCAGATACGAAAATGGGGAAGTTTTCGACACCAGTGAAGGCAAAGATCCGCTAGAGTTTACGGTAGGTAAAGGGCAAATGATATCGGGTTTCGAGGAGGAGTTGATTGGTGCAAAGCCCGGTGAGACCCGCGAGTTCACCCTGACTCCCGACAGGGCCTATGGAGAGCGAAATGAAGAGGCTTTCCAGGTAGTGAACAGAAGCGTATTCGGAGAGGGCGCAGAATTGAAGGTCGGACTCTCGAGTTACACGCAGTTGCAAGACGGGAGCATGACGATGTTCACCATCACCGCCATAGATGGAGATGACGTCACATTGGATTTCAACCATGTCATGGCCGGGAAGACCCTTACGTTCACAGTCACGGTCACAGATGTCAGGGAAGCTACTGATAGTTGCGGCCCTAGCTGCGGCTGTAACTGATGTGAGCAGTTCTCAAGAACGGCGTTTCAACAGCGAGCTACGACTTTGAGCTCGACGGCTATGGGCGTCGGGAGCGCCCGGACAGCAACTGTCGTCCGAGCACACTGGACGTCCGAGAAGTACTCGGCATAGACCTCATTGTAGCCAGCGAAGTCACGGTCCATATCGACGAGGAACGACAGGCAGTCCACGACCTTCTCGAGGGACGATCCTGCATCCTCTAGTATCGTCTTGATATTCTCGATCACGGCGCGGGTCTGGGCTCGTATGTCGTAATCCATCGGATTTCCATCCTCGTCACGGATGGGGCCGCCGGGTATCTCGTTGGTGCCTGCTTGACGAGGGCCTATGCCGCTGACGAATATCAGATCGCCTACTCTGTGCGCATGGGGATAGGCGCCGACTGCGCTTGGGGCGTTATCGGAGAAGAGGGGGCCATCAACGGTCATTCCAGCATCCCCTTGTTGAGTACCTCTCTATCGCCCTTGTAGTACTCAACGTCATCCTCGTCGAACTCCTTGTCGCCGACAGACCCGGTGGCTGGTGTGAGTTGGATTACAGCTCCGCCTGATCCATGGAGTGCCTCGTAAGCTAGTACCTCGCCCGTGTAGTTGTTGTGCTGTCCCATGGTGGCTGCCATCCACCATGCGGGCTTGTAGGCGACGACCTTCTGGACCCGTATCTGACCGTGTATCTCTCGTGAGAGTTGGCTGAGGTCCTCCAACCTGCCGTCATTGAAGAACTCCAGTATCTTCTTGTTCCAGTCGTCGTCTTTCTGGCTGTGTATCCTATCCTCGGAGGGGTCGATTGGTTCGGTGAACATACGGTTCGATAAGCTGGAGACTACGACCACAACCGCCTTCCTGCCGCCCTCCGTGAGTGCGTCTCTTATCGCCTTCCCCAGAACGATAGTCTCTGATCGGTTCGCATACATGTTGCTCGAGACGATCGTTGCTGGTAGTCTGTTGTCCGGATTCAGAAGCGACAGGGCTGTTATTGAGCCGGTGTCGATCGGGAATGCATCGTAGTTCACCGTCCTCGCCTGGAGTCCTCTTGATTCGGCCTTCTGAACACAAGACTCAGCGAATTCTGCGTCCATGGTGAACGAGTACGGCATGCTCCCGAGGTAGTGGAAGTCATCGTCGACATGGACCCACTCAGAATTTGGATTGGCTTGGAACTGATGCCCTATTATCGAAGGCCATGTTGTCGAGTAGACGATTATTAGATCGGCATCGCTCTCCTCGATTCTCTTCCTGCATTCGTCATAGGCCGCTCTCAGACGGCCGTATCCATTATTCGCCTCAGGGGAGAGGAGGGGATGCGGATGTGGTGGGACATAGAGTCCGAATTCGATGATATCCTCGTCCATTCTACCACCTCAGAGAACGATCTCCCGTGCATCGGGCTCTGGGACCCACGCAGCAATGCAATTTCCTGTGCCTATTACAGATTGGTAGCCGTATATCTCGGCGGGATAGTCGGGCATATCCATAGCACCCATCATCCAGATGATGCCCCCTCCTTCTGTCTCAGCGATGGTCTGCTCTGTGTACTCGGGCATGATGTCTATGGCCTCCTTCATCTTGCCTTCCCTGAATAGTTTGATCAGGGCCATGTCCCAAACATACTGGCTGTGATTGTAGATATGCTCTCTGCTCATGTCCTCTGGAAGCGGCGACTCTGTTACGAAATGTCTGTGTGATAGGCTGTGGCTACTAACTAGGACGACGCGCTTACCACTCTCCTCAATGGCTTCCCTGCAAGCCTTTCCGAGAGCTAGAGCTTGCTCAATCATAACCTCGGGTGAGTAGTAGTGGGTGTTTCTGTTCGAGCTTATCGTGATTACGGGTTTGTCCCACTTCGGGTTAAGCATGTGACAGGAAGTTATCGTTCCATAATCGACCCTGAAGTCGGGGTTCCGCATCATCCTGGTTATGAGGCCTGCCTCAGCGGCCTTCTCGCACATGGCCTCAGATAGTTCTACATCGACTTGCAGGTCGTAGTTGTAACGGAAGATATTCGGAAATATCGGATCTACCGACTTCGATGAGAATCTGGGCAGGCCCAGGAAATGCGTTCCCACATAGGTCTGCCAATGAGGCGTGAATACGACAATGGCATCGTAATCGAGGGTCTCTAGTTTCCTGGCAAGACGATTATATCCCCATCTCAGAGTCTCCCATCCGCCCTCAGAAATAGGTTCATTCTGAGGAGGGTTCTCTGCATAGACAACGTGTGGTGGGTGTGGGGCGAGGGCCCCTAGTACGATCTCTCCCTTCGGCATGCTCAACGAGGTGCTGAAATCTAAAGAAAACCTTCCGGCTCAGCCAGTAGACTTCATGGGTATCCTGTGGGGCGTAATTAGCGTGAAGTGGGATAGCCCCCCTATTTGGCCGGTCGCAGTGCCGTCGATTCTCGGCTTTTCCATAGCCTGTACGTATGAGCTTCTTTCGATTCAAGATCTCTTTGGACAGGCCCTACTGATACCAATATTAGCACTTACAGCGTCATCGGGTCTTGTTATGTTTCTCCCGGACAGGTACGAGTCCAAGTTCGAATGTATTCTGGGAATATGGACAATGATTCTTCTGGCTGTCATACCCCAACTCATATTCCCGATATGGTTCGTAATTGTAATCCTGTTCTGGTTGGCTCAGTCGCTCTATGTCTGGAAGCTAAACTATCCCACTTTCAGATTGGGATTATGGCTGGGTTCGGGAGGCATGTCAGGCCTGTACCTCGGCAGTCTTTTCGCCTTCAACGTACTATCATCCTGAGTGGTCCAGCCTTCTTTCAGATCGAGTGGTTCCGATGAACAAGCCTGTGAGCACGAACGAGGGTATGCAAAGGAGTATTCCAGACACGAGTAATTTATCTGAGTCCGGATAATCTGCCAACACTGCAACCTCGGCTATCCCGCTAGAACCCTGGACGGATCTCATCAATATTACGTCGACATCCAGCAGATTTTCCGGGAGATGCTCGAAAGACCACTCCGAGTCGGCCTCGAGGGTTTTAGAGGAGCCGTGTGCAAGCGCTGATTCGAAATCTATGACACCGCGATCTGCGAGTGGTTCGACTAAGCCCCTGTCGATTAAGAGGATTTGAACAGGGACATCGCCAACATTCGTTATTGTGACAATCGTCGGATTCGATAAACTGTGAACTTCCAATGTATCCAATCGTACATCGTCGCCCTCCATTCTGAAATCAGGATGTTCGCTATCTGTTCCAGGACCATTTATCGCTACTGATATGGCTAGCATGCCCAATATTGTTGCGAGTAAGATGGGCTTGACATGATTGGGGTTGGTGAATGTTCGAAAAGCTGCCTTGATCCCGGATTCCCTCAGCAGAGGCTGTATGTGGATGCAGGTCTTAGAACAAATAACAGCCAACAACAAGCCAGGCAGTATATCAAAGACCCAGTGAATTCCAAGATAGAGGATGGAGAACGAGTATATTGCTACATTGGCCATTATGAATCTGTCAAGACCCCTGTGACGCCATGAGGAGATTTCGATACCATTGGCCTTAAGGTGTGCTCGATGTATCAACAAGAGGGAGACTGGTAAGCCGATATGCAGACTTGGAACGCCATTGTCGAAAGGATCGTTGCTGGTGAAGAAGACAAGATTCCAGCTATCATGGTACATCAGCGCCTCGATACCCGGAACGTAACTTGATGTCACTTCGACGTTGAAGAAGAGGTAGAATGGAACGGCGAGCACGTAGATGAGCACATAGTTCATGGCCGATAGATCTGCAAGATCCCTGTCTCCAGAAAGAATGTGATGAACTGGCGGATACCATATTATGAACAAATAGGCGAATAGATAGTGAAGCGATAGTATCTGAATTATCACCTCACTTTCAATTATTGATTGTACCCCGAGTACGAAGGTTCCCTCGATCGCATGAATGAGATGCGTATAACCGCCCACAATCTCCTTCAGAGGCTCATTGTGATGGTCTGTGAATGCCTTGAATCCGAACATCGCAAGATAAAGGAAGAGATGCCAATAATACCTCTGATTGATAATCTCAAGGGGCATTTCACGTAGACTTAGGCGTACACTTGGGTCTTTTCGGGTCCACAACAGATAGAGCGGCGTGGTCAGTACGAGTAGCAGCCCGATGGAGGTTCCATAGGGTCCGAACGGCCAAATCACGCGGGTGGGGCGGGCGTTCACGTCAAGAAGTCAATGCCTGAATTGTGATATCTTGATGCATGATGAGGGGTGCACAGCAATCGTGGGAGGTGGTACAGAGATGGTCGAAGATGGGCTGATACAAGCGGCAGCGCGATTGAGGGACGACTGTGACGAGTATGCAGACAGGATGGTTGAAGATGGGCTGGTGGATTACGTCTACAACCCCCTCAGATATGCATGGGACATCCATGAGGCATATCTTCGCATGGCTGCATGCGGTGCTGCGGAGACCGTTTTGCTGGGAATGAATCCAGGACCGCATGGAATGGGCCAAATGGGAATTCCTTTTGCTGCAACCTCGATGGTTCGTGATGTGCTTGGAATATCCTCTATACCCGTTGATCAACCGAGGCGCATACATCCGAAAAGACCAGTTGAGGGTCTTGAATGGAAGCGAGAAGAGGTGTCAGGTACGCGTCTGTGGGGACTTCTAGCGGAAAAATACGGTGACTCCTCGCAAATCTTGTCTAAGGTTTTCTTGGTGAATCACTGTCCACTAATGTTGTTGCATGGAGAAAGAGGTACCAATGTAACTCCCGACAAGATAGGGGGGGATACGATGAGGAGTCTCCTAGTGCGTTGCGATGAGCATCTCAGAGAAGTCATTGGGATTCTCAAGGCTAGACGCGTCATTGGGGTCGGGGCATTCGCCACAAAAAGAGCCAGGGCAGCCCTATTAGGCGAAGATGTGGTTATCGATTCATGCTGGCACCCTTCACCTGCATCCCCGCTGGCAAATCGAAATGGAGGGGCTGATTGGAGGGGTAATGTCGGGTCTATTCTTCCCGATTGAATTCGGAATACGGTTATACGGTGTAGCCGGATACACCGGGTGATGAGCATCACACTGACACCGCGCAATCTGCTAAGAAATGCCGATATCTATGCCGATAAACCGGCTTTATCCGTCATGTCTGGAAAGGACGAAGACGGGAAATGGATGTGGGACACCAAGACTTGGAAAGAGTTCTCTAACGAGGTAATTGCAATTTCCAAATCTCTAATCGCAATGGGTTTTGAAAAGGGAGACAGGATGAGCATATATGCATACAACCGACCAGAATGGTACTCGTGCTACGGCGCTACACAGATGACCAATGGCGTTGGTGTGGGAGTATACCACACATGCTCTCCTGAAGAAGTCGAATGGGTCATAGGAGACTCTGGTTCGAAGGTCGTGATTATTGGCGATAACCCACAATCCGGCGGGGATCCTGAGAAGACGCCAAGTCGTCGTTATGCCAAGATTGCTGATAAGCTTCCCGAGGTTGAATGCATCGTCGTGTTGGATGGCGTAGAATCGATTGATCATGAGAAGGCAGTATCTTGGGATGAATTCATGGCTATGGGTAAGGACATAGATGATTCAGAAGTGCATGCAAGAATCGATGGGATCGAACCTGACGATTTGGCTGCATTGATCTACACATCGGGAACTACTGGAAATCCAAAAGGGGTCATGCTAACCCATGACAACTGGGATGCGGAACTGAGCGAGGTGGATGAAATAATAACGCTGAATCAAGGTGAGAACTATGTCTCTTGGCTTCCCCTTGCACACGTATTCGGGCAGTTGGTGGATAATCACCTCTGGTGTAGGTCTGCGATACACATGCACGTAGTGGACAATGCGTTGCACGTGGTGGACTACGCGAAGAAGGTTCAACCCCATCTTTTCATCGGTGTGCCAAGAATATATGAGAAAATATACTCAAGTCTGTTCTCAAAATTCGGTTCAGGTGCGTTGAAAGTTCTGAGTGGACTTCCGGGAATTGGTGGTTTCCTAAAGGGCAAGGCAAGGGAAGCAGTTGGAATGAGCAACGTACGCTTCGCAGTCACAGGAGCAGCACCAATTAACCCCGATATTCTCAAATTCTTCCATAAATTTGGAATTCCGATCTATGAAGGATATGGAATGACTGAGACGACCGCTGGGGCCACATTGGGTCATGGCAAGGCAAATCGAATCGGCAGCGTAGGAAAGCCGTTTTCAGGGACTGAACTGAAAATTGCCGATGACGGGGAAATATTGTTCCGTGGCCGACATGTGATGAAGGGATACTTCGGCAATGACAAGGCAACTGCAGAGACGATGACCGATGACGGGTGGCTAATGTCCGGCGATATAGGTAAGATAGACGATGACGGCTTCGTGTACATCACCGGCCGGAAGAAGGAGATCTATGTGAACTCAGGTGGCAAGAATATCGCCCCACTGGTGATAGAGGAGACAATGAAGTCCATCCCCGAAGTATCACAGTGCTTCCTCGTGGGGGATCAGCGGAAGTTCTGCTCTGCACTATTGACTCTTGACATCGGCGCTGTTTTGCGCGACCACCATGGCGTAGATGCGCAGAAAGTTCCGAAGGACCCGGCAAAGCAGATTGCTGAGCTTGAATCCAGAGGCTCCAGTGTCGAGCAAGAAGTTTCGAATCTCTTCCCACAGATTGAGAGCAAAGTGATGGAGTTGAATTCGCAATTTGCTCCGCCTGAGCAGGTTCGTAAATTCACCATTCTACCCCGAGACTTCTCCGTTGATCACGGTGAGTTGACGCCAACACTCAAGATTCGCCGAAAGCAAATTCGAGAAAACTGGGAATCAGAAATCGAGAGCATGTACTCTGAGGCCTGAGTGTGATAGGTTGGCTCCTGAAGCGTGGGCTGCATTAGCCAGCGTGTTCATCGTAGGGGCTATGAGCCCTGGTCCATCCCTAGCAGTGGTCCTCAGGAATACTATGTTGGGGGGACGGAGCCAGGGTATTGCAACAGGAATCGGTCACGGCATTGGTTTCGGAGTGTATGCTTTCCTAGCAGCATTAGGAATTGCGACGGCCCTTTCTCTGCATGAAAGCACGGAGATAGTCCTGAAATGGGGAGGTACCTTGATCTTGATATGGCTTGGTGTGACCTTCATCAGTCATGCTGCAAAGGGCCCGGTTGAACATAAAACAGAAGATGGCCATGGCCCTTCTGAAATGAGTGGTTTCCTCCAAGGATTCCTCATAGCGCTTTTTAATCCAAAAATTCTGGCGTGGATGCTGGCCCTTTATGCTCCCTTCATAGAGTCTGATGTAAGCATGCAGACGCTGATTGGAATGGGCCTGCTTGGGATGACAATTGATGGTACGTGGTATGTGACGGTGGCTACAGTACTGACTCGAGGAGACTCAGTTGAGAAATTAAGATCCAATTCACATATCATCGATGGGGCGATGGGGTTACTCATGTTCGTATTTGCAGGTCTATTGGTAACCGGCGCACTCTGAAGGGAACAAACGATCGATACGCCGATGGGGTCTTGGGGAGACGCGTGGCCGGGAAGACGTGGCAGGGACGGGGAAGTCGGGTGATTCCGTGACAAGTGGAAGCGTCAGATCTCCTATTCGAGTGATAACGGCGGCGGCTATTTTCGATGGTCATGATGCTGCTATCGGGATATTCAGAAGAATCTTCCAATCGATGGGATGTGAAGTGATTCACCTAGGTCACGATAGGAGTGCTGAAGATGTTGCTAAAGCAGCCATACAGGAAGACGCCCATCTCATAGCGATTACATCCTATCAAGGAGGAGCAGTTGAGATGTTCACCCATACTCGACAGATCTTGGATCAGGCTGGATTCAATCATATCGTACTCGTAGGAGGGGGAGGAGGGACGATTCTACCTTCCGAGATAAGACATCTAAGAGATTCTGGAATCGCAAGAATATACTCTCCCGATGATGGGCGGGAGCTCGGTCTAACTGGCATGGTAGAGGACGCCATTGGGATGGTCTCCGGAGTCGATCTTACTCTTTCATCCAGATTTGATGGTATGCAAGACATAAGTGCCGAGGACCACGGAGGTGTTGCGAAACTACTTACTCTCGTTGAAAATGGAGATTCAGGGCATCTTGAGGGTTATCTAAAGAATGACGTGGATGGTTGTCCAGTTATCGGACTTACTGGAACCGGGGGAGCCGGTAAATCTAGTCTGACAGACGAATTGGTGTTGAGGATACACAGAGATAATCCAGAAACAAAAATCGCACTACTCGCAACTGATCCCACCAGAAAGAGGACTGGAGGGGCACTTCTTGGGGACAGAATCAGAATGAACTCTCTACGAAGCCCTCTTTCATTCATGAGATCCTTTGCAAGTCGTGACAGCGGGAAGGAGCTCTCCGACGCGGTAAGTAGCGCAATCAAGGTATGCAAATCGGTTGGATTTGATCTGATAATCGTGGAAACTAGCGGTATTGGACAGGGGGACGATGCGATTGCCTCTGTTGCCGATGTCTCTCTTTACGTGACTACCAGAGAATATGGCGCTCCGAGTCAGTTGGAAAAGCTAGCAGCATTGGATTTTGCAGACCTTGTTGTCCTCAACAAGTTTGATCGCCCGGGTGCGGAAGACGCATTGGTCGAGATTAGAAAACAAGTACGAAGAAATCGGGAAATGTGGGATTCCGATGATGCAGACATACCAGTAGTCCCTACTATAGCAAGCAGATTTGCTGATGCAGGCGTGGACCAACTATGGGAGCGTCTGTCAGAATTATTGAATGATAGGGCTGGCTGCTCCTTTGTGGCCAGCTCTGCAAAAATGGGCCATGATGGTCTTCCTGACAGAGTACAACCGATACCTCCCTCTCGACATGGTTACCTGGCTGAGGTGTCCAACTGCATCAGAGCATATCACGAGAAAACAGAGTATGAAGCAAGTTTAGCTTCCACGATACAGAATCTAGAGGAGTCTGCAGATCAAATGAAGGCTGCTGGGCGTGATAGTGTCGCTGATGAATTACGAGAGGAGGGGGGTCGTCTGCGTGTCGAGTTAGGCAGTCGGGCACTTGACGATCTTGCTCGTTTTGATTCCATATCAGAAGCTTACTCCTCAGGGAAGACGAGTTACATCGTCAGAGGGAAGGAGATTGAAGTTAATACGACGAGGAAGACCTTGTCTGGTTTGAGTCTCCCACGAGTGGCATTGCCGGATACGGAGAACTGGGGTGATCGGCTACGGTGGATTAGGTCTGAAAATATCCCGGGCTCATTCCCATTTACGGCAGGGGTCTTTCCGTTCAAGAGGCAGGATGAGCTTCCAGTGCGCATGTTTGCAGGAGAGGGATCTGCTGAGAGGACGAATGAGCGTTATCACTTCCTCGCTGGTGATCAACCATTCAATCGTCTCTCTGTTGCTTTTGACTCTCCCAGCCTATATGGCCATGACCCGGTCACTCAACTCGATATATTTGGTAAGGTATGTGAGTCCGGAGTATCGATAAGCACCGTTGATGAAATGGAGCGGTTGTTCGAAGGTTTCGATCTGTGCGCACCCGAGACAAGCGTCTCTATGACGATAAACGGAAACTACTGGTGGCATCTTGCAGCATTTTTCCGTGTCGCAATTAGACAACAAATTCGAGCATTTGAGAAGGAAAATGGACGTCTTCCGAATGAAGACGAAGAATTGGAAATCCGTAAATTTACCTTATCCACAGCGCGAGGAACGGTTCAGGCTGATCAACTGAAAGAAGCTATGGGACAGAATACTCTTGTGTTCAATCTTGATACTTCACTGAGAATGATGGGGGACGTTGCTGAATTCTATGTTCAGAACGATGTTAGGAATCACTACTTCGTCAGTATCTCCGGATACCATATTGCAGAAGCTGGTGCTAATCCGATAACTCAGGCTGCTCTGACTCTCGCGAATGGCCTTACTTACGTTGAATTATTCAGAGCCAGGGGCCTTGACCCCAATAACTTCCTTCGGAATTTCTCGTGGTTCTTCTCAAATGGGATGGATCCCGAATATGCTGTGATTGGAAGAGTTGCTAGAAGAATATGGTCAATCGCTATGAGGGATCTTTATGCCGTTGATGAACGAGGTCAGAAATTAAAGTACCATATTCAATCATCAGGGAGATCGCTGCATGCTCAGGAGTACACGTGGAATGACTACAGGACCACTTTGCAGGCGCTTTATGCTCTCGCCGATAATGCCAACTCGCTACATACCAACAGCCGTGACGAGGCCTTTGGAACTCCCACTGAGGAAACGGTGAAGGATGCAGTCGCTATCCAATTGATATTATCGAAAGAATACGGATGGCTACAGAATGAGAATCCACTACAAGGTTCATTCGTTGCCTCCTGGCTGACGCGCCATGTAGAGGAGGAGATTCTCCGCATATTCGAGGAGATGCATCGTAGAGGAGGGGTCCTTGGGGCTCTCGAAGTCAACTATCAGCGAAACAGGATACAGGATGAGTCTATGGTGTACGAGCATAGGAAACACACTGGTGAGATTCCAATAATTGGGGTCAATACATTCCAAGATCCAGACGCTGCCAATCTGTCAGCAGACGATGCTGACTCTTTCAACATGGATGTTACTCGCTCAGATGAGGATGAGAAGAAAATGGTTATTGATCGAAATATAGCATTCCGAGAATCTCATCTTTCCGAAGCCGAAAAGGGTATTGAGAGGCTTAAGAAGACGGCTCGAGAAGGCGGCAATCTGTTCGAAGTTATGATGGATGTTGTTGAGCATTGCACCGTCGGCCAGGTCACAGAAGCACTATTCGAAACAGGCGGCCAGTTCCGGAGAAACATGTAATTCGGATGGCCCATAGACAGGTATCGGCAGGTTATGTGATGTCCTCAGCACTTGTCACGGGAGCCTCTAGCGGCATAGGGTTGGAGATCGCCAAGATACTTTCTAAGGATGTCGATCGTCTAGTCATCACGGGTAGGCGCAAGAATCTTCTCGATGAATTGGCAGATGCTCTTTCTGAACATACTGAGGTCGAAGTTGTGGTGGCTGATCTTTCAACACCTTCCGAAGTTGAACGTCTGATCAGTGTTGCTGGTGACGTCGATATTCTGGTGAATAACGCCGGATACGGGCTTTACGGTAAAATGATGGAGCAAGACAGCAGTAAAATGCTGGGTATCATAGATGTGAATATTCGCGCCCTCACCTCATTGGGGCATCACTACGCCTCAACTATGCAAAGTCGAGGCAAGGGCAGAATACTCAATGTAGCCTCAATAGCAGCCTTTCAACCCGGCCCTGGCATGGCGGTTTACTGTGCCAGCAAGGCATTCGTACTCTCATTATCTAGAGCGATGAGTGCAGAGTTGAAGAGGACGGGGGTCACGGTAACAGCCCTATGCCCGGGATATGTGGAAACTGGCTTTCAGAGGGTTTCCGGTATGCGCCTTACGGGTGTCGAAATATGGAGTTCTCTGCCAGCGGACAAAGTAGCCAAGATAGCCGTAAGGGCGATGAGAAAGGGAAGGCGCGAGGTTATTCCGGGTTTTGTAAACTGGTGGGTACCAATCTTGGGAAGAGTGCTGCCCATCAGCATCCAACTGTGGATTGTAAGGGCTTCATTGATGATGCGATAAGTCATCGCTGGCAACTTGAGCAGGCATATGTTGACCTGCCGGATTGAATATATCTTGAGACTGTGCCTTTGCAATCCCGATTGAGGCACTTTTCGCCTTCTCTGCCGTAGACTTGGAACGATAATGGGAAGTAGCCGAGCGCATTATCGCCGTCAACTCCGCGATAGTCCCTCAATGTCGAACCCCCTGCGTCTATTGCTTCTACCATGACCTGATGTATTGAGCTAACAAGCCTGTGAATACGCTCAGTTGGGCCTTTTATTGAAGAAATAGTTCCCGCTCTCCTTCTAGGGGAGAGGCGTGCTCTACTCAAAGCCTCACAGACGTAAATATTTCCGAGGCCCGCCACGATTCTTTGATCCAACAATGCGGACTTCAAGGGTGCCTTTCTACCAATCAAAGAGCGGTTCAGAATATCCGGAGTTAGTGTTGATGGAAGGGGATCAGGGCCCAGTTTGGCTAACATCGGGTATCCATTCTCAGAACCGGGCTCTATTAGGTCAATGAAACCGAATCTTCTTGGATCGGAGTATACGGCAGTGTAGCCATTTTCAAAGTTGATTATTATCCAATCGTGGGGACCTTCGCCTGATCCGATTTCACCGCCATGTGCGAATCTTCCAGGTCTCGTTATGACGTCGTCTCGGAGGATAGTCCAGCGGCCAGACATTCCAAGGTGACTGAGTAATGACCATCCGTTATCGAGATCTATCAAGAGGTACTTCGCTCGTCTTCTCAAGGATGATATTGTTCTGCCTTGTAATTGTTCATTCAGATTTTCGGGAATGGGGAATCTGAGATCTCTTCTTCTTTTCTCGGCATTTCGTATCTTGAGTCCGAGTAGGGCCTCTTCTAATCCTTGGCGGACTGTCTCGACCTCTGGCAACTCAGGCATGGCGTACGAGTCGAGAAAATGGTCATGAGGGTGATGGTCATATCTTCCTTACAACTATGACAGAATGCTGTTCCTCGAGACCGCTGAGATCTATTCGCTCAATTAATTCCAAGTGCTCTGACTGACGGACTTTTAGTTCAGCGTCACTAAAGAGGGCCTCATCGCCTCCTTCGGTCCACCGCTCACTGGCAGCTTTGATTGCAATCATCCCCATACCTTTGGATTCGAGTAGTACACGAGTTGCTTCGATGAAAGCTGTGGCCTGATCCGGCATACTCAAATCTTGGAAAAGCCATTGGGGTCTGCCCCTCAAGTAGGGTATGATACTGTGGGGCGTACGGGCATTACCAAGAACGGGCACGATTCCAGGCCTTTTTTCGGATAATGCGATAAAATCCCTCATCATCCTTGGTGAGATGTCAATCGCAACAATATGTCCGCCATGATGGTTTCCAGCACCACACACATGGTCATGCAGATGACTGACCGTCGTACCACTTGAGGCTCCAAGATACACACAATCTGCTCCAGTAGAGGGTATCAGTTCCGAGGGGTTTGAGGTACAACGGAGTAGAGTTGCTGCAACCTTGGATCTGCGAGCATCCCATCTTCTCCATTCATTTCTTCCATCTCTCTTCCTTCTTTCACCGGCTACTGAAACCCCGCGTACCGCATTTCTTGTCCACAATGAACCGCCTTCCCGGCGTATCCCCCACCCTATGGAATGTAATCGAGCCATTGAGTAACCTCATTTTCTTCGAGGGGGCGATGGGAATCTAGATCGAATCTCCTCGGACTTCTTGTGGATCTCTGCGATTTCATCATCGGACCACGGAGAACCATCGAAGTGATCGATTCGAGATGCTATACTAGCCTTTCCAGCGAGATACCTAGCTATCTTACCTCGAACCCACCTTGGTGATCGGCTTACTTGGGGCATCGAGAAGATCACTGAACCATGCTTTGGGGGAGGTGCTCCTCGACGATGTGCCGCCATAGCAGCATGGGCGCCAAGAACTTGAATCGAACCTGAAGGCATTCTTGCGAGTCTCTCTCTCCCGCCTGCTAAAACACATAATTTGGCGGCTCCGAGGGGGCCGACGAGCCTGGATAGGGTTGGCAGATAGTTCGCTGCTAGGGAACGTATCGCTTGTTCGCTCAGTTCTAGGCTCTTGGCAATACCGAGGCACCTTTCTGCTGATTCTTTCATTGCGCCCCACTCTTCTGCCCCAGGGGGATGAGGAGGGGGCTCAGTTCCCAAGTCGATTGCTGCAGCTTTCAAAGATTCGGAGCTTGCAATGATGGTCGGAATCAAATCCCTATTCGCATCGAGATCGAGGGAAGGGAGTAACAATCCTGCCCATTCAATGCATCTGGACTCTATGGTTGTCCAAGCAGACCGAAGCTCGGCCTGAGAAGAAACTAGCATGTCCAACCTTCTGTCCGGGTCGCCGGCGGACATTGCTACACCGCGACGTGCTAGGATATTAGCGGCGCTAGCAACAATCTGCTCTTCCTCGGGAGTCGTTTCTGGCCAATCAGAAATATCCAGATGTCCAAACGGGTCTAATCGAGCGTCGGGGAATCGCTCAGATAGGACTCGCGTCTCTTGAGTCATTCTTCCACGTTGTAGATCTCCAAGGCGATTAGCGACCTTGGACGGGGTCCTTGATG
Source organism: Euryarchaeota archaeon UBA52 (assembly GCA_002505455.1). Taxonomy (GTDB): domain Archaea; phylum Thermoplasmatota; class Poseidoniia; order Poseidoniales; family Thalassarchaeaceae; genus MGIIb-N1. The sequence goes on along the minus strand of DAVB01000060.1, from coordinate 59,200 downwards.
CCGTCCAAGAAGCCTCATCTAAGATGTTTAGATCTTCATCGATCACCCTAGCGAGCCTCCAGTCGTAGATGATGCGCATGACCGCGCGTAGAGGAGGTTTGACTTCAACGGTGTGGGAGAACTCAGGAATATGCTAATTGATATGCAGAGTACTTTGTTTTGGGCCCCGTCAACGGGAGGATTCAAAAAACCACGTCGTTGACTACCGGCAGTCTACAGTGGTGCGAGTATGTTTTGTCCTGAATGCGGCACGCTAAGTTTCGTTGATCCGAGCGGCAATATAAGATGTACGAATTACAAGTGCGGGTATGAGGGGCCCGTGGGTGGAAGAGATGGTTCTGGCAGCATCGTAATAGGTTCTGATGGAAAGGAAATAGATCTTACAAAAACTAAATCATCAACTGAATCAACTGATTTGAAACATCTGACTGAGGTTCAAGCCCCCGATGTTGCTAGAGGGACTTTGCGTGTAGGGGACTATCGATGTCCAAAATGTGATGAGGATCGAATCTTCGTCGAGCTGATGCAAACGAGGTCTAGCGACGAGCCTGAGACGAAAATATGCACCTGCGAGGCGTGTGGCCATCGTTTCAGGGAGTACCAATGAAAGAACTTGAGGCTCTGCGAAGGATGAATAACCTCCGGGAGCCATCGTTTTCAGGAGTGAGCGCATGCTGAGGGTGACTGCCAAGCAGCAGGTCATGAGGGAAATCGTAGACCTACTTTCAATTCTGGACAATGAAGAGGCGAAATTTCGTTGGGGTGAAAAGGGCCTGGCTTGCTCTTCAGTAGATGTGAGTCATGTGGCGATGCTTGAAATGATGGTCGCAGATGAATGCTTCGAGACGTACGAAGTTGACCCGATCGATGTCGGAATGGATCTTCGTAAGTTGGGAGAGGTGCTAGCACTAGCTGGACCTAACGATTTAATTGAGTTAGACTATGATGAGACTACGAGTTCCATGATTGTACATGTTAGTGAGGTAAGAAGGACGATTAGGGGACTTGATACTTCGATGATCGAAGAGGTCAAGCTTCCAAGTCTTGATTTTGATGGGATGAAGGTGGTGATTCCTACAGAGAAGTTCATTCGATCTTTCAGAGCGGCCAAATTGGGTGGGGATCTTGTCGATCTTTCTGTTGATGCAAGTCATTTCGCGGTACGTTCGGGCGAGCCTACTGGTGAATCTGTGGAGACTAAGTTCGAAGCAGGGGAGTTGGGCGAACTATCGGTTAAACAGCCTTCTACGTCGACATATTCAATCAGATTTCCAAACGAGTTGGCTAGGAAAATTAATCCGGGTGCTACAGAATCTCTTGAAATTAAATTCAAGGCCTCATATCCGCTGAAGGTGGATTGGGTAAGTAACGGAGGGGGGGCGAAATGGACCTTCCTTCTAGCCCCTAGAGTTACAAACGAGTGAGCTTCACTCAAGTCTCCAACCGGAGTCTGTTTGAATGTATGTCGGTGTCTTTGGACGCCACAATATAGCAGTAGATAAACCGAAGAACACGCCGCCCATCACTAAATTCAACCATCCTTCAGCGATATACCCTGAAGAAGCATTGAACCATGCCCATGTGAATGATGGCAATATTCCTACTAATAGGCAAATTACAGCCTCCTCCTTGAGGATTCTTGTGCTGTCTCCCGCCCTTGGGAGTCGAATCGGCGTTCCAGAATACTTCGATGGCCTTCGAACTAGACGCAGGGGGTATGAATCAGCCATCTCAATTGGCCTAGTTGATTCCAATATTCCTCCCTCGGACCACACCCTTACTCGACGGGTCGTTATTTCGCCCTCCCGAATGTAGGGCCTACCATCACACGGTTTCCCCCAATAATTGCTGATTGAATCGGCCAAAGTCTCTATTGTGCCAGATTCGGCGTGTATCAAACCTTGCGCCTTGGAAACGGCCCACTCGGACTCTGATGCTAATTCGGCTTCTCCGGATTTTATCATCTCTTGAGCAATCTTTGAGGATACGGGATACCTCGTAATCTCAAATGGTTCTGATATCTTCACTTGGTGACGCGGGCCAATGCCCCCCCTTAGAATCGAACGATCGTTAGACCCGAGCATGGCTGATCCTTGTTCCACTAGAGCCCAATCCAGACCCGGCATACTCAACTGACCTCTGAATCTAGTTCTCCAGTCTGTATTCTCCATTGGGAGGCGTACACGTTGTCAGCCTCAACAAGCGTTTCGTGAAGGCCTCGTTCTACGATGACGCCATCTACCATAGCAAGAATCTCATCAGCATTCCTAATCGTTGCCAGCCTATGAGCGACTGCGATAGTCATCCTATCTGCATCGTTGGAGGAGAAAAGTGAATTCTGTATCCTTTGCTCTGTTTCTGCGTCTAATGCAGCACTTGCTTCGTCGAGAATCAATAAATCGGGTTTTGTCAGCAATGCTCTTGCGAGGCTTATCCTTGCTTTCTGACCGCCAGAAAGTTTCACTCCTCTATCTCCGACTTCTGTATCGATTCCTCTTGGCAAGTTCATCACGAACTCTTTCGCCCCAGCTGCATGCAATGCCTCTTCTATCTCTTCTTCTGAAGCCTCTCTCGCATAGGCGATATTATCTCTTATAGTGCCGAAGAACAGGAACGGATCTTGAGATACGAATCCTATACGTGCCCTGATGGAGTCGATCTTCAGATTATTGATATCTACTCCGTTTACTAGTATCTTACCGGACTGAGGCTCGTAGAATCTTTCAATAAGTTTCAGAATTGTACTCTTTCCGGCACCAGTGTGGCCCATTATACCGATAAAATCGCCAGGTTTGGCCTCGAAGGATATTCCATTGAGTACATGTGTATCTGAAGAAGGGTATTCGAACGTTACATCGTCGAAGATAACTGATTTGATAGGATCTTCCAGGGGAATGGCATCGGGGCGGTCCACTATGGAGGGCTCGAGATCGACTATTGCAAAAACCCGTCTTGCAGCTGCTTCTCCGCGCTGTATCTGATTGAGAAGAGCTCCGAGAATGAATAGAGGGAACGTCATTCGGGTACTGATTAGCAAGAATGTGACATATTCGCCGATTGTTATCTCTCCGGATTCAAGCACCCAGCCCCCAGCAGTCACTATGAGTCCGAAGGCTATGCCAGCTACGAGATATATTCCTGGAATGAATCGATTCCGAATGAATGAGGCTGATATGGCTTGATCCCGATATCTCCCGGATTCACTGTTTACTCGAAGTTTCTCGAAATCCTGAGCATTGTAGGCTTGCATTACGGTGATTCCACCGAGTACGTTCTCGAGAATCGAAACGATGCTACCGGTACTTTCACGCTGTTTTCTATATCTGCGCTGGACCCTCGTAGCGAACCAAATAACCATCGGGATAATCAAAACCAACGGACTGAACAACATCAAAGTCAGTTTTATCGACATGAATGAGAGTATGATTGCGGCCATTGCGAATGTAATTGCTATCCTAACAATACTGGTGCTAGAATCAGATATCACGTCCTCTAGAAGAGAAATATCGGCGGAAAGAACTGACATGAGGTTGCCTGTTTGTCTATCTTCGAAATATGAGGCCTCCATATTGATGAGTGATCGGGCCGCATCCATCCTGATATCATGCTGCGAATTGTATGAGGTTGCTTGCCAGAGAAAGTTACTAGTCCCCTGAAAAACGGCAAGAAGTGCAAAACACATGAAAATTATGATTCCAAATCCAAGATAAGGAGAGTCTCCTATGTAATTCTCCAGCCATGGTGGGTTGAAAGTGCCATTGGCATAGAAATCAGCAGCCCAACCTATTGTGAGAAATGGGAGTAAGTCCGAGGCCCTTGCACCAGCATTGGCAATAAGCCCACCAAGAGCGAGTTTCCAGTATCTCACCACATATGGAAATATTCTCCATATTTTCCGACCGACTACTTGCTTCTCTTCACCAAGATCAGAGTTATCGAGGCTGATACCCTTTCGAGTCTTATCCACGGAGTCTTCAGACTCCTCCTCGGGCTCCGCCATATCCGTCCGTGACCATAAGGGGTATGTAGTCTTCAGTACGAGTTCTAGAGTGGTGCGCCCGCCGGGATTCGAACCCAGGATATGAGGTTGGAAACCTCAGGTGATAACCAGACTTCACTACAGGCGCTCTAGGTTGGTCGGGTAGAGTGCTCCACTAAATCGATTCGGTCGAATGTATCCGTCGTCGTTATGCACCTTACGGCATCTTGGCAGATTGAGAAGCATGATGTGGAGACGTAAAATTGGCATCGCGATGATGGTTGTTTTCCTGCCGGTGAATGCTCCTCTGTTTGTTCTCGCAGCTGAAGCATTGGGATGGAACACGGGTCAACCTGACTGGTTAGTTGGTCTATCCTTCCTCACTCTTTTCTGTATAGGTGGGTTTCTTGCGTTCATGCCCAGGATAAGCATATTTCGTTTATTTCAATCCGGAGACCAGTCATAAATCGACTCGATCCAATCCCGATTTACCCTATGTAGAAGCTCATCAAGAGTTTGTTCTTTTTTGCCGGAACCAATCCACTCATCGCAAAGCTCCTTCGTTCTACGTGGAACTGTGCGGGGGCCCAGTACGGCACCCGGACGTCGAGGATCGTCGAGATAATCGGTTTCCATGCCCCAGTAGGCAGCTCCCTCGTTCCATGATTCGATAATTTGAGTGATGCTCCCGCGCCCTACACTCACCGTACAGGGGAGTTTTGATCTGAACGTGTCAGAAAGATTTGGCGGGGCATAATGGCGAACCGTCTTTTTTCTGTCCAAACCTGATTTTGATCTTATTGCATCGATGGTCCTGCAAGTTTCTTCGCCATTCTCTTCGACATGCAGTTGAACGGCTGAGTCATCCTCATTGGCCATTTTCAAAACGTCGATTAGCAAATCATTTGCATATTCCCACCTTTCCTCTGATACAGCATAATGTGGTCTTCCAACCTCCCCTAGACCAACTGCATCGCGTTCATTTACGTGGTCAAGAGCAATCGAAACTGCTTCGAGGTGAATCTCTGATGCTGCCTGGACTCCTATCTCATCTGCTTGATGGTCCCATGCCACAGGATGTGGCCCGAGTATTACGCCCACACCTATGTCGACCTTCTTACGAATGTGATCAGCCATTTCGAGTGTTGATGAGTAAGCGGCCCTATACCCTTCTCCATCGATAGGCAGAGAAGAAAATTTAGGCTTGTGAACTAATAATATCGAAGTTCCTCCGGAGGCTTTGAACGCCTTAGCTGCCTCAATTCCCTGACCTGATTTATCCAGATGGATATGATGGTCGACAATTGGGCCTTGCCAAGACCATTCTCTGGCCGGGGATATCACGCGAGCGCTCCTTCTTCTCCGAGGATCTCGAGATATGTGTGAATTGCTAACTCGCCGATCTTTCTGGAGTTCATTCCGAATACGAGTCCCCTCCCACTCGGAAAGAGTATGATTGTACCTCCAAATCTGGTGGCGGCAATCTCTATTGCGCCTAAGTCATCATTCATGGATGCTTCATTTAAACGGCCTACTGCTACACTAGAGATGATGGCTCGGCCGGTTCTGAAACTCATGAGGATAGGCCCGGATTCCATCGTGATACCTTCTTCCTGGTAACCGAGGCGCAGTAATGCTTCTCTTGCTACTAGTTTCGCAACCTCCGGTCTGGCTATGCCATGGACTAGTATCCCTCCCGATTGCTCAAACACCAAAGTAGCTCTAGGATGTGAGCGCTCCAAGACGACTTCATCACCTATCATAGAGGCTCCTTTTAACGAAAGAGCCTCACTTCTCGATACTATGTCCCTCGGGATAAATCTGAAAGTTTGATCTTCCACACTAACCTCAAGTCGATCAGTGACATCGCTCATTCAGACCCACTCCATACATATTCCACATCGGGCCACATAGAAAGTACCTCCGAGATACGCTGCAACCTTGCCTGATGAACAGGGACTAAGATGGTACTTGCCGTATCATCGGATCTAATCTGAACCATGGCGCCCCTGAGTCTAGACATCTGGCGGATATCCCTCTTGAAATCTAGATCGTTCTTCCATGTACGCTGTTCTTCTCTCCACCATGCTGCTGCGGATGCTGCTGCTGCGCCCATATCAGAATCTACATGCGGGTGCGTGGCTATATCGGGTATCACTTCCGATCTGGCTTTCCTCCATCTCCTTCCAGTACCAAGAAGGGAGATCAAGTTGGAGGCTTTAGCGGCCTGATCGGCATGTTCTACCATCAAATCTGCCCACTCCGAATCGTCACTTGGAGGCTCTAGTGGAAATATCTTTGATGAGGGGTACGAATCTACAAGCCTCATTGGTTCGGGATCTGGAATGGACACCTGTTTCAGATCAAGAGTCGTGATATCTGCCAAATAACGTCCCAGCGAAGTTCCTGAGGCCATAGCAGCAGCAAGATGTGCACCGGGATTTTTCTGATCTTCAGAGAATTCTTGTTCCCACCTCCAAATATCCTCCGAAGATGCTAGTATCGCTATTGCGTTCCAATCTCCTTTGGGTCGTAATTCTGCGGGAGATTCGATGCACGGAAGATGTGGCCAAAGGATGTAATTCCCACCATCTGGATCAGCTAAATGAATTGGTTCCCATGCAAGGTGTGCTCGGTCCACGGGCCGAAGAAAGCAGGGTGAGAAATCAACGCCACGGTCAAATCTGTTTCATTTGACACATTATGCGGGGTGGATTCAAGAGAGCGGAGCACTCGGCACGTATTAGACATGAATAACAGTGGGGGGTCTGACCCGGTCATTCAACTGAATGAGGTATTTCCGGGTGATACCAATGCACTAAACACACTTTTTGGTGGTCGGTTGATGTCTATCATGGATACCGCCGCAGGAATGGCTGCAAGCAAATTTTGCAGTGAGGACGTAGTTACAATCTCAGTTGACGCTCTGAAATTTAAGAGGCCTGCGTATCAAGGCGACGTAATCAGAACTATCGCTAGAGTTGTTTGGACTTCTCCAAGAACCATTGGCGTACACGTCACATCTTGCAGACTTTCTCGAAAGGAATGGAATCCTGAAGAGATCTGTTCAGGATTCTTCTTTATGGTTGCAGTGGACAGTTCGATGAAACCTACGGAGGTACCCCAATTCACGCCGAGTGGCGAAGAGGAGGAACGCCTGTACAACATGGCAAAACAAGCAAGAGACGGCATGAGGGTCGATGGTTCCTGATTCGTCCGTCAAACTAATCACCAGAGGTTGTTTACTCATGCCTGTTCTGAATGTGGCTGTACTTGCCACTGAAAGCCTTCTGCGAAGTCTCGGCAAGATTTCAGATTCAAGAGATGTTGAATCTTATGTTTACAAAGAAGGAGAAGGGCCGGAAAGAAGGATTCTCTCGATGATTAGGCCTCTAAAACATCCGGAGAGTCTCCGACCTCTGCTATCGACGTTGAATGTTGCTGATTCTGGTATAATAGAGGTCAGAGAAATCAATGCAGCAATTGGGGAGGCCATGGTGGCATACTCTTCATCCAAAGTGGCGAATGGACACATCATCATCAATCCAAAAGACGGTGATTGGATTGATCCCGAGAAGCTATCGTTGATTCGTGATCAAGCCGGTCTTGAGTCATGGAAAATACACGATTCCTTGCCGGATCCGCATGAAATTAGATCGGAGCTTCTGAGTAGAGTTAGGACTGACACTGCAGACGAAGAGGTTCTTGTCTCCATTGACCAGCACTTTGTCGTCAAAGGAATTGGATTGGTTGGGATCGGATACGTTCGTTCCGGTATAATTCGGAAACATGACTCTGTTGAAATTTATCCAGGGGGTCATGTCGGAGTAGTGCGTTCCCTGCAAGTAATGGATGACGATGTTGACTTCGCAATAGCAGGCGATCGTGTAGGCGTGGCTCTTAGGGGGGTTCAGGACAATATTCTTGACAAGGGTAGCCAGATCGTAGGTGTTGGGTCGAAGCTTTTGACTCGAATGGAGAAAAGTAAGATTGAAATCAATATTTCAGTATTCCAGAAAAATGTTCTGAAAGTTGGAGATGTGGTCCACATGTCTTGTGATTTACAGTTCATCGTTGGAAGAGTGGAATCTGTGAGCGGGAGCAGCATGGTAGTTGTGTGGGACAGACCCATAGATGTAAGGACGTCTTCGGAAAAACCACCGCTTCTAGTGCAGTTGGATGCAGGGCCAATGAGGATTATTGGAGCGATAACTGATATTCATCCGGTCTGAGCATATATTCTCTTGTAGAGGCCTGAGACATCATTTCCAGCCTAAGAGTATAAATTGTGAAACTTTGGATGGAGGCTCGGATGTACTCAGCCGGGCCACAGGCTCGGGCGGAGAATAGTGAGTCGGAGTGGTTCGACGATCTATCTCTGGTCGGGCTGTCAAGACACTTCAGAGCTGTGCTCGATCAGCGTAAGCTACGATTTGAAGATCCCCGGGGCATCGGAACTGCGATAGATCTCGGATCGATAGACGTTCTTAGGCAGACGGATATTCAGAGATACTCTAGCACTTGGCTACTGCTTGGACTGGCATTTATTTTCTCAGCAACCAGAATACTTGTCGCACCTTACTCATATATCTCTATTGCAGCAGGCATCATATCAGTTGGAATTTATGCTGGGTTCAGACTTCCAGTCTTGGCTATCGACCATTCGAATGGGATGCGTCACCTCATATCTGGTTCGCAGAGTGATCTTCTGTATCTTTATCAGATGCTTAACAGAGTCATGCACGGAGATACAATCAGCGATGCTCGGCGTGATATCAAAAAATCGAGGATATACGAAGAAGAGGAGCGTCTGATAAATTCAATGACTGGGAAAACACCCATTCAAACAAGCCATCCATCCACCAGAAGTTCGTCTCCGGTGTCAATTCAGAGTTCTGCTATGAGTTACTCAAGCACTGAAGACAGCTTGGAAATACCTGCGACGGGGGCCCTGGCCTCACCATCTCCATCTATTACTGACTCGGCACTTCCATTTGATGCGAGTTTCGGATTCGATGATCGTGGAAATGATGGGGGCATGCAATGGGCGATGTTTGATGATCCTGCTCCTGCCATAGAGTCTGTCGAGAGTGCTGTTTCAAATGAGCCAGCAGTCATGAATGGATGGGGCACTAACGAGATATCTCCAGCCGCTAACGAATCTCCTCAATCGAGTTCGATGATGCTGAGTCGCGCGGTCAGATCATATGAATCAATAGAGATGGGCGGCGATATACTGCCTGACCCTACAGATGCCGCTGTCAGAGAAGAGTGCCGCCCAGGCATCGTAAAGCAAGCTAGGGCAAAGAAGGTCATGAAGAGTATTGGACCCGGTCGTAGCAAGATTTCGTCAATTGTTTCTTCGGATAAGCCTCGCAGACGCAGTTGGGTTGAACGTTTGTTAGTGCCCATTCCAAACAGGGGGAAGGAACGGAATAGGGTTGAGAATGAAGTGAATGAGTTAGATCAGGACTCTAGACTAAGGTCTGCACAAAAACTGAGATTACGTGCTGATCATCAACATCAAGCTGAGGTTAATCTTGGAGGGGCTCCAACCCGTGTTCATCCTGAAACAAGTGGTCAGAATGCACTACGAAGAATAGTGATGAATAAACGACTTGAAATCGACAATATGCCTGTTGATGAAGATGGTTTACTCCCGAGGTTCAGCGAATTAAGACCTAGCACATACGGCGGGGAAGGGGCCGGGATACCTGGTATACGGCATCTCAGATGATGCCGGCCATTCTCCGATAACGATCGAGCCTGGCTCGATATTTTCCTCGTTTTAAACTTGAAATGGAATCTGATCCAAATGATTCTATATTGAATGATGCAGTTACTGTAGCATGTATCAGTGCTCTACGGATAGATTCGATATCTGAAAGATTTCCTTCGTGGGGGACAAGTTGTGCCAAGAACGCCCCGGCGAAAACATCACCACAACCAGTGGGGTCAACTACCGACTCTGTGGGATAAGCTGGAAGAATGATGAGGCCGTCCCTATGAATGCATACGCACCCTGCACTTCCTCTCTTGATAATCAGACATTGGGGCCCTGAACCAGCCAATTCGCCTCCATTAAGACTCTGGCCAGTGATGATGTTTCTTCCTGATTCAAGAAAGTTCTGACCATCTCCAATCGCATTGACCTCGTCCTCATTGAAAATAGCAATATCGACCTTCCGAAGAGCCTCGCTCAATCCGGAAAATTCCGAATCAATCCAAAGCTGGAAAGTATCCAATGCAGTGACCTTGGAGCCTTGGTTGGCATTCAGAACTTCGATCTGCGTGGCAGGGCTTGCTGAAGAGCAGAACAAGATTGTAGGATCTTTCCAGGATGCTGGCAAAGTTGGCTTGAAATCAGAGAGAACGTTGACTTCTGTTGACACGGTTATAGCATGGTCCATTGAACCCTCATACTTTCCTGACCAGCGAAAGGTCATCCCATCAGATTGTTTTACGCCTTCGATATCTAACCCTGCGTCAACAATTCTTCGATAAGAGGTCTCGTCGAAGTCGGAGCCGATAATTGACACTAGGCCAACGCTTACTCTCTCCAACCCAATATCACGAGCGTGGAATGCTGCAGAAAGGCCGGAATATGACGCTGATCCGCCCAATAGACTGCTTACTTTCCCGTAAGGTGTCTGTATGTCATCATATCCAATACTGCCAACGATTACAAGATCCAAGCCATCACCTAAAATCATGATCTTCAAGATATGAAATAGTAATTTCTCTCTTTACAAAGTCAGACTCTCTGAGTATCTTCCTATGCAGCGGAATTAACGTTTCTACTCCATCAAGGACGGTTTCTCTTAACGCTGCATCTAATCTCTCAATGGCTTCTTTTCTATCTCTTCCATGTGCTATAATCTTAGCAAGCAGGGAATCGAAGCAAGTTGGCATGGAGTATCCGGAACAAGCATGGGAGTCGACTCTTATGCCGGGTCCGGAGGGAAGGATACACTCCCATAGCCTCCCAGGTGCGGGTGTGAAATCTTCCGGTCGCTCGGCATTTATTCTAGCTTGTATTGCATGGCCTCGAAGATGTATCTCATCTTGGCTAATTGGAAGGGATTCGCCTGCAGCCACCCTAATTCCCAATGACACTAGGTCGAAACCTGTCAGAGCCTCCGTGACTGTGTGTTCAACCTGAACTCTAGGATTGACTTCCAAGAAGTAGAATTCCCCCTTAGCATCCCTCAGAAATTCGAATGTTGCAAGGCCGCGATATCCCACTGCTTTCGCACCTTCGACGACTTTGGATCCGATTCTTTCCCTAATCTCGGCATCTAGCCATGGACCCTCTTCCAATATCTTCTGATGTCGTCTTTGTATGGAGCAGAAGCGCTCTCCAAAATGGACTGCATCTTTTCCATCGCCGAGAACCTGAAATTCAATGTGTTGCGCTTCCTCTATGTACTTCTCAACAAAGACTCTACCATCCCCAAATGCTGAAGAGGCCCTGCTTGAACATAGGCGAAATGCAGAGTCAAATTCGTCCTCAGTATGCACTATTTGCATTCCTATGCCACCGCCTCCAGCAGCGGCTTTTATGATGACTGGATAGCCAATCTCAGCTGCAATGACCATAGCACTCTCGGAGTTCTCTATCGGTTCTTCTGACCCCCGTGCAACCGGGAGCCCTGCGGCGGTCATCGCGGAACGTGCCTGTATCTTGTCTCCAAGAAGTTCAAGAATTTCTGCAGAAGGCCCGATAAAGGTGATTCCTTCCTCATTGAGTCTTCGAGCCAAATTGGGATTTTCTGCAAGGAAGCCATATCCCGGGTGAACTGCATCTGCTCCGACACTTTTTGCAGCCTCTACAACTGCTTCGACATCAAGATAGCTCGCAAGAGGGTCATCGCGATAGATCTGTACTGCCGAATCAGACCAGCGAACAGGTAGGCTCGTTCTATCTTCTCTTCCATGTATTATGGAGGCTTCAATACCGAGTGTTCTGAGAGACCTCATTATCCTCAATGCAATCTCACCCCGATTTGCGATGAGTACTCGTGAGAATGCCATTGGCCCTACGACAGGCGGGCAACGTTTGAGTTCATCTGAAATCATCAGTTCTCAATATACGTCTCTGAGATATCTCTTCTCAGTCCTCATCATCTGGGTTTCCACGAATTCATGAGCGTCTTCTTCAGACATACCGCCATGTTCGGCGCAGATGCCTATTAGCGTCTTGTGAACGTCTTTTGCCATTCTAGACTTATCGCCACAGACATAGAAGTAAGCACCACCGTCTATCCATGCCCATATTTCTTCACCATGTTTCTTCATAAGATGCTGGACATACACTTTCTCCGAGCCGTCTCTGGACCATGCTAGGTCGTGCTTGGTCAAAATTCCCCGTTCCTTCCAATCATCCATTTCTTCCTTGTAGTAATTTTCACCAGATTCAGTCCAATCGCCGAAAAATAGCCAATTTCTCCCGGTTGCCCCGTCAATATCTCTCTGCTGCAAAAAGGCTCTGAATGGTGCTATTCCTGTTCCTGGTCCTACCATGATTATGTCTGTTGATCTATCCTCAGGCAGTATGAATGATCGAGTAGGCGACATAAAGACGCCAATTTCAGAATCGCCCACGTCGCACCTATCTGCGAGGAACCCTGTCGCAAGACCGGTCCTGTCTCTATCATGATGATTGTATCTAACGATTCCAACTGTGAGGTGAACTGTGCCTGGCTCGTGATCAGGGCTACTAGCTATAGAGTATAATCTTGGTTTTAGCCGATCCATTCCGTCAACGAGTTGCTGAGGAGTGGAAACTACATGGCCGAAGTCATTCAGAGCGTCGATATAGTCTCGGCTCCATATGTAATCCTCCAGTTTGGAGTCGTCTTGATCTAAGTCGTTCCACAGATCGATCGAGGGGTCTGTCGCTGAGCCGATTTCACAGTAATCTATCGGGATATCATCTTCAACGCCCGTTCCCTCCCACTCAACGAGTATAGTTCCATCATTGGTCGAGGACCTTGTCCTGGATACTATTCGGATAGAGACTTCCTCCGGAGTACTGAGGTGTTGGCCCAGTCCACGGACCCATTTTTTTGACAGTCTGTGTATTTCGAAGGCCGAAGTCAAGGCTTGTCTCAATTCCATTTCTCCCATATGAGTTTCAACATTCTCTGATCCGTCGAATCCGGAGGCTGTCAACAAATCTTCCACCAAGTCGGGAGGAGCAACTGGGATAACGCCTAACGCATCGCCGGCTTTGTACTCTAACCCTGAGGATCCTAGGTTGAATACTATGTGTCTTGTCTCTTTGCCCGATCCTTTTCCATTGAGGACATAGTTTTGATCTAAGTGAGAAGTGTAGGGATTTTTTGCCGACCACTGGGACTTACTACTCTTCTCTGGAGGGGGTACCTCAGAATTAACGACGACGACTTCCTGCTGGTTTTCCTCAGGTAGCGTTGTTTCTACCAAGACGTCCTCGATCGCTGCCATTTTGGGGATCACTGCGGCCATCCATAATCCGGCGGGTTCCTCATAATCTACGTCACAGTCTACTCTATCATGAACGCGAATTGCTCCTTTCGACTGGAACCAACTATCCCACTCTTTGCCAGACTCGCAAAACAAGTCATAGGAGGTATCCCCGAGTGCGAGTACTGAGAAATTGATACCGTCCAAGCTCTCAATAGCGCCGCTATTGGCTGCCTCCCAAAGATCCTCGGCATTGTCCGGCTGTTCCCCATCTCCCCAAGTGCTACAACATACAAGCACTCTTTGTTGAGTGAGTAATTCAGTTATCTCAATCTCATCCATTGCCTTGACTGTTGGTTTTAGTCCGCTCTGAGAGGACATTTTACCGGCTTGAATCGCAAGTTCCTCGGAGTTGCCGGATTGTGAACCGTAGAGTATTAGAATGGATCTTGGCTCAGCCATGTTGTAACACCAATTATTGCACAGAAGACTCACTTATGAATCAATGGAATCGTCGTCTCATTTGTGTTTTATATTCGTGGCCAATTAAACTTATTTTTGACTAAATTAGCATGTGAACAGTGATTGAGAGTCGATCATCGAAGTTGTCAAGTTCTACACCCCACAGGGTAATGCGTGGCTCGTATCGACTTCATTGGTACAGGCAATGCGTTTGCACCTCCCGGGAGGTTACACGCATCTATTTGCATCGACGGAAAAATCCTGGTTGACCTTCCCCCAACAATCATGGCTCAGCTCAGGAGAACAGGGCTTGATTCCTCAAGCATCGTTCATGTGTTGATAACACACTGGCACGGAGACCATACATTCGGAATGCCATTTATTTTACTAGACAGGAAATACATAACCGATCCAAACAGCGATAATGATCTATCAGTATATTCAAGGCCGGGCGGGGAGGAGTTTTTCTCTTCGCTTTGTAAGATGGCATTTCCAGGTAGTCTTGAGGATTCTCTGAAGAACTCGATTCATTGGAATACGGATGAATCCGGGCATCTTGAGGGTACAGATTGGGTGTATGAAAGATTTCCAGTACATCACACCCCTGAGACGGATCCTCATGGATATGAGTTGACTCATAACAGCGGTTTCAGACTACTGCATTGTGGTGATTCTGGGCCTTGTGATGAGATTGAAAGGAGGTCCGTCGAAGTTGATGTAGTGGTCCTTGAAATGGGAGTTCCCGACATCGGAGAGTTTCCCTATCACCATCGACCGTCCGATGTCATTTCATTCGTTCAAAGACATCCTGAGGTCAAGGTTTTGGTCACTCACAATTACGCATCCGGCAAGGGCGTTGAATCGGGTTTCAAGATGGCGGAATTGCCTGAATCAGTACACCAACTGGAAGATGGAGATTGGTTACAAGTGAATGACGACGGTTCTTTTAATGTTAATTAATATTATAATTTAATATCATTATTACAACGATTTTGCGCAGGAGAAGGAAGATCTAACCATGCTGAATAACGGGTTGTTATTCTCTTCAGATACCTTTTATCATTGGGTTTCTTTAGAATTTTTTTTTTGAATTGTATGCCTCGGCTCGTTGCATAGATTTCAAACTACATGGTGTTTTATTTTGTTAATAAAATTACGATAACAGGCCCAATAAAGGTGTTCATTTATATCCGTACTATGGGCATTAACTGGTTCCACAGTGAATGAACTCTAGGGGACGTTTATTATCGAAGAGTGCATCGGTCGAGTCCTGCGCATTTGAGCATCCCCGGCCTGACCGGGGATAATCATGTGTAGCAATATGTAAGATTAGGGTGTTAAAAAATGAGAGAGAATATTTTCGATTCTCTTATCGAAAATGATTCTCTTTTCGTAAACAGGGGGGCTTTCGAACATGGCTTTGAGCCTCAAAATCTCCCTCATCGTGAGAAGGAGATTCGAGCTCTTGGGGAGAATCTTGTTGAAGCCCTAAGAGGGCATATTCCATCGAACATGCTCCTGTATGGGGTTCCTGGCTCAGGAAAGACAATTGTCACTAAGACGGTGCTGAAACAACTCAAAGCCAAAGGAAGGTCTAATGGAACCGCTGTTAAAGCCTACACGATTAACTGCAGAACTGTGGATACCAAATATCGAGTTGTTCAAGCTCTTGCAAACTGTCTTGAGCGGGATGAAGATGTGAAGATTCCCTTCACTGGATGGCCGACTGACAGAGTTCTCGAAGAGTTTCGTAGGAGAATGGATCGGAGAGGCGGTATCCACGTGATAGTGCTTGACGAGATAGATCACCTTGTCTCGAAAGTTGGAGATTCGATAATATACAACCTTACGAATCTCAACTTGGAATTAGAGTCGTCCAGATGCTGTATCATTGGCATTAGCAACGACCTTTACTTCACTAAGATGTTGACGCCTCAAGTGGCTTCGAGGCTTGCTCAGATTGATCTTGTCTTCCACCCATATGGTGCTGATCAGATAAACGATATTCTCGAAGATAGGGTGCTGAGAGGAGTTCGCCCTGGTGCTCTGGATAATGGCGTGATCGGACTGTGTTCTGCTTTGGCTGCTCAGGAACATGGCGATGCACGGAGAGCTCTTGATCTTCTCAGAATTGCAATCAAGAAGGCGCAAAAAATGGATCATGATTTGGTGGACAAGGGGCATGTCAGACTTGCACAGAGTCAGCTTGAGCATGACCAGCTAACTCCTGTCCTCAGAACCCTTCCTCTTCAACAAAAGATTCTGCTCTTTTCTATCTGCTTGAATGAAAACAATGGGCTCAGGAATATTTCCACCGGGGAAATATTCAGGACTTATTCAGAAGTATGTCATAGGATTATGATAGAACCTCTGACGCCCCGAAGAATATCCTCGCTTCTAAACGAATTAGACAATCTTGGAATAATAATCGCAAGGAATGTCAGCAAAGGTCGTGGCGGAAGGAGTAAACAGATTAATTCGGCGATACCGGAGTCTCTTGACGTTATGAATGAATTGAGAGACTCAGAACCACTTATTGTAGAGGCTTCGAAGGGGAAATATCGTCTCCAGAGGCCTCTCTGAGTTATGATTCGCCCCGGTAATGGTTAAACAGAGGGCCAAGGTGGCGCGAGCGATGGTACAGAGTTCTTGGAAGGATGAGGTAACCAAGCCTAGCCGATTCTTGTCGGTTGTTTCATTCTGTATAGGGACGTGGCTTGCCTTTGTCTCGCTGGTCAACATAACATTCGGTGCTTTCGCTCCAGGTCAGAAAATTGAATGGTTAGGCTTCATCGATGGTTCAAGCCTCTCTGAGGCGTATTCAGCGCATTCTTCCATATCTATCGGTCTCGGTGATGTTGTTGCATTACTTCTTGCAACGATTCTAATCGTTGTCGGAGGAAGGGGCATAGAATCATCCTCTGGACTACGCGCGTTCCTATATTCAATAGCACAGAGACCTCGTCAAATGGTGGGTTCAGAAGGCCAGTTGTCTCTTATTGTGGCAAACTGGCTGGTAGTCGGAGGGATTTTGTTCTACGTAATCTGGTCCACAATTAATACCACGTGGGTTGATCCAGGTGTTTATTCGGTTTCCATAGTCATGATTTGTAGTGGCCTGGGCATTGAGGCCATGCACGAATAATGCGGGCTTTTCCTCGCTCATGATTTTTCAAAAGTCATTGATTCGAGGATAGCCCTGCAATTTTCCTTAGTCTCCAGATCGGTCACCCGAGTTACAACCCCTTTACCAGGTTGCCCATAAATTACCACTGAATCAATAGGTAGAAGCAAATGAAGTACTATTGGTGCAAGGTCTTCTTCTCCCTCAACTACGATCAGCGACTTTAGCCGCTGATTAAGTGAATTGACAGCGTTCTTGCAAGTTTCAAATAATTGTGGAGTTAATTTTCCCGCCGGGTTATGAGCGGTGGAAATTATGTCGAATTTTGAACGGTCAATGAGTTTTGTATCGGGCCACTCGTGTCGTTTTGTCATTCCATCTATTAGTGCAATGTCAGGAACACATGAAAGTTTGAGTAGTCCCAAAACAGTTACATCTCCGACTGCAATGATATTCAAGTTGCTTTGTATGGATTGAAGGGCCTTGGTTAGAGCTACACCATGATCGGATTCTGGACCCTCATGCAATATGCCGAAAGGAGTTTTCAACATCAACTCAACCTCAGACGTGAGGATCTTCGTGCCTTTGAAATCTGATTCATGCACGAACAATTCTCCTGACTGATCTATTGTACCGTTGCGAATACGCGAGCTTGAGATTACTTGACCATCAGGCCCTCTGGCATGCTCTACCACAATGGTTTCAAGGGGTTTCATTTGATTCTCTATTCGAATTCTGTTTATTTCTTCACAGCCCGGAAGAGTCTCATTCGTACATATTATGGCATCTGCATTTGCGTGTTTGGTTGCAGGCCCAAAGGAATCATGAAGAACGTCGAATGATACTCTGCCCCTAGAATTTGGTTCAATGATCTTCTCGATTTCTGAGCGTCGTCTGCTCCAGTCCCAACATCTCTTATCTTTCATCTTCGCAACATCGTCGCTAGCAATCCATATCTCAAGATGGGCACAATGCTCCAATGCTTGGGCGATTAGTATGGCGTGTCCCTCATGCGCACGGTCGAAGGTTCCGCCGAGAAGGCCGCGTCGGAACATGTGCCTCCATCTTGAGTGTCGAACTTTAGGACTGCGGATATTGTGCCCCGGGGCGTAACGGGCGCCATCATCGCGATGGCTCCGGGCCCTGACCCACCCCGGGACGTCTGTAGGAGGATGGGGTTGTCCCATGAGTCATTCCGTAGTCATCTGGGGACCCATCATCCTCCATCCGTACGATTGCTCCGCAGATCATACCAAAAGGTCACGGCGGTCTTCGTCGTCCGGTGGCCCGAACCGTGGTACCGCGGTTCATCCTAAGCCTCCGGCGTGGGGGCTTCGTCGACGCGGTGTTGCCGGACGGGCATTATATCGGAAGAATGTTGTAGATATCAAGTCATGGAATACGGTTCAGGACGTGTATCGACAGCATATTTACTCCGACCCATGATTAATCTAGCCATAATCAAAGGATCTCCCTGCATGGTTTCAATATGCGCCATATCAGGCCATTTATCGAGGGGTTGGGCTAGCCACCCAACCATCTTGTGGCTCTTTCCGTCTACTGGAGGTGATCCTGTTGAGGCTTTTTCTAAGGCCATTAAGAGATCTGAGATATGAATTAACTTCAGATCTTCAAGATTTTCCAAGCCCAGTTCAGATTCTATTGAGTCTTCGAGTCTGCGGAGTAAGTCCTTACTCGGACCGGGGTGTTCTAGTCCGTTTGTCCCGGGTAGTGTGTGATATTCGCCCTTAGGCCTGAGTATTAACGCGGCCCATGGAATGGAAGATATATTGGTTTGATCCCACCAATTTTCCATTTTGATGATGTTCAACAATAATTGTTCCGAGAATGGTGCGTACCACTCCATGGGAAGATGTTGGATTACAATACTGGAGAAAGATGGAGTCAATCTGCCTCTTCCCTGCGTTATGCGGACGAATCTTGACCAGGTGCTCAAATCTGAATTTGGATGATTGTTCGCTGACTTATGCACCTCATCAAAGAATTCGTCAGGATTGCCCCAATCTTGTATTTTCATGGCAGCAGAAAGTGTGTCGACAGATATGCTTGGAGGATTCTGGAGCCATGCAGGAATAGCCCAACTTTTGAGATCGTCAACCATATCTCTCGGGATGTAATTTGCAAAAGTTAGGAGTCGTGAAGCAACCCATGATGATCCCCGAGTCGAGGACTCCGGGGGAGTCATTGGTCGTACATCAAAAGCGAAAGTTGGATTTTCAGATATTATTTCTCTGAATTGCTCCGAATATGCTGATTGCATATCTGTGTTGGTTTGATTCATGAGTTCATGAACTTCGTATTCAGGCATATCCTCGAGGCGGATCATTGCCAGCCATTTGATGTGTACCCTATCCCTGATTCGTTTCCACCTGTGCCATCTAAGACCCGGTGGCGTGGCTATCAGAGATGCTTCCGGGTGCTCTGCTTCAATCAAGTTGGCCCAATCCTCATCTCGGCCAAGCATCTCAACTATTGATTTCAGAATAATCGGATCTGAAGACTCTGAGGTGTCTAATTGAACTTCCAACCTTGATTGGATTAATTCTGTTTCATTTATTGGAATCGTGGAAAATTGGTTTGGCTTGCCATCATCGATGCGAACAGGAGATGATAATCCAGCAGGATCTGAATACCTTGTCCATGGAAGTGGCCGCGCAGGATCAGCACTCAGCCTGGCTACTCCAGGGACATCGACTAACGGGTGTGTTAGTATGATGCCTCGATCTAAATGTCTCATACAATCATGGATTAGATGTTCTGGCAGGTCTTCTTCAATCTCAACCAACATCGGAATCTGGGTATTTGACTGGATCGCCCATTCGATCAATGAACGTCTTGCTCTGGGGCCGAGATTGGAAGTGTTCAAACGATCGGTGTGGGTTGTCTTGTTCTCGAAGAGGGAGTCTCCCCAGTCTAGTCTGAATCTTCTTAGAGTCTCTTCAGGGACACGCGATCTTCTTCTGAATGATATTCTATCTTTCAAGGCCTGTGATCTTCGACGATGTTCTGAAGGATTTGTTCTTGGATGGGCTAAACGTATCCAATTATCCAATGCCTCCAGCGGGAAAACAGATTGTGGATTTTTGTTATCCTGTACTCTGCCAATTACAAGAAAATCATCAGGAATGATTCTTGATATTAGCGATCTACCCATTCGCCCCTCGATATCAACTACAAGTATTTCAGGTGAAAATACAGGGGGAGAATTGGGATTTATGGTTCCCAATCGTATGCTTGACTCAGAGTGTGAGGAGAATGGGTGTCTCGCCAATTCGAACTTAGGGGAGAACCAAGTTCCGGGGATAATTGAAATCGGTCTTCCTGACTCGATTATTCGAGCATGAAAAATGCACAATGGCCTATCGACTTCGGAGAAGGACTCGATCTTAGCTGGATCTACTGCTGCACTCGGTTTGGGGCACAATTTTCCTGTATGTGGATTGATCCATCGATGTGTTTGGTTTTCTACTTCGGCGAGCACCCAAATGACCCCTTCGCTTCCACTGGAGTCCGTATTAGAAAAGGGGCGATCGGGGATTGCTATTGAAGCTTGATTGAATGGCATGGTAGAAGCGAGTAGAAGTCGATCTCGATCACGCGACACCATGCAAACAGCGTTACTTGAAGGGGGGATCGGCGTACATGACTGGACCCTGTGGGCCTCATCCATGATCATGGCCTCTCTACCTCTGTGTGTGAGGTATATTGAGGAGCCACGGGCTCCAGGGGCGCCAGTACTGCCGACCATTTCCTCTTTTCTGAGGCGTTTCAGTTCAGCAGAAACGTGGGGCATCCTGAGATTGGTCTGCCGAGATATCTGGGCTACTGTCAAGTCAGAGCGAAATAGGGCGGAAAGAACCCTTCTTCGATGGAGTCCCCGTATTCTCCGGGGTTTGGCTTCGGAGTTTGATGGTGCAGTATCGACGATCAATGACACCCCCTGTCAATCATAACGTGTTTTACTGTACATTTATTCTATTAAAATGTTATTTTTGTTATATTATGTTACATATTTCCAGTCGAAAATAACTAGCTACCATTGCAATGGATGCATTAAGTAGTCAAGATGAGGTCTATTCCTGCAACTTGATGTAACCAAAATACAGACTCGACCAAGAAGCGTTATATTGTGGTCGATTGTCCTGTGTCATAACGCTGAGGCGGATGGTTACTGAGGAAGACTCCAATAGTTTTCCAAATAGCCTTCTGGTAAAGCGTTTGAAGCGGAGGTGCAGATCAATGAGAACAACACGACTCAGAGAAAAAATCAAGAAATTCCTAGACGAAAGAGGTCAGGCGAATACTACTGAGATTCTTGAGCATGTCAATTCGACAATGCGTCATGGCACTACTCCCCAGCAACTCGGTAATGTTCTCTCGAAAGACAAAGATATTCGGAAGATAGCGACGACGAAGCGAGGAGGTGCTCTCTCGGGGAGATACGAGATATGTGTCTGGACTCTGAGAGAAGACGAGCGAAATCCTGGGCTCCAAGGATGATCTCATACTTCAAGGTCTGATGACCAAGTTCCTGCTGCTGCAAGAGCATTCATCTTGGAGCGATGGCGGAGTTTCGCCTGAGCGCCGTCCAGATCTGACTTTGACCATAGCGACAGAGCATCTGCAAGAAGTGCGCGACCAAATGAAAACGTCAACGGCCAAGGAGCATTTCCAATAATCAAGTTGATCTCATTAAGATGAGATGTCGCATCTACATCCGATTGTCCGCCTGACAAAAATGCGACTCCTGCAACTTCTTGTGGGACCATGGCTTTCAGCACCTCTGCAGTTGCCCTTGCAACAGTTCGTGTATCGGCCTTTTCAGCTTCTGAGCCTGGTAATATCATATTGGGTTTGAGGATAGTACCTCTGAGATTGACTCCCTGAACTTTGCACTCTGAATATACCGCATCCAATATTCTAGACGTGGTTGAAGCGCACTGTTCTAATCCATGGGGCCCTGTCATCAAAACTTCAGGTTCGATAATCGGGACTATGCCCTGTTCTTGGCATATAGCAGCATATCTTGCAAGTGCATGTGCGTTTACTGAGATTGCGGCGGCGCTTGGAAGGTCTCCAGATATCTTGATGACGGCCCTCCACTTGGCGAATCTTGCGCCCATACGATAGTATTCTTCGCATCTGCCCCTCAATCCATCAAGACCCTCGGTAACAGTCTCACCTTCATGCCATGAAAGTGGCTTGGCACCCGTGTCCACCTTTATGCCAGGAATGATTCCCTTAGAAATCAGATAATCGGGTATTGGAGTTCCATCATCCATTTTCTGACGTATAGTCTCATCAAACAGTATCACTCCTGAGATGTACTGATTAATTCCTTCTGATGAAAGCATGGCTGATCTATATGCTCTCCGAGTATGCTCGCTCGGTTCGATATTAACTGCCTCCAACCGTTTTGACATCGTACCATTGCTTTCATCGGCCGCAAGAATGCCTTTACCGGGTGCGACTAGGTCTTGTGCGATTTGTTCTAATGACTGGGGCGACATATTCTACAGAACGGCTACAAGAGGGATGGAAATGAAGGCATCGCCTTGAGCAACTTCATTATAGGGTACTTTCTACAATCGATCTAGTTGATGATTTGACATCAATAACCTCTGAAGTTACGATCATGTTGCCTTCCTGGTTCTTTCGTACTCCGGGTATCCTTCCGGTGCAAACTCCCGATCCGATGTATACTGCATCTGAAGAAGCGCACAGTTCGTCTCGATCCCAAATATCGTTGATTCGGTCTCCGACCATCTTCAATGCTCTATCTTGATGCTCTTCTGTTGTGGTTACGAGTCGTCCTTCAAAGGGGGCATCAATACCGCGAAGTGCTGTAGCAGTGATTACTCCCTCAGGTGCTGCTCCTATACCCATCAAAAGATCGGTATTAGATTCGGGGTCTGCTGCATCGAGTGCTGCTGCTATGTCTCCGTCGCCAATCAATCGAACATTAGCCCCCATTCCTTCTATTCTTGAAATTAGATCCGTATGTCGAGGGCGGTCCATCACTACCACAGTCAAATCAGATATTGGGCGGTCAAGTACGTGACTTGTCGCTTCTAGGTTGTACTGTGTGGACCCTTCTAGACTAATTTCGCCTTTCAATATCGAGGGGCCTGCAATCTTATCCATATAACAATCAGGCGCGTGGAGTAAGGCGCCCCTGGGAGCTGCGGCTAGAACGGCCATGGCATTGGGCAGATCATTTGCAACATGATTGGTGCATTCAAGAGGATCTACTGCTATGTCTATCCTTTGAGCATCCTCCAGCCCCTGACTTGAGCCCAATGGCTCACCAATCCAGAGCATGGGAGCATCATCTCGCTCCCCCTCTCCGATAGCAACTCTGCCATCGAATGGAATCGTATCGAAAACATCACGCATTGCCTCGACGGCTGCTCCATCTGCGGCTTTTCCGTCTCCCTTGCCTATCCAACCATAGGCCGCAGCTGCGGCTGAAGATGTGGCGCGAAGGAAATCCTCCGTGAAATCGTAAACTGGCACAGCCTGTTGTAGAGGGGGGTAGCAATCAATCCTGCGCAGGATGCTTATGCTTCGATAATACCCGTATTCCTTCTATTGAGGTTCCTGGATACTGCCCCTCAGGGTCCTTGAGGATTGGCTTTAGCATATCGAGAGCGCAAAGTAGTCCTGCTGATACGCCACATAGGGCCTCCATTTCGACCCCCGTTTTTGCCGTGGAAGTCACAGTAACAGTACATCTCAAACCAAGATTATCGTCTTCCCAGTCCACGGTGCAGCTATCTATAGGAATTGGGTGACAATGCGGAAGGGATGTAGGCGTATTCTTAACTGCCATAATAGCAGCAATTGTCGATGACGTTCTGAGGTCTCCTTTGGAGGTCATGCCCTCCAGTGCTATTTCCAATACCCGTGGAGGGACCACCAGTACCCCGGTTGCAATTGCTCGGCGAAACATCGGTTTTTTTGAACCAATATCAACGACTGACGGGTTATTCGGCATACATCTCTCTCCACGTGGGGGTACTTAGGCGCTCGGACATATCTCAACCAAGTCCCTCTATCCAATATTCGCCACTTGAACGGATCTCCTTCTTCCATATTGGTGCTTGGCGTTTTAGTTCGTCGATGGTCCAACTACAAGCAGCAAAAGCCTGAGCCCGGTGATTCGCCGATGCATGTATGCAAACGATTGTTTCACCAGGTTCGACATAGCCGATTCTGTGTGCTATGACTATTGATCTTAGATTCTGCTCTTCAACAGCCCTCTTTCCGATTTCCCGTAAGATTGCAGGAAGTCTGCTTCCCCATGCCTCAAACTCGAGTCCCATTACTTGTTCATCACCATGACTCGGTCGAACAAGTCCGATGAAAGACGCGACTGCTCCAGCACCGTCCGAATCAATCATTGTCATCAAATTAGAAGGATCGAGTGGACTCTCTGTGACGATGACCTCGACGACCATGGCTGGCGGACACGAATCTGAGGGATAGGGCTATCTCTATCAGACGAGGTGGAATAACGTGGGTGAAAGAGTGGACATACTCGGGGCGGGTCTTTCCGGCCTTGCGGCCGCGACTATTCTTGCTAAAGCAGGAAGGGAAGTTCATGTTCATGAGATACGGAAAGATAGTGGGGCCCGGTTTGATGGTGACTTTCAAGGAATCGAGAATTGGACTTCTCAAAACGACTTCTTTGATGAGATGCGTGATTGGGGTCTTGATCCTGAGGCCTTCAAATCGGACCCATTCAGCATAGTTGACCTGGTCCACCCTGATGATGTAATAACAAATCCAATCACAGACGGTATCGCATTTAGAGTAGTGGAACGGGGGACAGATAAGCACTGCATAGACCAAGGATTCAAAGAAATGGCAAAATCAGCTGGTGCCACAATTCACTATGGGGTCAAGAAGGACCCTTCAGAATGTGACATAATAGCAGCCGGACCGAAGCAATCGAGTGCAGTAGCATTCGGAGAGATATTCAAGACCAGTCATGAGAATCATGTAACATTTCAGCTCAATGACAAACTTGCTCCAGGAGCCTACAGCTACATGATAATCATCGATGGTATTGGATTAATTTGCACGTGTCTATGGAGGAAACAGCGTAAGAGTGGGCGTTTCCTTGATGAGACAATAGCATGGTATGAACGCTACTACAAATTAGACAGAGTACCCATCAAGCGAGTCGGCGGAAAGGGAGATTTCTCAATACCGGATCGTTACATCGTTGATGGTCGCCATTACGTCGGAGAAGCGGGTGGGCTTCAGGATTTCATGTGGGGCTTCGGAATGCGGTATGCGATAACTAGCGGAGTTCTGGCAGCGAAATCAATCATGGGGGAGATCGATTATGAAGAGGAGGTTCGGAGGCGTCTTCTCCCATTGGTTAAGGCGAGTGCGACTAATCGATTCTTGATGAACAGAATGGGAGACAGGGGGTTCAAGGCAGTAGCAAGATACTGGATGAGAGATCAGAAACGTTCAGGGGATGGATTGCGATTCATGAGGCGAATTTACGAGCCGGGGCTGTTGAGGAGGATGATATGGCCCGTTGCTCGGTTGGCGATGTTAAGGAGAGGTGCGTCTTCAGATGGACGCCGGCATCTCCGTATGCCTTTTCGAAAAGCGCTCAAGAGAGACGCATGGGAGCCGAGCACTGAGGCCATGGAAGTATCCGAACAATGGAAAAAGATACAGAAGAAGGGTGCTAAGACTTCTTTCAGCAGTTCTGATCAGTGACTCTTCGATATCCAAACTTGTTAATCGCTTGGTTGATATGGGCGTTTGAGGCCGGTGATGCATGGCTGAATGGCCCGAACTTACCCCAATGAAGAATAGACTCGTCAACTATGGCGTGACTGACAATGGTATTGCCATTATAGAGTTGATATCAGACTCTGATGGTGCGCCTCTTGAAGAAGGGAAAACCGCAGTTAATACATACACCAGAGAAATGTGGCACGACATAGATGATGCGGTATTGAGCGCACGTTTCGATGACGAAGTAAGTGTTATTCTGATAACAGGGCATGGAGATAAATTCTTCTCAGCAGGTGCTAGCATAAAATATCTAAATCGGCTTACTCCTCGCTACAAGTACTTCTTTTGCCTCCATGCCAATGAGACATTGAGTCGGCTTGAGCAGACGCCTAAGCTCGTTGTCGCCGCACTGAACGGACACACCGTAGGCGGTGGGCTTGAAATCGCAATGGCGGCAGACATCAGAATTGCTCGTAAAGGAAATTTCCAAGTCGGTCTTCCAGAGGTCTCACTCGGAGTTTTGGCTGGTACTGGTGGCACTGCTAGGCTTTCGCGATTAGTAGGAAAGGCAAAATCAATGGAGATCATGGTTACTGGAAGGAAATTCCAATTCGAGGAAGCAAAAGATATGGCGCTCGTGCACGATGTGTATGATAGTATGAGTCTGGAGGAATTCCGCCAAGATGTCCTTGACTATGCAGGGCAGTTCTCTCTTCCGTTTGCTGCTGCAAAGGCAATTGGAAATATCAAAAGGAGCGTGCAGAGCGGTCTTGAGATACCATTGGAATATCACCTTGCACTGGAACGCGAGTTACAATCCGATCTCTTCCAATCAGATGATGCGAAAGCGGGTATAGCGGCGTATGTTGACAAGAAAACCCCCAAATTCACCGGGCAGTAAAATCTGTTTCCAATGACGATGCTATGCTTAGATATTTGATAGTAGAATTTTGATGGTAGAAGCCTGAACTTGAAATACGACCTAGCAGTCATAGGGTCATGGGCAGGACTGAAATTGTCGAGGGCTACACTCCAAACTTCGAAGGCTGGGTTCAGGAGTTTCATGAATGGCAAACTAGAATTGGATTCGATCCTGCTTGGCTTGGAGATTACAGATTTGAAATCAGATTCGATTGGATCTCTGCTGGAGACAGCATTGAATTCGGAGATTTTGAAGGGATGCCGAAGTGGAGTCGAAGGATGCAGATACCCCAACAGAACATCCGAGATGCGATTATCACAATGATTAGCGTCCAGGGCGATACGGAATTTGCCTCGGTAGAGCAGCAAAATCATCTTCTTGCGACAGCGCCAACTGAGTATGATCGAAAATCAGCTCTTAGGATCATGTGCGAAGAGCAGCGACATGGTTGGCAGATGGCCTATCTTCTCTGCACTTACTTCGGCGAGCAGGGAGTTCGTGAGGCGGCTAAGCTTCTGGAAAGGAATGCACAGGATGGAACAAGGCTTCTGGGTTCATTCAATGCTCCAATCGATCACTGGCTCGACTTCTTCTGTTTTACTCATTTTATCGATCGAGATGGGAAATACCAACTAAAGATGCTATCCACTAGCTCTTTCCAACCTCTAGCAGCATCAATGGGTCCGATGCTCAAAGAAGAGTCCTTCCATCTCGGAACAGGTGCGAATGGTCTCAGAAGAATAGTCAAGGCAGGCGTTATACCGACTTCATTCCTTCAGAAATATGTCAATAAGTGGGTTAGCACGGGTCTCGACCTTTTCGGGACAGATGAGTCTACTTCGGCACAGTGGGCGTATGTCTATGGGGTAAAGGGCAGGTACGATGAACGGGAATCTAATGATGATGCTGATAGAGACCATCTGAATGAGGCGAGCCGTGGACTATATTTCGACGAAATCAAAGCTGAAATGGCCCGTATAAGCAAAGGTCGGCCGGAAGGAGATCCGGAGCTTTACATCCCCTCAGATAAATTCAATCGCGGAATAGGGAAGTATTCTGGAAAGTTATACACTGTAATGGGAGAAGAATTCGAAGGCAGTGAAGAAGAATATGCGGATTATCTTGCTGAAGTCCTGCCATCTGATGAAGATGAGCGAAAGCTGGTAGAAGAATACATGGCTCCCGGTGTAGAATGGATTCAATATCGTGAGTGGAAGGGGTAACTCTCCTTTCGGGAAGGTGGTTGATTATGCAAACTCATGCTCTTCTAAATGTTGACAGGGATTTACTCTCGCCGTTCTTCGAAAGGGTTCCAGAACTCTTCGATAGATATCATAACGATCCAGAATCAAAACCGGAAATGTACGAAGAGCTCCTGTATAGGATCCACAGGCCGCTCACGAGCGATATGCTCGGTATGATTGACGATTGGATGGGACTCGAGCACAGGAGATTGAACCAAGATCAGGATCTAATGCTCAGACTGTTTCTTCTAGCCGTCAGATATCCGGATACCCTACTGCTAGAAAGTTTAGATGACATAATCATAGAGGATGTTCGAAGGATATCGGCATATCTGCATTTCACCAGCCACACATACACAATATGGGATCAAGATACACGCAAGGGATTGAAGGCCCTAGGCTTCGATATCCCGGATACCCAAAGAGCTGATCCTTTCATCTACGGAGCATATGTTGGAACTATTGAGTTGATTAAGGATTTAGCACCCTTCACATGCTTCCTCGAGCACGATGTACCTCGTCAACGTCTATTTCAGGCAGCCATAGCACAGTACGGCCGCGAAGCCTGAAATCCTGACCACGGTGTTGCAGGCATATGGGCGACAGTCCGATAGGCACAGTTGGAGTGATTGGCGCGGGCACGATGGGTGCCGGTATTGCTCAAGTTTGTTCTCAGATAGGCTGGGAAGTACGGCTTCACGATGCACTGGCAGGAGGAGTTGAAGCAGGCATACTTCGTATCGAAGAGTTCTGGTCAAAGGGTGTTCAAAAAGGAAAGACCGATCCGAAAATGGTTGATAAGTGGAGGTTGAACATTATCCCCTCGACCCTTGAACAGGCTGTGTCGGGGAGTGATTTGATTATTGAAGCGGTTCCAGAAAGAATGGATCTGAAAAGTGATATTTTCAAATCTCTTGATCGTTTAGCGGATGAGAATGCAATACTTGCGACTAATACTTCCAGTCTAAGTGTGGAAGAAATCTCAAGATCGACCCAGAAACCGGAAAGAGTTGTTGGGATGCACTTCTTCAATCCCGTGCCTCTAATGCCACTTGTGGAAATTATACGACATGAAGAGACCTCTGATAGAACAGTGGATATTGCAAAATATGCAGCAGATAAGATGGGGAAAACCTCTATCGTAGTAAAAGACGTTCCGGGTTTTGCAACTAGTCGCCTTGGAGTTGTACTTGGAAATGAGGCGATTAGAATGCTTGCAGAAGGCGTTGCATCGGCATCTGACATTGACACGGCCATGAGGCTCGGATATCGCCATCCGATGGGGCCACTGGAGCTTTCAGATCTTGTCGGCCTTGATGTCCGGAGAGACATACTAAACGGTTTAGCAGAATCTTTCGAAAACGACTCGTATCTCCCACACCCTCTTCTAGATCAGCTCGTCAATGCGGGGGACCTCGGAAGAAAAACTGGGCGAGGGATTTACGAATGGAATGCGGGTGAGAAGAAAGATAGGGACGATCTTGGTATGTGATTTTAATGAGTTTGGAAGGTAAGACCATTCTGGTAACTGGTGGAGCAGGGGGCATAGGTAGAGCGATATGTCGGTGTCTCGCTAAGCGGGGAGGCAGCATTATCGTACATTATCACACTTCGAAATCTGAAGCTGAAAGTCTGGCTGATGAAATAGATGGGGTTGCTGTCTATGCAGACCTTAGAAGAAAAGACGATGTCAACAAAATGTTTGACCAAATCGAAGATAAGATCGGAGCGTTGCAATGCTGTGTCGCTAACGCTGGATTGTATCCTCCAAAACCTATGCCCATATGGGAAATCTCTGAAGATCGATGGAATTCCACACTCGAATCGAATCTAGGCATTACCGTTCTAACGGCGCAGGGTTTTCTCAGGAAGGCGATGGCAAGGGGAGAGGGGAGTCTTGTGCTAATTGGATCGACGGCCGGGATCCACGGGGAGAGGGGGCACTCAGATTATGCAACTGCAAAGGGAGCAATTACAAGTGGTCTTCTTCGTACTCTCAAAAACGATGTTTCAGGAACTTCGATTAGAGTAAATGCTGTAGCACCAGGTTGGACTCTTACAGATTCAAAAATCGAATCGGGTATTGATCAAGAAATTGCTAGCAATGCAATGCTGACTATGTCGATGAAGAAGCTTGCATCCCCGGATGATGTTGCTGGGTCGGTTGCCTTCCTTCTTTCAGAGGCGGCTAGCGGCCATATCTCTGGCCAAGTGATTGAGGTTTCAGGCGGAATGGAAGGAAGAGTGATACCGGGACTCGGTGAATGAATGGCTGCTCTTTGGGTTGAGTTGATTGGCCTATTTGCAGGTGTCCTTGGAGTTGTTGCATGGATACCCCAAATCAAAGAAGTCTGGATTTTGGAAAGGCACGAGGGAATCTCAGTACCAACTTTTGGTCTAGTGGCAACGGCGTTAGTTGCTTGGCTAATCTATGGTATCTTAATCAAATCTCCATCGATTATTATGGCTAATTTAGCAGCATTGACGTGTATTTCCTCAATAATTTTCGGAGTTTTACGGCTAAGACGACCACTGATATGATTATTGACTAAAGTCTGGATCTCGCTTCTCGAGGAATGACCTTACTCCTTCTTTGAACTCTGGAGTGAGCGACGAGGCAATCATCAACTGGCGCTCAAATTCGAGTTGCGTTTCAAAGAAAGTTGTCGAAGAGGCGTCCAGAAGTTGCTTGGTGCCCCTTCTGCTACTTTCAGACCATGCGCCCCATCTATCAGCAACTTGTATCGATCTTTGAATGAGTTCGTCCTCATTTACAACCTCGTCTACAGCGCCGACTTCTTGTGCGGACAGGCCGTCCCATACCAAATTCTCGAAGAAGAATTTCCTTGCTGCTTGTTGCCCCACCAATCTTGGAAGAAGCCATGTCGTGCCCCCATCCGGAGATATCCCGAGTCTGAAAAACGAGGCGGCGAGTTTCGCATTTGGTACACATATCCTATAATCCATGCTGAGTGCTAATCCTAGGCCTCCCCCTGCTGCAGCGCCATTAATCGCACCTATGAAAACCGTAGAAGATTTCCTTATGCGAAGCAATAGAGGATGTAGATGCCCCGTCATAGTCCCGACTAGTTCCCCGATTGAACCATCGTCAATCGCATTATCGAACTTATCTACCGGTCCACCCGCACAGAAAAATCTCCCTGTTCCCGTAAGTATCACCGCATTGGTATTTTGATCTTGGATTAGCCCATCTATTGTATCGATTAGATGTTCTATTGTGCCGGAAGAAAATGTATCTCTCGATGAATCCTCTGAAAGGGTGACCAGGGCTGTTCTCTGACTCGGTCGGTCTACTGATAGAACCATGGTGAGGCACAGAAGGCGACACGTATGAACTCCATGAATCTGATAAGTGAATGTCGACTGTGTGCCTATTGATGCACAGGGACATGTTGTACATAGGAGGCTTGTGGACTGAATCCAAAGGAGGGGGGCGGATATCCGTTGAGAATCCAGCAACGGGAAGTATAGTTGGAAGTGTTCCTGAGGGTACTTTGGATGATGCTGATGCAGCCGTGATGGCTGCCAGGGATGCTTTTGATGAGTGGTCTAATTCTCCGGTAGAAGAAAGAATCAGGGTATTGAATTCTCTCTCGGAATCATTCAAAAACCGTACTAATGAGTTGGCTGAACTCATAACAAAAGAAGTCGGTACTCCAATTGAATATTCGAAAATGGCGATGGTTGGCACTCCGCGTGTCGTTACACGGTCATATGCTAAACTGCTTGAGTCGTATAATTGGGAGGAGGAGGTGCGAAATTCGACAATAGTCAGAGAGCCTATTGGCGTCTGTGCATTCATCACTCCGTGGAATTTCCCACTGCACCAAATCATTGGCAAGGTAGCTCCGGCGATTGCAGCGGGCTGCACGATGGTTCTAAAACCCTCAAAAGAAGCTCCTCTTAATGCATTCATACTCGCTGATATGCTTGATGAAATAGGACTTCCGAAGGGTGTATTCAATCTAGTAAGCGGGTATGGGTCTACGGTCGGATCGCATCTGGCATCTCATCCAGAAGTGGATATGGTCTCGTTTACAGGATCTACGGCTGCGGGTGTGAGGGTTTCTCAAGCTGCGGCTGAGAGTGTCAAGCGAGTTACACTTGAGCTTGGCGGGAAGAGTGCAAACGTCGTCCTAGAAGATGGGAATGGCGTTAGAGCGGCAAAAAACGCAATTGGTGCGTGCTTTGCAAACTCTGGACAGACTTGCTCCGCACTAACTCGGCTCATCGTTCCAGAATCGATTTTGGGAGATATCATTCCAATCATAGCTGAACGTGTTGACGGGTACAGCCCAGGGGACCCAATGGATCCTAAAACGAAATGTGGGCCTATGGTATCAGCCAGTCAACAAGAGAGTGTACTTGGCTACATACGAAGCGGTATCGAAGAAGGGGCTGTCTTGGTAGCTGGCGGATCGGATTTAATCGATGGCCTCGAATCTGGATACTTTGTCAGGCCTACAGCATTCATGAATGTCAAACCGGATATGAAAATCTGGAAAGAGGAGATTTTCGGACCTGTGCTTTGTATTGCATCCTATACCTCGGAGGATGAGGCTCTCTCTCTAGCGAATGACTCAGAATACGGGCTATCAGGAGGGGTTTGGTCTGAAGATATCGATCGGGCCGTCGCATTCGCCAGGAAAATGAGGACTGGACAAGTCAGTGTAAATGGTGGCCCATTCAATATCAGTGCTCCCTTTGGAGGATACAAAAAATCCGGCAATGGCCGAGAACTTGGAGTTCATGGCTTTGAAGAATTCTTGGAAATCAAATCAATCCAGAAGCCCATTGAATGATTGCAGGGAACATGATTTGGCATCATTTTGAGATGCAGTAGGGGCAATACTCTCCAACGACGTAGTCGGGGGATTGCTGCTGATTCAACGACAATGGTTCTCGACATTTGAAACACATTTCAACTCCAGATTCACGGAGATTATGATCAACGGCGACTCTCTGATCAAAGACAAAACAATCACCATTCCAATGCGACTCGCCGTATTGCTCGAGGTATGCGAGAATTCCGCCATCCAATTGACGCACATCTTCGAAACCGGCATTCAGCATAACCGCTGAAGCCTTCTCACATCGGATTCCCCCTGTACAATACATTACAAAAGTCTTCGATTTATACTCATCAGGCAGCGTTTCTATAGCATCGGGAAAGTTTCTGAAAGACTGAATATCTAGATCTATGGAGCCCTCAAATGAGCCTATCCGGGTTTCATAGTCATTCCTCGTATCTAGGATCACGATATCTTCTTCCTCATCCAGCATACGCTTGAACTCAGTTGGGGATATGTACGGGCCTGTGAATTCAGATGGTTTGATATCATCCAAGCCCAACGATATGATCTCCCTTTTTCGCTTGACTAGCATTCTTCTGAATGGTTGATAATCCGTATAGCTTATCTTCAGATCTATTCCTATGAATCGCTCATCCAATTCAAGGTACTGAAGAAAACCATCGACCGATGACTGGCTGCCTGCGAGGAAGAAATTAATCCCATTTTGACTGAGGAGTATTGAGCCTTTGAGATTTAGTTTCAAACACTCTTCGAGCATGGGGTCTCGTATATCGTCTCTATCGGGAAGGTCGACAAATCGATATCCTGCAATGTTTACGACCGTATCCACGATTTACACCTCGGTTTATCGTCCAGCGAATGCATACTTCGTGCGTAGCGAGTCAGTACTCGGTTATCGTTTAATCGACGTATTCAATGTTCTCAGAAGAGCACTGGTCGGGTGCACTTACTGGGTTACATCTACTAGGTGTCCCTCCGGGAATCTCAACCCAATACTCGATTGACTCGACTTTTGCAGGGTAATCCGTTGATATGCTGTGCGCTCCAGATGATAATGCTGCTTCTAGCCTAGATGTATCGTTGTTATCAGCCTCCTCTCCACCGCTATCAGCTCTTGTACGCACAATATATCCCTCAGCGGCCAAATGCTCAATCTCATCTCCATCGCCAATTGGATCTGTCAGCGAGAATATCGCTTGTGCATACGAAGGGGAATCGTCTTGTGAAGTGAACATGGGGAACATACGACCTGTAGGAAAATAATCTTCAAGGTAGATTTCCCTCATTCCGCCGGTTGCAAGCAACACGAAGATGACCTTGCCACGACTATCCTCTAGCAAAGGCCAACCCTCATTTGCCAAGGCATCATTGAGTGACGGGTGATCCCCCTGAACATCTGCGGGAGTTATCGTCTTATTTCGGGGCCAGAATTGTGTTATCTCAGACTCTATCTCATCTAAGATTCCTGACATTTGTACTGTTGTTGTTATGTCCATACTTTGTTCTGGCCAATCTTTCGGTTCTATCCAAATGAAAGTAGTATGGTGATTTGGATTGGCATTGGACCATTCTAGAAGCGTGTTCATACAGTTCTCGAATGTTGGACAAGTAGTGCCGGAATCATACTGGTTGTGATAGACACGGAGGCCGTCCCTAATATCCCACCATACATCAATTTCAAATTGTCTGACTCCAAGTTGGGAGGCTTGAACATTCAACTCCTCATGAGTGTACATATACTCCCGTGTTGGAGAAACGAGTGGCTCGACGTGATACGAATTGTGAGTTCCTTTCATTTGAATGTGGTTAATTCGCAACAGTCCTTCCAAATCTTGACTGGTAGAAGAAGGCGACGTTTCTTCAGAGTTATTGAGGCAACCGGAGAGGGGGGTTAACAGCATCAGGAGTGTGATTATAGCAACTGGCGATTTTATTCTGGATGCCTTTGAACCAGTCTCTAAATCTCCAAGGAATTTCATCTTCTACTATCCTCTATCGCCTTTCTCAATATGAATTCGATATGTGCGTTAATTGATCTCATATCGTCCTTGGCCCAAATCTTGAGTTTGCTATGCAAAGACGGGTCTAGTCTAAGAAGGATTTTTTTCTTATCCAAAGTTCCACCCCGTGATTCTCAATATTATCTCAAAGCAGCGATTCTCACTGATACAAAGTACCGGTATTGACGACAGGGGTCGTGTCTGTCTCAGAGCAAAGGACGACAAGTAGATTGCTCACCATTGTAGCCTTCTTGTCCTCGTCTAGTTCGATGATGCCTTTTGTACTGAGTTGCTCCAAGGCCAACTCAACCATGCCCACGGCACCATCCACTATCTCGCGACGTGCGGCTACGACTGCAGCGGCCTGCTGGCGTCGCAACATGGCTTGGGCGATTTCTGTCGAATACGCGAGGTAGCTTATCCTGGCCTCCAAGACCTCTATTCCAGCCCGGGCGAGCCTTGCCTCTACGGAAGTCAGTAGTTCCTCTGCCACAGCATCTTGATGGCTTGACAGGGTGATTCCCCCGATGTCCTTCTCTTCGATGGCGTCATAGGGATACTTCGTTGCCATCTCACGAAGAGCGGCTTCACTCTGAATCTGCACATAGTGATCGTAGTTCTCAACCTCGAATAGCGCCTCAGCAGCGTCGAAGACTCTCCAAACGACCACTGCTGCTATGTCTATTGGATTTGCATTGACATCATTCACCTTGAGTTTGTTTGACTCAAAGTTGTTTATTCTAAGAGATATCTTCGTCTTCTGGTATAGCGGATTAAGGAAGAATTGGAAGCCTTCACTCTTCAATGTAGCAGAGTATTTCCCGAAGAACTGCGCTACGACTGCCTCGTTTGGATTGACTATCACGTAGCTGTTGAACATAACGAACCATAGAGGGACGGTGATTATTTGGATAATTACTGATAATGGCCCCAAAAGAAGTGGAAGAACGAGATTAGCGAGACCAAGTGCGAGATGCATTAGCAATCCGAGGAATCCGTTAATCGCATATCCTTCGATATCGCGATAAGTCGGCTCGTTATTACTTAGTTTGATTGATTCGGGCTTCTCTGCCATGATTATTGGATTCCGCATGTGCTTAAATAATGATAGTATAAAGATATTAAAAATATATCATATTAATATCTCTATTACCACGTACATTCTCAGGAGCATGCACAACGCAACCAGAATGTTAGTTTCCGAAAGAATGAGGTATCATTCCGACTTGCGGGCTTCATGGAATTGATTCTAGATTCTGCCGTGATTGAAGAAGTGGAAGAGATTGCTGCTTGGGGCGTTCTTGATGGCGTTACAACGAATCCAACATTAATCAGGAGATCAGGTGGTAATTTTGAGGATACAATTCGTTCCATAGCAACGGTATGTTCGGGACCAATCAGTGCGGAGGTTACGGGAATTTCGGCACTAGAGATGGTAAAGGAAGGCCTCGATCTTAAGGCGAAATTACCTGAAAATGTGATTATCAAGATACCTTGCACACCCGCAGGTCTATCGGCTACCAGAACTCTTTCAGATCAAGGGATAGGTGTAAACGTCACACTCGTATTTTCAGTTGCTCAGGCCCTGCTCGCTTCTAAGGCAGGTGCTTCCTACGTATCCCCCTTCTTGGGAAGGCTCGATGACAATGGAGAGGATGGGCTAGGTCTAATCGCAGACATCTCGGAAACATGGAGGAATCAAGGCATAACCGGATGTAAAATACTTGCAGCTTCAATAAGATCCGTGCAGCATGTGGAAATGTGCGCGAGACTCGGCGCTCATGCAGCGACTATCCCATATGGCATATTCACCAAATTGATAGAACACGACTTGACGAATGCAGGTCTTGAGAAATTCCTAGAGGATTGGGAAGCCGTTAGATCAGAAGGGCGAGCCTGACTATTCTACTCCGATAGAATGTAATGAATGAATGATGGATGTTCTAAAATCATCTTCTGTTCCATCGTTTTTAATTGTTAAATCAGCAAGTTGCATAACCATATCAAGCCCCCAACCCCATTCTCTAGCTTCTCTTTCATCGAAATCACTGTCATCAGACCTGGATCTAGAATTGATTCTCTCTCTCCTATGTGATTCAGATGCCTCGACTGCAATCACAATCATTCTTGGCTGAGATGACTGTAAACGTTCTAATTCTTCGATTTGTCTGAGGCCATCTATTACCACATGATTATGTTCCACGGCCATCTCAATATCGGAAAGTAAGCGTTCCATTACTATCGCTGGACCGAATTCATCTCTCATATCTTGGGCGACGAACCCGATGTTAGAAGGGGTCGGTTCAAGATTTCTGGAAGCGACTTCGGAACGGACTACGTCGCCTAGTGAAAGTAGTTTCCACCCTCTTTCTTCCAATATATGGCCGACGGCGGCCTTTCCAGATCCAGGCGGACCGGACAATACGATGACCCTGTTCTCCGACATGTGGTGTGATTCGATAGGTCGTTATTGAGCATCTCGCCGATTAACGACCTACCCACTCTGGTTCTTTTTTCGAAAGAAATGCTTCAACTCCGATTGAAGCATCTTCAGTGTCGAAGAGTGCTACAAACTCAGACCGCTCAGCCAGGATTCCTTGAGACAAGGGGAGATCCAATGCAGCCCTTATCGCACGCTTTGCTACTTTGATCGTGTAAGGAGACTTAGAAGCGATATTACGTGCAATTTCTAGTGTTGAATCCCGTAGCTCTTCTGGTGAGACGACCATGTTGACTAATCCTATCTCCAATGCTCTTTGTGCTGAAACCATATCTCCGGTGAGTACCATCTCAATGGCAGCCCCATATCCGACAAGACTGGTCAACCTCTGTGTCCCACCGCCTCCAGGGATGAGGCCAAGATTAATCTCTGGCTGACCAAATTTTGAACGATCTGAAGCGATTCTCATATCGCATGAGAGAGCAAGTTCAGTTCCCCCTCCGAGTGCAAAACCGTCGACCATTGCGATCGTTGGTTTAGAAAGGTCCCAGACTCTCTCCCATGCATTTCTCTCAAAGAATGGCCGTACATCTTCAGAACTTTGACCGGAGAACTCAGTTATGTCAGCTCCCGCTGCAAAGGCAACTGGCCTAGGGCGGTCTGCGTCCTTTTCAGGTTCAGCGCCAGTGATTACTATCACTCTGGTTGAGTCATCAGATTCAGCACGTTCACAGAGGGCTATGAGTTCCTCATGCATTTCGCGATTCAGCGCATTTAGCCTATTGGGGCGATTAAGCGTCCATATCTCGACATATCCCCCCTCTGGAAAGGATGGGGTTTCAATCCTGTCTACAGTCACGAGGGGTCCGGCCATGACTCTGCGCGGGGTTTCCTGCTGTTCAACCTCACCACTCTAATTGGCTCACATAGGAGGTGGTGGAGGCGGCATATCTGGTGGTGGAGGCGGCACATTAGAATCTAAACTTGTATCTTTATGCTCAGTATCCTCTTCTGTTGTTTCTTCATCTATGCTTGATTTTAATGAGTTGAAAGCTATTCCCCTGGTTATCCTAAGGACTCTTCTATCATCGATTCGAACAAGACTTGAGGCACTCGCCCCATCGGCTCGTTTGTCATCACCGTATTCGAGAATCTCTAATCCATGCTGGGTGCCCCCAATCAATTCATGCAACCCTTCACCATCTTCAGTGCTGGCCCATTCGCGCAATCGCTTATTGCGTATGGAAGCCAGTGACATACGACGTTCACGTGCGATTCTCTCTCTGATTTCCATGCGGCGCTCGCGTCGATTTTCGACGAATTGCTCAACTTCGTCTTCAAATTCCATCTGAACATCGCTTGAAACTGCGTATTTCTTAGCAATTTTTACTGAGTCTTCCGTTGGTTCTGTATTCGCATTATTATCGACGAGCGTATGCTCTTGAGGGTTCGTGACTGCAGGTGGTTCAGGGGCCGGAGGCTTTGGTAAATCGCTCTTTATTTCAACAACGTTCGCTTCGGGTACGGCTTTCATCGCTGCAATTGGCGCAATGATCTCCGGGGTGGGTCTTCCCGTGAACATAAGTATTGAGAGCAATGCTAACAAGGTGGTGGCTCCTGCTAAACGAGCAATTGGAGTCACCGCTCCTTGTAGAATCAGAAATGCTGGAGTTCCCAATAGGAACATCGACCAGACGATGAGCCTCGAGACTGACACCATATGGGGGCGGTCCATGTTGCCTGACTTCAGATTGACGGAAAGTTGAGTTTCTCAACCATCTTCTTCAGGGCCATTGTCCTGTGAGACAGAGATGTCTTTTCTCGAAGGTTCATTTCGGAGAATGTCCGACCGTCCCCCTCTTCAGGAAGGAATATCGGATCGTATCCGAAACCGGCATCTCCCCTTGATTCTGGCGATATTCTTCCCTTACAGTGACCTTGCACCGAATGGATACGTTCTCCATCCCAAAATGCAATTGATGAAATGTAACTTGCTGATGTATCCTCTTTTCCTTCAAGGAGTTTTACTATCCCCTCAATGCCAACTGTAGAATGAACATATGAGGAATAGACCCCAGGGAATCCTCCTAATGCATCAACGAATAGTCCTGAATCCTCCACCATAAGCCAGTTACCATTCAGTTTATCTTCCACCAGGTGTAACACTTGCATGATTTTTGAACGTGCGACATGGGCGCAATTTTCTCCTTGTGGTTCTACTACGGAAATGCTAGGGGAAATATCTCGCAAGGATCTTATTTTGATTTGTAGTTTGGACATGGCTTGAGAGGCTTCATCTAACTTGTGTCTATTACTGGTATGAAAGAAGATGAGTTCTGGTTTTTTCCTAGGCATGGTATCGCACCCTCCCCCGTATGGCCTCAAATCTATCTACCACTGCACGTGCATCGAAATTATCTGATGTGGAATCATCTAGATATCCTTTCAAAACTCGTTTCATAGATTCTGGTCTATCGACATGATGCGCAGAAAGGCATTCGTGAAGAGAATGGAGATCGAGGCCAAAGTGTTCCATTTCAGCCACTAAACGGCCAAGACCGTAATCAATCATAATTACATCATCATCAGACCATATGGCATTCAATGTGGTTACATCGCCATGTGATATGCCTGTTGAGTGGACTCTCCGGATAGCCTGCCCAAGCTTATGTTCCATCTGGTAATCAGAATCCTCTTGGAGTACTTGAGCAAGAGTTGGTCCTTCTATCCTACTCATCATTATCCATCCTTCCTCTGGGTCGATTCCGAATAAAATCGGGGATTTGACCTCATTTTCACAGAGACGTACGAGGATTCTAGCTTCAGCGAATATCCTTTGACGTGAAAGATTCCGTTCAAGAGAAGGGTGTCGGTAACCTCTCGGTATTCTTCGCTTAAGAACAGCGTTTCTTCCCATCCATGTGCCTGAAATTACTTCGGCTTCAGCACCCAAATGAATGGTTTCTAGGGCCATCCATGGAAGCCAATCATCCCCGGCCATATGGGTTCCACATTAGATGGCTTGAAAGGTATTGCAGTCAGAAGGGGTTTTGTCGAGATGGTCCTGAAACTGCCGCCTTTGCCCCAGAGAAAGAATCTAATTCATTCTCTATCAATGGATAGTGATGAGTTAGAGTTTGAGGCAAATAGGCTCATGGAAGGCATAGGTCAGAAAATGAGGTGGAGTTTTGATGCCTGTCTGACAATTGCGCCATTAACATTGAAAATCAATCGTCTCAAGAAGGAGAAAGACGTCATTCTGATTGCGCATACGTATCAGACGCCCGACATCGTCTATGGGGTTGCAGATGCTGTTGGAGACAGTTACACACTCTCTAAGATCGCCAGGGATGCTCCCCAATCAGTCATACTGTTCTCAAGTGTCCGATTCATGGCAGAGACGGCTAAAATACTCAGCCCGGATAAGACGGTCCTTCACCCCTCTCCGGAAGCTGGTTGTTCGCTATCAGAAGGGATCTGCGCAGATGACGTTCGTGAACTTAAAGCACTGCATCCGGGCGTACCTGTGGCTTGTTACATCAACACAACTGCGGCGGTTAAAGCTGAATGCGATGTTTGTGTCACCAGTAGCAATTATCTTTCAATCGCAGAAAATCTTCCTGGTGATGAGTTAATTTTCGTTCCGGACAGACTCATGGGCCAACATCTGAAGACACATCTCCAGGGGAAAAAGACCGTGTATCTGCATGAAGCGGATTGCGAAGTTCACGCAGCATTCAACACAAGTAGTATCCAACGTCAGAGAAGAGAGGCGGATAAGAGGGGTATTGAGTTGCGGGTGCTGGCTCATCCTGAATGTGATGCCGATGTCTTGGCTGCGAGTGACTTTGTTGGCAGTTCAGAAAGGATACTCATTGAAGCCAAGCGAATTGCGTCTGAAGAAGAGGCTGCAGTGATGATGATTACTGAATGTGGTACGGCAGAGCGAGCCATGGCTGAATCAGAAAAGCCAATTGAATTAATGGGAGCTTGTTCGATGTGCAGGCACATGAAAAGAACTCATTTGGAAGATATCCTGCAAGCAATCGAGTCTCCGAGAGGGGATCAAATAGTTGAGATAGGAAAAGATGTGATCGGTAGAGCTCGAGACTGCCTCAATCAGATGTTCGAACTTGCTGAGTCTTGAGGAAGTTTGCTCTCCGATGCTGCTTGGACGGTCCAGAGCATCAAGAGGGGGGCAAGTATCACCACTGCAGCCTGGAGAAGAATGGAAGAATATGGCTCGAATGTTTCTTCTAATTTGTATACTTCGAGTATGGTATTCCCATCTTCATCAGTAACAAGCCATGCAGCGCCGATGGAGACAATTCTTGGGTCTTCATGGAATGCTTCTGAACCACTTGTAAGTGAGATTGAAGACGATCCGTCGTAGAGATATACGTCGTTTAGATCGTTATCAATACCCTGATTGTTCGGATCGAAAGCTGTGATTTGAGTGAAAACTATGCTATCTCCTGTCAGATGTGGGGCCCATGCATCCCAAGCTGGTTCTGATATGATGGCTGAATTTCCGACTACTCTATCGAAAAGCACGATGCGTCTCATCTGACCGACGTCCACGACTGCTGCAATAGATGTTCCATCCGCTGATATCTCGGTAACTGTCCCGTTAGCTGGGTCAACTAAGATTTCTGCATCTATTAGTCCGGATTCTATTTCATCACTAGCAGAGGCATTTACGAGGATGTTCTGTCTCGTCTCAGAGGATACTGAAAATATGCTTAACTCTGGTCCCCCGGTTCCATTAGTCGCCCATATTACTGAATCGCCAGATGCTGTGAGTGCAGTTGCACCGACCGCATCCGGTATCTTCGCAATTTCCGACCCTGAAGGGTACAGGACAGATATGCCATCGTCGTCCAATATAGCAGCATAAGAAGTGCCATCCACTGTTGTGCCAATTGCAAGATCGTGTATCCTCATCTCCATATCGTTCCTGTATTGTGGTGAAATCGTGCCGAAGGAAGTATCGATTACAAACCAGTCGAATCTGAAACCTGCGTAAATTGCCATCTTATCTTCGGATATTTCGACGGAGGGGGTGATTGCCCACGGGGCGCCCCCAACCACGTATGATTCAGTTGTACTGAGATTCCATGCCGTGATCATAGGTGCCTCATCTGGTGTTTCATTGACTGCAATCATCCACTCTCCCTCTCCTGTCGCCTCTGATGGGAATTCGACACCTTCCAAGGGAAATGATTGGTGTGTAGCATCGTAAACAAGTATGGTCGTCGTCAGAAAAAGAACTGCCACTATGGCGGCCGAGGTCTGCTTCTTGGAGGCCTGTCGATAAGGCCTCAAGGTTCTGTAAATGATTCTTCTTGCCTTCTTCATAGCTAGTTTCGGATTATCTATCAGTAGGGCAAACCGTCGTCCTATCAAACGTTCATCAAAGGCACCCCAGACGCCTTTTCTTGTTTTATCAGTAAGGGCTACTGCAAGATGCGCGATTATTACGCCCCCGAGTATGTCTGCAATCCAATGTATGCCGAGATAAACGATGGTGAAGCTTGTGACGAGGATGAAAACGCCGAGTAGATTCGTGAATCTGTTCCATCTCCCATCATCATCCCATCTGATGAAGGCTAACCAGATAGCAACAGGCATTCCAACATGTAGGCTTGGCATCCCATTGGTGAACGGATCGATACCGGCGAACCAGTTCCTAATCTCCGGGGTTAAGTCGTAGGCTAATGTTTCCATACCGGGTATAACATCCCCCGTGACTCGCACGTTCAAAAAGAGATAGAATGGCACGGCTAAGATGTAGACGTAAAACATTGTCAGTGATACTCTATCCGCCATGTATCTGTCATCGACGTAAATTGGATAAATGAAAGCTGAGAATATTGCAGTCATGTATCCCATGACATAGAAGTGGGTAAGTCCCGAAGTGAGGAGTTTCGACTGGAATTTATCCTGCACCCAGAGAACAACATCGCCCTCGATAGCATAGATGTATGGAGTGATCTCGATTCTTGTACTGGCCATCAGAGCCCTGTCTATTTGATCGAGCGGATCTTTCCAAAGATAAACGGAGAATACGATGACCATGTGAAACCAATATCTTCGGAACATATCCACGTAAGCGCTCCACGAGTGGCGAATGAATCTCGGTCTAAGCAACGGCATCAATACGATACTACAGAGAATTGCTGCGGTGACCCAAGTGAGATAGATACCTGTCTGCGCCATGTTACGAGCCTATGTGCCCGTGTCCACATCATGAATGGAACCCCTAAGAGAGGGTTTTATCGGATGTTGACGGGTGTTCTCTCTGTTGCTTCGACTACTTGCATGACTTTGTCGACTACTTTGATGAATGACCTTGCAGTTGGTCCCTCAGGATCTGCAATGATTCGATGTACTCCATCATCACCGCCTCTGACGACTCCTGGATCGAATGGAATATTGCCCAAAAAGGGGACTTCCAAATCCTTTGCCGCTTTTTCCCCTCCGCCGGATTTGAAAACATCTAGAACGGTTTCCCATCTCCCGTTTTCATCAGTTTCTAACTCCAAGGTTACGCCGCCGGGTGCGTCTATTGACACTGATGAACCGGGCGGTGCTGATCCCGTCAGCGTGTACCCGCTCATATTTTCCACGACACCTATGACTGGGAGGGAAACTGTCTTCGCGAAGTTGATCGACTTTCGACTATCGAGTAAAGCGACTTCTTGAGGGGTTGTTACAATGACGACTCCGTCTATCCCTGGGAGACTCTGTGAAACAGTGAGCGGTTCATCACTAGTTCCCGGAGGAAAATCGATTATGAGCGCGTCTAACTTGCCCCATGCTACATCGCCAATGAATTG
Source organism: Euryarchaeota archaeon UBA52 (assembly GCA_002505455.1). Taxonomy (GTDB): domain Archaea; phylum Thermoplasmatota; class Poseidoniia; order Poseidoniales; family Thalassarchaeaceae; genus MGIIb-N1. The sequence goes on along the minus strand of DAVB01000060.1, from coordinate 15,124 downwards.
CTGGATGGCACCGAGTTTGATTGGGCCCCTCCATATTACCGGCTTATCGGGATCCTCGATGAGGAATGCCATTGAGATGACCTTGATTCCTTCAGGCCCTATCGCAGGGAATATCTGGCCCTCCTCGACATGTAGCTCGGCTTCTTCAAGTGCCAGCATCTTGGGGATATTTGGGCCGGTGATATCAATATCCATGATTCCGACTGACATTCCTCTGCGTGCCAGAGTGAGGGCTAAGCCAGCAGAAACAGTGGATTTTCCGACACCGCCTTTGCCCGAGAGCACCATTATCTTGTGTTTAATCGACTTATCCATCTCTTCCATTCGCATCTTTCGACGCATCTGAGCATATGCCTGCTCCATTTGTGCGGTCTGTTCATTTGTAGCAGCAGTCTTCTCATCGTTCTGGGGTTGGTCGCCGGAGTGATAGGAAACTGGACCCTCTGCCATGGCTACTCACATCGACACCGATACTTCAAACTGAGTCTATATGTGTGTATAGTTTATCTGCGGGTGAGATTCAAGTATCTTAGGTTCTGTTCATGAAACTATGAAGTTACTTTTCGTCTGCGTGGGGAACACATGCAGGAGTCAGATGGCTGAATCGATTGCAAGGTATCATGGTCACGAGGCATATTCTGGAGGCACGGAACCGGGGGATAGAGTATCTGAAAACGCCATAAAAGCGCTTCTTGAAGAGGGATACTCCTCGGAAGGCCTTATTCCAAAATCGGTCGATATCGTCTACCCAGGTGATTACGATAAGATCGTCAGCATGGGGTGTGGCGTTTCATGCCCAAACATACCCATAGACGAAGACTGGCAGTTGGAAGACCCGGTTGGCCAGAATCTGGAAGTCTTCAGGAGCACTAGAGACGAAATTTTGCTTCGAATCTCAAGAATGGCAGATAACTTCTCGACCGACGCATAGAAAAGGCAAGTTCCGGACACCCGGCTCACTGCGAGCGTAGTGTAGTGGTTATCACCCCACGTTGCCAACGTGGGAACCCGGGTTCAAATCCCGGCGCTCGCACCATCTACTGAATCGATTCATCGGAGGTGAAAACTCTGATTATCGCCCCGAATGCACCTACTGTTAGTATTGCTGCAGCTACAACTGCCAGTATGTCGGCATTACTTGAAAGCCAGCTAGCGGAATCTGATGGTTCCTCTCTGACAAGTGTGATCTGATGACCTTGTTCTTCAAGGGGAGTCATGGACTGATAGATATCTGTCGCCCTGATCTTTATTTCCATGATTCCGGGTTCTAGAGAGGATCTTGCGTTGAATACCAAAGAGTATACCCCGTCCCCCGCAACACTATCTCCATTGATGCCATCATCATTCATGTTCAACCATGACTCTGATGATCCTATTGGCGCCAACCGGCCTATTTTGGTCTGAACGACAGAAACCCCATCTGGATCGGAAACACTTACCTCCATGACGTGTAGAATGGAGTCCCCTGAAATCGGTAAAAGTACGGAATCAAGGTACTCCCCCTCTGTGGTCTGCGGATCGGCCCTGATTAGTATCGAAGGGGAAATCATAGGCGGTTCATTCAGTACGATGAATGATACGTCGTCACCCAATACGCCGGTATGGATTGTTCTTGCTCCAAATGAGTCCTCGAGTACAATGGGGAAAGCCACCTTTCCTGGACTTACCCCCATTGGCATAATGGCTCTACCTGACCATATTTCTCCATTGAATTCAAGCATCATCTTATTGCCACCGTATGACTGTAAGTCTACACTAACAGTTGCAATTCCGTGCATATCCGTTGCGTCAACCGTGATAGAGAACTCTTCGCCCCGGAATAGTCGATTTGGTGACCTATCGACCTCTATAACCCTGGGGCCGGGGTTGGTGATATTCAGCATGATGTTCTCAGAGACTGTCGCCCAAATATCCTCCACGTGGATAGTGGCTTCCATGGATCCATAGATTAACGCAGAAGAGTTGGCCTGGACGGTCCAGATGTCATCATGAACAACAAGATCGCCTGAGAGGCCCGAGTCTGAAAGCTCCAGTATCCCCCAGTCCTCGCCATGTAGATCTATGGTAACCGAAACTACATCTGTATCTGGATCCTCGATAGTGACTTCAAGGTGAACATTGTCGCCTTCACCGCGCCATATCCCCTCTCTGTAAGTAATAGCTGTAATCTCTGGGAGGGTATTCTCAGCAGCAGTTATCACGGATGGCCTGAGCACTCTATCGACTGTCTGAGTTTCCCTGAAAATCGATGTATCTTCATCTTCTAAAGGTGACAATGGAATCGCACGCTCACAATAAATCAGAAGTCCTGCTAAAATTCCTTCATTGACTGTGGAGCCAGACGCTTGTCCCCCTCCAGGGTATGTTCCGATCCATTCTGCTGACTTGACCTCATGACCATCAATATCTGCAATTGAGGTATTTTGGACTTCAACAGCCATGGAGAATCGACCATCATGTACTAGATCCACCCTATCGCCCTGAATTAGTACATCAGGCACCAACCCAGACTCTCTGGTCACATTTGAAGAAAGAATGGAGACAGCCTCTGGAGGAACTGGATTGAGGATTCTTGGGGAATCGGGCGGGTATTCATTGTTGACTTCTCCATTATCCTCGACATAACGATATCTCACTACTGGAGATTCCCAGTCAATATTGGGAGTCATGTACACATATGTGAGATTATGATCGGAATAAAGCTCCTGGCCAGGGACGGTAAATGCGGATCCTGAGACATTGAACCAATATTCGTCACGAATAACTAGCACGTCGTGGTCAACTCCAGAAGAGTTGGCTTGCACGCCAGCATCTACGATTTGCCTGACTGATCCAAATGTTCCGGAGGCGGTACCTGAATAAATCCCATCAAGAATGAATGTATCAGCTATCATTACGCCGTCTAACTGTTCATTGTAAATCTCTTCAATGGTTCCATTTACCTCGATCTGGATACCATTCTCATCCTCGATCAAGACATCAAAATCGCCTTCTCCTCTGAATCTCTGATGCTGCTGAACTCGCTGGTCCCCTTCCCATCGTTCCCTCAGTATGAACTCGTCAAGTTGGAAATCTATCCTATCTGATTCGAACTCAATCAATGCTGTGGCCATTGCCTCGACCCATATATCCTGGAAAACTCGTTCACCGTCTACATCAGTAGTTTCATACCTCAACAGGGACATATCGCCCGATATATCGAGTGATCCTTCCTCATTTGAATTCAAAGCTAATGAGCCGTTTGCCTCGAGTTCTAGATGCTCTGTAACTATACCATTTTCTAGTGTTCTTGTGAATCTAGCTTGCTTAACTGTTCCATCGGCCGATATGCCCTCTAATCCATCATAGAGGCTCATTCGTATTGTTCCTGAGCCTTCTAGTTGAAACTCTTGGCTGGAAAGATCGGTTCCATTCCAAGACTCATTCAACCATGCTCTCTGAATATCCAGGTTGACGTCGATCTCCCTATCTTGGTCATTGAGCATAAGTCGTATGGTTCCATTTCCAAGCTCATTGGCTTCTAGATTCAAATCTGAGCGTTGCTGCCAGCCTCTTCCGGTTACAGATAGGGCCGTTTCGTCAACTCCGGAGGTTAGCGACCAAGACGTTTCCCTAGTGATTTCATGATCCATCACCGGCTGATTCCACATAGTGACTTCAAACGACCTCTCACAAGACGCTTCAGATGTCTCAACCGAGATAGAAATATCATCTCCAAATGACGGAGGGTGGGTCATCTGTATGTCTATGACTCCCCCGGCAGTGAGGGAGGAAGACGTTCCAACGTGGATTCCATTATCATTTAGGTGGGTTACGATAACATCTACGTTAGAGGGGTCAACCGCAAGAGGAAGCGCCGGATAGAATTGCACTCTGTACGCATGTTGGATTTGTTCCCCTGCATCACTCCAGAAAGTTCCCCAATCCGCATGTATGATACAGATCCTAGAGTCGGACTCGTTGCCTTCTTGTTGTGCTACCGCAATCGATGAGAAGGCGAGTGATGCTGCTAACACAGCCAAGATGAGTGCCTCGGCCTTCCGAGTTGCCATGTTGTCCTTACTCTCTTTTTCGTATAACAGGCTGTGGGCGTTGTGATTCAAAACAGTGGCTCATCCCAGTCGTCTTCTTCACCGGCTTTTTCTCGCCATACAGTCTGAGGGACATCTTCGTATAGGCCTGCATATGGATCTTCTTCCTCGTTATCTTTGGATCCCCTTCCAACATACTGGCTTGCATTCGACTTGAATTTCCAATAGTGTATTCTCCACTCCCTTCCATCCCAGAGTGTGGTCTCCTCCGACTCAGTCGTCAAAAGGTCATAATCTTGGAGCTGGTAGAACAGATTCCTATCATTTGGCTCTAACGCATTATCGATGATTCGATTGGAGAAGCCGAAGAACCCGAGTGCGTGTTCAGCAATCGATTCAGCGACACTAACCTCCATGTCCGCATCGACACGATTACGAATTGCTTGGGTTAGATCTTGGAGTGTTAGGCCCATGTATCGTCACCTGCGCGACCCATCGACATAGGGTTCGTTATTTCAACATGGTTCGCGTAAGCGTCGAATACCGGTTGCCACACGGAGCAATTATGACGGCGTCGGCGAGAATCGGTTTTCTCGGTCTCGAAGAGGATTGGTCGCAAGTTCCGGATGTTTCTGTTATACAGATACCATTCGAAATGACAGTGAGTTATGGGGCTGGCACGTCAATGGGTCCCTCAGCCGCATTAGAAGCGTCTTCACAGGTCGAGGCTTACTCGGATTATCTCGGGGATGATTTGCCGGCAGGCATGAACATTAGAACCCTGGATGCATGGAGGTTCGAAGGGCCGACTTTGATCTCTCATCTTGAATCCATACAGGATCATATCGAACATGGAATAACTCATGGCGAGTTTCCAATCATACTTGGGGGGGAGCATGGGCTTCTTCTTCCAGCGCTAAAGGCCTGTGTCTCAAGGGGAATTTTGGAATCTTTGCACGATCTCACCTTAGTTCAGGTGGACGCCCATGCTGATCTTCGTGATGAGTTGAATGGTGAACGTTTTAGTCATGGAACGGTGGTCAGGAGATGTCTTGATGAGGGGCTCGGTCGTGCTATTCAGATTGGAATTCGGGCCTATTCCTTGGAGGAAGCTCGCATGATAGAATCGGATGATAGAATCAGTGCGTGGCGAGCCAGAGAAATCCGAGAAGATGAAACGGCTATTCTTTCTATTCTTGATTGCTTGTCCGACATAAACGGCCCCATTTGGCTGAGTGTAGATATTGATGCCTTAGATCCTTCAATTGTACCTGGAACTGGAACACCGGTGCCGGGTGGGCTGGACTACTGGCTTGTGAGTCGGATCATAGAGGGCGTATTCGAGGGGAAGGGTCGCGTCATCGGCGCCGACGTATCAGAAATCGCACCGGATGAATATGGGATAACGCAGTTTACCGCTGCCAGCCTTGCTACCTCGGTTCTCGCCTGTCATGCGAAGAAGAAGCGGGAGGTTTGAAGCGTGTTCAGGATCGAGAGGGAGGTCCCTCCTCCAGAAATTTTCCTCATGATAAGAAAGGCAGCAGGAATGGGCCCGAGATCGATGGAAGGTGCAACCAGGGGATTAGGTAGAGAGTTATGCTCAGTGGTTCTAAAGCTTGAAGAAAACGGAAGAATTGTTGGGATGGGACGAATTGTGGGGGATGGTGGAACCGTATTCCATATCTGCGACATGGCCGTTATTCCTGATTACCAAAGAAAAGGCGGAGGGACAATGGTGATGAATGAATTAATGCGCTACATTGAGGAAGAAGCCCCACCGAATACATACATCAATCTCCTAGCAGATGTAAGTGGTTTCTACGAACGCTGGGGTTTCAAACCATCTCGGCCATCCTCCACTGGCATGCATCTGAGGAGCGATTCCAAGTGAACAGAGTGGTGTTATTCAATAGGGAGCATTGAGTGAGATTAGCATGGGAGGCGAGTCGATAACGCTTGATGTAGGTGGAATGACCTGCGATGGCTGCGCTGGAAGAGTACGAAATGCGCTTGAAAGCGTATCTGGTGTCGTATCTGCTGAAGTATCTCATGAAACTGGTTCGGCTATCGTTTCACACTCCGGGGTCTCTCGGAATTTAATGGCGAACGCTGTTCTCGCAATCGGCTATACCGTAGACGGTCGTACTGAGGAGTTTCACTGGCGAGATGGAAGTGTATGGAAACAGTCAGCACACAATACCAAGTGGTGCTTGATTGGCTGTAGCATTGGTGATTTTGGAACAATTGCCGCTTTCCAATTTATTCCTTATCTTGATGCACTTGGCTGGACTGCAATGTCGATTATGATGCTTGCAATGTTCAATGGAATCATGACCTCAATAGCACTTGAGACCTTCATCTTAATCAAACAGATGGGAGGAATTAGAGAAGCATTCAGAGTAGCTATTGGGATGTCTCTTATCTCGATGATAGCAATGGAATCTTCGATGAATGCTACCGATCTTCTAATCATGGGAGAACCTTCATTGACATGGTGGGTAATTCCAATTATGTTATTCGTAGGATTCATTACTCCATGGCCATACAACTATTGGCGTCTAAAGAAATACGGCTTAGCATGTCATTGATTCAAATCGTCTTTTAATCAGTCAAAACGTGCGAACGATTCTAGGCGTTGGCCCCATAGCGGCGCCATGCGCCGCTGGGTTACCGCATTCGTTGTGGGTTCAATGCTCGCAGTCTCTGCTGCGCCCGTGGCAACTGCGCAGTTTGGTCAGCCCGACATTGTCCAAGAGCACTGGTATCATTCCTATGCAACACTGACATTGGATCTCAATGCATGGGCGGATGATTATCCGGAAATAATCAATCTATTCAGCATAGGGCAAACGGAGCTAGGGAGAGAAATATGGATGTTGCAGATCTCTGATTGGAGTATGGAAACCAAACCGGATGGGACGGCGAAAGATGTAGCATATATTGACGGAGGGCATCATGGGAACGAGCATCTTGGAACTGAATTGGCATTCCTTGTTGCGGAATACTATATCGAAGGATGGGGCAATGGGGAGCAGGATGTAATCGACGTTTTGACCAATACGGAATTACATATCCTGATTATGCTCAACGCAGATGGCAATGACTTCGATACAAGATGGAATGTAAATCAAGTAGATCTGAATAGGAATTACGACCATTATTGGAATACCTGTCCAACGACTCAGCCAGGGAGTAGTGCATTTAGCGAATCTGAAACCCTTGCGAATTCGATATACATGAATGATGTTGTGCCTCATGCTGATTTGTACATCACCATGCACACAGGGGTGTGGATCATGCTATACCCTTGGGGCAAATGGCCAGACCAACCTTCGGACTGGGAGATGTATCATTTTATCAGAGATGAAGTCAATACCAATATCTCTGAAATACCCATCCGAAATGCCAACCAGGGCTTGTATCCAAACTGCGGTACAAGCAGAGATTACGGATATGGAGTGATGGGGTATCCTACGTTTACCTTTGAGACAGATGATGAGCAATTTCTCCTTGGTACAGTAGAGGCGCTCTCAGATAGGCTGGAAGAGGAGCTTGATGTTATGCGATATTTGATTGAGAATATCTGGTTCTGGCGTGCTCGCTTGGTTGTGGAAGAGGTCGAAATCGACGGGGAGGAGGTGAGGGGCCATGTAGTGAACTTGGGGCATGCTAGTACTTCCAATGCAACACTTCAGTACATCAGTCCCGATGGAGATTTGTTGTGGAATTCGTCGACCTTCGGCGTCAACGCTACCAATGAAACAAATGTGGTCTTCGATAGCGAAGGTCTTGCTATCGTGAATGGGGGATCTTGGAGCATAAGTTATCAGAAGAGAGTGATTGATGCTTCAATGTGGGTAAATGAGGTAGTGAACGAAAGCGTAGTAGATTGGTCTAGCAAAAACTCTGGTGGTTTTCTTTCGACTCCGTCGGTGTTCGTCTTATTCATTTCAATCACTCTTGCTGCTATTGGTGGAAGAAATAGCAGATTAGAACCATAATTTGGATTTCTCAATAATTGATTGACATCTGAAAGTTAATGTTTCTAGGCAATTATTTGTATATCATTACAAAATCCATTAACTCAGTGATATTGTGAATTGGTCAAATCTTGAATTCAATGAAGCCTGCGAACAGCTGATTCTACCGCTTTTCCAGGGCGTCATTCGGGCGCCTAACAATGCACTATCTGGTCTAGGACGTAGTCAAAGAAATCTGGTCAGAGAGGCCATCTCTTCGAATGATTTTGAGGGGAAGGAAGGAGAAAATATGGTTGTATGGACGCCAGGATGCAGGGTTATGCTTGTCGGAATGGGCGAGAAAGGCGAGATGGGGCATGATATTGCACGAACGACCGGTGCCCGAGTAATGGGCTCACTTTCAAAGAAAAATGGACTATCTGTATGTGTCAGATTCACTTCGGGTTGGTCCGGTGATCGCATGATAGACTTTGCAGAAGGCATGATGCTGCGAGACTATGAGTTCATTGAACATCAGGATATCGGAGAGGATCATATCCTGGATCCTTGGTCAGTTCAATTCCAAGCCAGCCCCAGATATCAAAACCATCTCGAGAAGGGTCTTTCCAAGTCAAGTGCACTGGTTAAGGGAGTGCATCTAGCACGTAATCTTGGTAATGAGCCAGCTAATGTTCTATACCCTATGGAATATGCCCATAGAGCACAGAAATGGGCAGAGAATAAAGAAAATGTTGTAGTTGAGGTATACGACTGGGATAAGCTCAACGAACTAGGCATGGGGGGGTTGATCAACGTAGGCAAAGGGAGCGACAGGAAACCCTGCATGGTCCTCTTCACCCTCAACCCACATGCAGACGATGGTGTTCGTCGTCCATGCATAGTTGGGAAGGGGATAACTTTCGATACAGGCGGTATTTCGATCAAACCAACGAGTGGCATGTGGGACATGAAATACGATATGTGTGGTGCTGCTACCGTTTTTGGTCTGATGGAGGCTCTGTACTCTACCGGCTACGATCGCAGAGTAAACGGGATAGCGTGCTTGGCGGAGAACATGCCTGGATCTGGAGCATATAGGCCTGGAGATGTATTCAAGACATATTCTGGAAAGACTGTGGAGGTCTTCAGTACAGACGCAGAAGGCAGGAATGTTCTGGCTGATGGTCTCTGCAAGGCAGGAGAATTCGATCCTGAATTCATTGTAGATTTAGCAACTCTCACAGGCGCAGTAGTAGTCGCTTTGGGGAATCAAATAACAGGGATGTGGGGCAATGATTCCACACTCGTGAAGAGGGTCGAATCAGCCGCCTCATCATGTGGGGAGCCGGTCTGGGAAATGCCCTTGAATGACCAATTCAAGAGATACATGACAGATTCAGCATTCGCGGACATAAGGAATGGCTCGATTGGGGGTAGGGCCGGTTCATCTAACAGCGCGGCGGCTTTCTTAGAGTTCTTCGTTCCATCTAGGGAAGAAGACGGGGGTTCTTGCAAGATACCTTGGGTGCATTTGGACATCGCAGGAACTGCATGGGGCCCCGGTTCCAAGGCTCGGACCGAGCGTGAGAATCCATTCTTCCAGTTCGGTACATCGGGAGTGCATGTAAGGACTCTACATCGTCTTATCACGGGCGATATCCGTTGAGAATAGTCTTAAACCGCAATATTTGGTACATCTCGCATTGTATTCGGGCATGTTCTATACGTTGAACGGGCTTTTGCAGGTTACATGAATGGGTCGTTCAAGGTGCTGATTGCCTGTCTGTTGATTGTAGTAGTTCTTTCATCGAGTGTCGCTGCTCAGGACACTGAGGAGAGTGTGGAAGAAGAATCTAACATAATCATCGAAGTGGTTCTTCCACTCTCTCTGGCGTATATCATGTTCTCACTGGGGCTGGGCCTGAAAGTATCTGATTTTGGCCTTATTCTAACTGAACCGAAGGCATTCGCAGTGGGATTGGGCAATCAGATGGTTATCTTGCCGATAGCAGGATTCGGCATAGCAAGCATCTTCGGTTTATCTGGTGAAATGGCGGTTGGTCTGATGATTCTAGCTTGCTGTCCAGGGGGTGTGACATCCAATATTCTGACAAAATTAGCAGGAGGGGACACAGCTCTGTCCATTTCATATACCGCAGTTGTGAGTGTTATATCCGTAATCACACTTCCATTCATAGTTGGCTTCTCAATGGATCATTTCATGGGTACCGCATCGCCTGATATCGAAATCCTTGAACTCGGAGTAAGCATGTTTCTCCTGACCACTGTGCCTGTGATGATTGGAATGTTAATTCGCAGGTATTCAGAGTCCACTGCTGATGGTATTGAGCCTTTGATTGGAAAGATCGCGGCTGGGCTTTTCGTCATCATCGTCATTGCGGCTATTGCAAGTGAATTTGATACGCTGATGGAGAATATTGGGACGCTTGGCCCGGCTGTTGTTATACTCAATATCCTGATGCTCGGAATAGGTTGGAAGAGTGCGTCGATTCTTGATCTTGAAAATAATCAGGCGACGACTGTTTCGATAGAGAGCGGCATACAGAATGCAACCGTAGGCATTACAGTTGGGGGCCTTGTAATGGCTCCCCAAGCAGGTGCAACTCTATCTGTGCTGAGTCTCCCATCGGGAGTCTATGGCGTTCTGATGTACATCGTCATCGCACCATTCCTCTACTGGAGGATTAATATGTCGAAAATGTGATTCAATCCTCATCTTCAACGACTTCGAAATCCGCTTCGTGGACTCCGTCATCAGACTCGTCTTCTTGGTTGTCTTCTTCCATATCCTTGGCTGCAGCCTCATATATTTTGATAGAAAGAGCCTGCATGAGGCCTTCTAACTCGGTTATCTTGGACTGTACTCCGGCTTCATCGATTTCATCCACATCGATTGGGGTGTCTCCATCCATCACCATTGATTCGAGTTCATTCAGCTTCTCCAGAACAGGTTCTGTATCAGCTTCCTCAAGCTTATCACCGGCTTCTTCGATGGTCTTTCGAGTCTGATAAACTATGCTTTCGGCCTGGTTCTTGAGCTCGACGCGTGCCTTCCTCTTACGATCTTCATCGGCAAATTCTTCAGCCTCTGCAATCTTAGACTTAATCTCGTCTTCACTGAGAGATGTTTGACTCTCTATAGTGATTTTTTGTTCCTTTCCTGTGCCGAGGTCCTTTGCTGAAACATTCACAATTCCATTCGCATCGATGTCGAATGTGACTTCGATCTGGGGTATCCCCCTAGGTGCAGCGGGTATCCCTGTGAGGTGGAATTTTCCAAGAGTGATGTTGTCTTTAGCAAACTGCCTCTCTCCTTGAAGAACATGGACCTCGACAGCAGGCTGGTTGTCAGCAGCGGTAGAGAATGTCTCCGATCGCTTGCTTGGTATGGTGGTGTTTCGCTCAATCATTGTGGTCATAACCCCGCCTAGAGTCTCGATTCCGAGTGTAAGGGGTGTAACGTCAAGAAGGAGGACGTCGGTGACACCAGAATCTCCAACGATTATTCCTGCCTGAAGGGCCGCTCCCATGGCGACTGCCTCATCGGGGTTCACACCCTTGAAAGGAGCTTTACCGACTTCTTGTTCGATTGCAGATTGTACGGCAGGGACACGTGTAGAGCCACCTACTAGAATCACCTTGTCGACCTTGCCCTTGGATATTCCTGCATCCTTCATAGCTTGGCGCGTGGGTGAAAGAGTCCTTGAGATCAATGGCTCGATTAGTTCCTCAAACTTAGACCTCGATAGTGTGATGTCAAGATGTTCGGGCTGACCATCACGACTCGTGATGAATGGGAGATTGACCTGGGCGGAGCCAGAACCTGAAAGCTCTATCTTTGCTTTCTCTGCATGTTCACGAAGTCTGCTCATGGCCTGTGCATCAGTAGATAGATCGATGCCTGTATCTTTCTTGTACTCATCAACAAGCCATGTGATGATGACCTCGTCGAAGTCATCGCCTCCAAGCCTATTATCTCCGGAAGTCGCCTTGACTTCTATCTGTGGCTGGCCATCTACCTGGTAGATTTCGAGAATGGAAACATCAAACGTCCCTCCTCCGAGATCGTATACCAGGATGGTCTGATCTTCTTCTTTATTCACTCCGTATGCAAGTGCAGCTGCAGTGGGCTCGTTGATTATCCTAAGAACTTCTAATCCTGCGATTCGTCCTGCATCTTTAGTCGCCTTCCTCTGTGCATCGGTAAAATATGCGGGGCATGTGATTACGGCTTTCTTTATTTCCTGGCCGAGATATGCTTCTGCATCTGCCTTCAATTTCTGCAAGATGAATGCTGACATTTCTTGAGGCGTGTATGTGGAATCATCAATTTCAGATGACCACTCAGTTCCCATCTCGCGCTTGACTGACAGAATAGTCCGATTAGCATTAGTCACAGCCTGACGCTTGGCAGTGATTCCGATGTGCCGCTCACCATCTTTGGCGAAAGCGACTACGCTTGGAGTGGTTCGTGCTCCTTCCGAATTTGGAATTACGACGGCCTGACCTCCCTCCAAGGTTGCTACGCAGCTGTTGGTTGTTCCTAGATCAATTCCGATAACAGGTGTGCTCATTGTTCAATCATCCCCTAATTATTCCATTCTCAGCGTCACATCAAGGATACCATTGTTTAGGGTCCATTCCTCGATACGGCTAGCTGCGAAAGGGATAGAGAAACCTCTGAGAGGGTTGAGGAGGTTATGCCTCAACAGTTCGATTATTCTGCCTCCGTCGGCTAATGCGAGATCGACTGATCCATCATCTGCCTCAGGGATGGAGGTTACATCAATCATTACGTTGGCTAGCTCGCCCTCATGAGTGAAATCCGTATCTGGAATCTCAATGAGCCTGTTATCTTCCTGTGGCTCGGTTACGACATCTACCTGATCTCGAGGCGTGTTGCTTGAGGATTTTACAGATACTTCAAATCCCATCTTTGAGAGCATGTCCGCAAAACCCCCTGGCCCGGACATCATAGCCTCGATATTCTTCCTAATCTCCTCAGGGTCTCCTTTTCCATTCAGGGTGATGTCAGTCTTGGATATGGATTTAGAGTCGATTCCCATTCGTTCAAAATGCTCTTCCAACTGATTCATCATGTTCTCCAGCATGCCCATGTCCATAGGTATACCCATCTGTTCGAATACCTTGGTCATCTCACGAATTATGTCCCTTTCCCAGTTGTTTTCTTCAGAGGTCATTGGATCACTACTCAACCACGGGTTGTATAGTTGACCACGTGGGGGGTATATGAATCTCCCGTAGTAGTATAAATGGTAAAACTTCGAAGGAGAGGTTCCTTGATATTACCGAAGATGCTCGTACCGCCGTGTCCTCCCCTGACGAAGACCTCACACTCCAAGATACGGACAGGGTAACTGGTAGGGCTGCCCTAGTTGGAAATACGAGAGCTGCTTTGGCTGTAGCAGCTGCAGTGAGATCGACACTAGGCCCGAAGGGGATGGACAAGATGCTGATTGATCAGAATGGAGAGGTTCTGATTACCAATGACGGGGCTACGGTTCTGGATACGGCAAAGGTAGAGCATCCTACTGCAAGACTAGTGATTGAGACGAGTATTACACAAGATCGAGTGGCAAGAGATGGTACTACTACTTCCATACTGATATTAGCAGAATTGCTCAGAAATGCCCTCGAACTTTCCAGATCTGGTCTTCATCCGACAATAATTGCTGATTCGTACAGGTCCGCATATTCCATGTGCATGAAAGAAATAGCCTCGATTGCGAGGCCGATCGCCTCGGATGGTGATGTACGGCACATTGTATCGACATGCATAGGGCAGAAAGTCGATTCATCGATACTCGATTTGGTATGTAGGCTCGCATTAGATGCTTCTGAATCGATTGAAGTAGACGACCCTGAGGGAGAAAGAGTTCTGATTAAGCGCATTTCTCTAGAAGAAGGCGCGGTCACGGATACAGAACTTGTTTCTGCCTTCGTTACGAGGAAGCAAAGATTTGACAAATCCATGCCAAATCGTGGAGAAGGTTGTTCTATTGCGGTGATTGATGGGGGTCTTGAGATACCGGAAGTGGAGTTCGATACCGAGTTTGAAATAAGCTCGCTGGGAGTCAGGGAAGGGTTCATCCAGAGGAAGAGGAAGAAATTACAGGGTCTTGTTTCTCACCTCGAATCTCTTGATGTTGGAATTCTAGCTGTGCGTGATGGCATAGACGAAGAAGCGCAGAGTATGCTCAGGAAAGCAGGCATCAATTGCTTCAGGAGATTCGACAAGGAGGATCTGAACAGGCTTTCTGAGATAACAGGGGCCGTGATCATCCGATCCATCGAAGTTGCTGAAAGAGCGCATCTTGGACATTGTGATTCATGGGAAGAGCGTAAAGTATCGGGCGTTCACTACCTGCATGTAGCGTCAAATTCTGGCCAGGGGAAGACCCTTCTTGTCAGGGGTTCAACTCCCGCCCTTAGAGATGAAGTCATACGGACTTTCGATGATGCGCTTGGAGTCGCAGTAAGAGTGTCGGGAGCGGCACCCATGCTCCCTGGGGGAGGATCGACATGGAGTCACCTTGCACGTACGCTAAGGAATGAGGCAAGCAGGTATGCAGGTAAGAGGCAATTGGCTGTAGAGGGATTTGCAGATGCTTTGGAGACAATTCCCAGAGTTCTTGCACAGAATTCCGGTCATGATCCGATAGACAGAATTCTTGAGTTGTCTGCTGCACAGACGAAGAGTGGTCCTTGGACTGGTTTCGATCTAAGAACTGATAGTCTCGTAAGTCTCGATTCGATTGGAATAATAGATCTTCGACTGGTCGTTGAGAACGCATTATCTGGAGCCACTGAGGGCGCGATATCGGTACTTAGGATCGATGATGTACTATGGGCTAAGGTCGAGCCGGGAGAACCTGACTGGAATCAGGACGAGGATGAAGATTGAGCCACACCGGCCATCATAGAATCAACCAGTTGATCCATGTCAAATCTTGATTCCCAGCCCCAATCGCTCCTAGCAGGGGCATCATCCACATCTTCTGGCCAATTATCAGCGATATCCTGACGTTCGTCTGGAATGAATCGCATTACTGCGTTCGGCTTTCTTGAACGTATGCAGTGTGCTAATTCCGA